>DASPXK010000034.1:0-13778 GCA_035637315.1 Chloroflexota bacterium
GGATACACCATCCAGCCGAACTTCGACGCGAGCGTGCCCTGGCTCTGGTCCGGCGGTGGCGATTACATGAACACCGAGGAGACACAGTGTACGCTCGACAGCGCCGACTCGGTCGCCGCCCTCGAGTTCGCGGTCGGCATGTTCACCAAGGACAAGATTGCCCCGCCAGTGACCGACCTGGCGAATGCGAACCTGGCGCGCGAGCAGTTCTACAGCGGCAAGGTCGCGATGTACGCGGACGGGCCCTGGAACATCATCAACGTCCGCAAGAACGCCAAATTCAACTGGGACATCGCACCCTTCCCGGCCGGCAAGGCCGGCAGCGTCACCTGGGTCGCGGGCTCGGGCTTCGGCATCTCCAACACGACGAAGTACCCCGAGGAGAGCTGGCAGGCCTTGAAGGTCATCACCAGCGGCGAGTCGCTCCAGAAGCTCGCCAAGGCCGGGCGCGCCTATCCCGCTCGCCAGTCGACCGTTGGGGCGTTCAAGAGCCCGGATCTGCCGCCCAAGAACGTCGACGTGGTCGAGAAGATCCTCACCCAGCAAGCCGGCAAGACGCGCTTCTATCGCACCACGACGACCTGGCAGGAGACGGTGCTGATGCTGAACCGGGACTACAATCCGGTCTTCACAGGCCAGCAGTCGGTCCAGGACACGGTGGCCAACGTCAAGCCCAAGTTCGACGAGCTGCTCAAGAAACACCAGGAGCTCGCCAGGCGGTGAGGGCAGAGCCCGCCACTGCGGGCGGCGGGTCAGCCCCGGAACGGTCGGCATGGCGAGCATAGTCGCCGCGGCGCCGTGGCACACTCGGTGGGCGGCCATGAGGCGCTGGTGGGCCCGCGACCACCAGACCCTCACCGCCTACCTATTCCTGCTGCCCAACATTGTCGGCTTCCTGGCATTCTCGGCCCTGCCGGTCCTGGCGGCTCTGGTCCTCTCGCTCTACGACTGGGACCTGCTGCTCGGGAGGTCGTTTGTCGGCCTCGGCAACTTCCGCCAGCTGCTCGACGACGCGGTCTTCCGCGCCGCCTTCGTCAACACGTTCTACTTCTCGGCGGTGAGCGTCCCGCTCTCGGTGGGGCTCGGCCTCGCGGCCGCCCTGCTCACCAATCAGACCCTGCGGGGCGTAACGATCTTCCGCGGCATCTTCCTATTGCCCTACGTCACCATTACCGTCGCCCTGTCGCTCGTCTGGAAATGGCTCTACCTGCCCAACGTCGGGCTGATGAACCAGCTCCTGGCGCTGGTGGGCATCGCCGGCCCGGCCTGGCTCGTCGACCCGATCTGGGCGATGCCCGGCCTGATCCTCATGAGCGCCTGGAAGTCCTTCGGCTACAACATGGTCCTGTTCCTGGCCGGCCTCCAGAGCATCCCCCAGCACCTGTACGAGGCGGCGATGATCGACGGGGCGACCGCCTGGCGGCGGTTCCTCCACGTCACTTTGCCGATGCTCTCGCCCACGACGTTCTTCGTCGTGGTGATCGCACTGATCAACTCGTTCCAGGTCTTCGACCAGGCGCTGATCATGACCAACGGCGGGCCCGGCACGGCCACGACAACCCTGGTCCTCCACATCTACCAGGTGGGCTTCCAGTCGTTCCACATGGGCTACGCGGCGGCGGTCGCCTGGGTCCTGTTCGCGGTCGTCTTCGCGTTCACCGTGGTCCAGTTCCGCGCTCAGCGGCGGTGGGTGACCTATGAATGACGCGCGCGTCCTGACCGCCGCGCCCGGACGGTTGGCGCTCGCGGGCGCCGGGCGTCGGGCGATCACCGCCTGGACGGTCGTCGGCTACACGCTCCTGGTCGGCCTGGCAGTCTTTACGCTCATCCCGATCGTCTGGATGGTCCTGACAGCGCTCAAGTCCCCAGCCGAGGTGGCCCAGATCCCACCGACGTGGTGGCCGCGGACGTGGCACCCCGAGAACCTGGCTGCCGCCTGGAACGCCGCGCCGTTCGGCCGCTACCTCGCCAATACCCTGTTGATCGCCGTTAGCGTGACGGTGCTGGAGGTAAGCACATCGGCCCTCGCGGCGTACGCCTTCGCGCGGCTCCGCTTCCGCGGGCGCGACGCGCTCTTCCTCCTGTATCTGGCGACGTTGATGATCCCGCGCCAGGTCACGATCATTCCGCTGTTCATCCTCATGCGGGAGCTGCACTGGGTAGATACGTACCATGGCCTGATCATCCCGCAAGCCTTCAGCGCGTTTGGCACGTTCCTGTTGCGGCAGTTCTTCCTGACAATCCCGTTCGAGCTCGAAGACGCCGCGCGGGTCGACGGCTCATCGCGCCTGGGCTGCCTGTTGCGGATCATCCTGCCCCTCTCGGGACCGGCCCTGGCCACGCTGGCCGTCTTCATCATGCTCTACCAGTGGAACAACCTGCTCTGGCCGCTGGTCATGTCGAACAGCGACGCGACCCGCCCGATTGCCGTCGGGCTGCGCGTCTTCCTCGGCCAGTACGGGACCGACTGGAACCTTCTGATGGCGGCCTCAACGCTCGCGATCGTCCCGGTCGTGGGCCTGTACCTGGTGGCGCAGCGCTGGTTCGTCCAGGGGATCACGCTGTCCGGCTTCGGCGGCCGCTAAAGGCTAAGACAACCGCGGAGGGTCAGGCCATGGAGCGTCCAAACGGGCTGCCGATGCGGCAGGTGCACCTCGACTTCCACACGGCGGGCAGCATCCCCGACGTGGGCCGCGACTGGGATGCGACCCACTTCGCCGAGACGGTCAGGCGCGCCCACATCGACAGCATGACGGTCTTCGCGAAGTGCCATCACGGCTACAGTTACCACCCGACCACGATCGGGCGGATGCACCCGTCGCTCACGTTCGACCTGCTCGGCGCCCAGATCGAGGCGCTGCACTGTATCGGCGTCCGCGCGCCGATCTACATCAGCGTCGGCTTCGACGAGCTGATGGCCGACGAGCACCCCGAGTGGCGGCAGGTCAACGCGGACGGCCGCCTCGAGGGCAAGGGGCCGTTCGACGTCAAGGGCTGGCGGACGATGGACCTGGCCAGCCCGTACGGGGACTACATCCTGGCCCAGACCGAGGAGGTGCTTGAACGGTACAAACCGGTCGACGGGATCTTCTTCGACATCGTCCGCCCGATGGTCGACGGCGGCTACTCGGCCTCGCGACTCCGTCAGATGCGCGATGACGGGGTCGACGAGACGCAACAAGCCAAGGTCCAGGCGTGGTCCCTTCGGCTCGAGCGTCGTTTCATGGCTCGTGCAAGCGCGCTGGTGCGGAAGCGCAGCCCAGCCGCCACGATCTATTACAACAGCCGGCTGCGCCCGGACCGCGAGCCCGAGCTGGGCACGCGCGCCGAACTGCCTTACTACACGCATATCGAGATCGAGTCCCTCCCGTCGGTGCAGTGGGGCTACAACCATTACCCGCTCTTCGCGACGTTCTTCCAGTCCCTCGGGATGCCGCTGCTCGGGATGACCGGCATCTTCCACAAGAGCTGGGCAGACTTCGGCGGCTTGAAGACGGAAGCCGCGCTCACCTATGAGTGCGCGCGGATGCTCGCCACGGGCGCGGCCTGCTCGGTCGGCGACCAGCTCCACCCGCGCGGCCGACTCGACCAAGCGGCTTACGAGCGGATCGGCGCCGTCTACGCCCGCGCCGAAGCACTCGAGCCGTGGACCGCCGGGGCCGAGCCGGTCCCGGAGATCGGCGTGTTGCTGGCTGAAACTGGGCCCCGCTTCCAGGTCGTCGGCCGCGAGATCGACGAGGGGGCGCTGCGCATCCTGATGGAGCTGAACCGACCGTTCCAGTTCCTCGACCGCGCAGCCGATCTGTCGCGTTACAGGGTGCTGATCGCGCCGGATGAGGTCCCGTTCGGTCCGGATCTCGCCGCGAAGGTGCGGCGGTATCTCGACGCTGGCGGGGCGTTGCTGCTCACCCACCGCGCCGGGCTGATGCCGGGCAGCGACCGGTTTGCGCTGGAGATCGGTGTCGAATACGCGGGGGAGGCGCCCCACAGCCCGGACTTCCTGGTGGTGGGAGAGGCGATCGGCGCGCCTCTGAATGCCTATCACCAGGTACTCTACGATCGGGGCAGCCGCGCGCGGGCCACGTCGGGCGCCGAAGTGCTGGCGCGGGTCGGCTATCCTTACTTCACACGCTCGCACGCCCAGTACATGTCGCACCAGCACACGCCGTTCGACCGGGTCAGCGACGACCCGGCGATCGTCCAGCGCGGCCGCGTGATCTACTGTCACAGTCCGCTGTTCGGCGCGTACCGTCGCCACGCCGTGCCCTACTACCGCGACCTGGTCGGCGCCCTGCTAGACCGCCTGGCGCCGGACCGACTCATCCAGGCGCCGAACTTGCCCACGACTGCCGAGATCGGCCTGCTGCGCCAGCCACAGCTCGGCGGACGTCAGATCCTGCACCTGATTCACGCCACCCCGCAACGGCGGGGAGAGGGCATCGAGGTGGTCGAGGACGTGCTGCCGCTGCACGACGTCCGGGTCGGGCTCCGGCTCGACCGCCCGGTGACGAGCGTCACCCTCGCGCCGAGCGGCGAGACGCTTCGGCACGAGACCGTGGACGGCATCACGTGGGTCACAGTGCCGGAAACGCGCGGGCATCAGGTCGTGGTGTTCAGCTGAGCAGGCGTGCAGCAGGTCGCAGACCGTCCTTCTCCGCCGAAAGCCTGCTGCCCAGCGCCTGGAAATTCGGGAGGCTGCGCGTGAAATCATACGGGCTGACGCTGTGCCTCCAGGACGACCCGGAGAAGATCGAGCGATACGTCGCGTACCACCGGGCCGTCTGGCCGAGTGTGATCGCGCGGCTGCGCGAGGTGGGCATCCACGAGATGAAGATCTTCTTGCGCGGGACGCGGATGTTCATGTACGTCGAGACCGACGACGATTTCGAGCCGCGCCGCGACTTCGCCCGCATCAACGAGGACCCGAAGTCGGCCGAGTGGAACGCCCTCATGGCCACCCTGCAGGCACGCGCGCCCGAGGCGACGTCCGACGAATGGTGGGCGCTCATGGAGCTCGTCTTCGACATGCAGAGCCCGCAGCTGTCCTAGCGAGCAACGTGAGCCAGCCCGACGAGTTGGCCGACACCACGCGTCCTACCGCTGATCACCTTCGACCAGCCGGTGTGCCCGTCTTCGCGCGGCCATCCCTCCCGGCATTGGCCAACCGCGCCAACGGGTGAGGAAGCCAGCTCCACCACGCGGTCGGCCGAACGGGAGCCCCCGCGGCCGTTGCTGGCCGTTCCCAACCGTTGCGCCCATGTGGACGGGGCACCAGATCCGCCTCAAGCTCACGCGTTTGAGACGGCCGAGCCAGCGGCGCCGATGCCCTGCCTGGGCCGAACCGTCGCAGGACCGCCTGCTGCAGATCGTCGAAGATCGTGAACATCGCGGGCACGAACACCAGCGTGAGCAGCGTGGACGTCAGCAGGCCACCGATCAGCACGACGGCAGCTGATTTGAGCAGTTCCGAGCCCTCTTCCAGGCCGCTCGCGATTGGCAGCAGGGCCGCCATCACCGAGAGCGTCGTCATGACGATCGGCCGCAGCCGCGTCGGCCCGGCCTCGAGGAGCGCCGTTGTCCGATCGTAGCCTCGGCTTTGCAGGATCTCGGTGTAGTCGACCAGCAGGATCGCGTTCTTGCCGACCAGGCCGACCAGGACGGCGAACCCGAGCAGCGAGAAGAGGGTGAACGGGGCATGGCTGAGGGCCATGGCGCCGAACGAGCCGACTACCGCCAGGGGCAGCGACATCAACACGGCCAGCGGCAAGACGAGCGAGCCGAACAGCATGAGCATCAGCATGTACATCAACAGCACCGCCACCTCGAGCGCGCGGAAGATGTCGCCGAATGCCGTGCTACCCTGCTGCCCCTGGCCCGCGTAGGTCACCGCGTAGCCAGCCGGCAACGGGATCTGGCTGACCGCGCGCTGGACGGCGGCCTGGACGTCTCCGACCAGCTTCCCCTCGCCTGGCTCGGCCCCGATGGTCACGCCGCGGAGGCGATTGACGTGGCGGATCGAAGTCGGAATCTGAACCTGGCGGATCGTGGTGAACTGGCCGAGCTGGACGATGCCGCCGTTTGCGGTGGAGACCGGCAGGGTCGCGATGTCCTGGATCGAGGCCGCGTTGGCGTTGGCGCTGGCGTTCAGGACGCGGATGTCGATCGCGGTCCGCCCGGGTTGGCGGAACTGGAGGCCGTTCGAGCGGAAGCCATCGATGGCCGCCCGCAGTGCGGCGCCCGCGTTCTGGGCTGTGACGCCGAGATCGGCCGCCCGCGGCCAGTCGATCGTGGCGCGCAGCTGGGCCTGCAGGTTGTCGTTGCTCCTTCGAACGGCGGCCGCGCCGGGCACGGCCCGGACCGCCTCCTCGACCTGGGCCGCAAGCGTATTCAGCGTGCCCGGGTCCGTGCCCTGCACCTGCACCTGGATCGGCTGGCCCCCGAAGCCCCCGAAGCCGAAGGGGTTGGGCAGGCCGATCTGGATCTTGGCCGCCGGCATATTCGAGACGAAGATCTGCCGAAGCTCGGAGCCGATCTCGGCCGATGACCTCGTGCGCTCGGACGGCGGGACCAGCAGTGCTGTGATCTGCGCCTGGCTGTTTCCCCCGCCGCCATCGGCGCCCGGCAATCCACCTCCGGTCTGCCCGACGACCGAATAGATGCCACGCACTTCCTGGTAGCCGCGCAGGACCCGCTCCATCTGGAGCGCCACCGCGTTCGTCGTCTCCAGTGAGGTGGCCGAGGGCATCGAAAGGCTGATGTCGATCTCGCTTTGATCGCCACTCGGGAAGATGTCCGAGCCGATCAAGCCCAGCACCCACAGGCCGATCCCGAAGCCGAAGCTCGCCAGCCCCACGCCGATGACCAGCCAGCGGTGCGGCAGGGCGTGGCGGAGCAGCGACTCGTACTTCCGTTCGAGGAATATGAAGCCTCGATCCCAGGCCTGACCGAAGCGCGCGAGAAGTGACTTTCCCTGGCCCGCGTCGTGTCTCAAGAAGCGACTGGCGAGCAGCGGCGTAAGAGTGAACGAGACGGCCAACGAGACGAGGGTCGCGGTGGCGATCACCAGCGCGAACGGACGGAGGAACTGGGCCGGAACGCCGCTGACCATCACGGCGATCGGCACGTAGACCACCACGTCGACAAAGGTGATGGTGATCGCGGCCAGGCCGATCTCGCCGCGACCCTCGACCGCCGCCGCGAACGGCGGCTTGCCCATGTCCAGGTGGCGGTAGATGTTCTCCAGGACCACGATGCTGTCGTCCACCAGGATGCCCACGCTCAGCGTCAAGGCCAACATGGTCATCAGGTTCAGGGTGTAGCCCAGGGCGCTCATCATCACGAAGGCGGTCAGGAGCGAGGTCGGGATCGAGACGAGCACGATCAGCGTGCTGCGCCAGGTGTGAAGGAAGAGGAACAGGATCAGCCCCGTGGCCAGCACCGCCTCGATGAGCGCCCGTTGCACCGTGTTGAACGATCTGGATGTGTAGGTGGAGCCATCGACCACGACGTCCAACCGGCTCCCGGGCGGCAACTGGGGCTGGAGACGTTCGATCGTCTGCTTCACCCCGTCGACGACGCTGATGGTGTTGGCGTCCGGCAGCTTGACCACGACCAGCGCCAGCCCCTCCTGGCCGTCGACCCGCACGATGGCGCTGCGCTTTTTGACCGTGTCCTGCACCTCCGCCACGTCGCGGAGGTACACCGCGCCGTTTGGAGTCTGGAGCACCGCGACGTTCCCGAGTTGCTGGGTCGAGGTCGCCAGCGCGTCGAAGTACACGCTCAAATCGCTGCCGCCAACGGTGATCGAGCCGGCGGGGACTTCCAATTGCTGGGCCTGCAGCGCGCCGATGACCTGGTTGATGGAGAGGCCGCGCGACTTGAGGCTGGCCTCGTCGACGAGGACGTGGACCTCCCTGGTTATGCCGGAGCGGATGTTCGTGCTGCCGACGCCCGGGATCGCGTTGAATTGCTTCTGGAGCACGTTCTCGGCGAAATCCTGCAGCGTCGCCAGGGGCTGCTGGCCCGACAGGACGACGGTCGCGACGCCCCGCGCGTTGATGTCGAACTTGCTGATGGCTGGCGCCTCGACCTCGGGCGGGAGACGATTGCGGACGCTGTTGACGACCCGCTCCACATCTACCGAGATGAGGTCCGGATTCGCGGCCGTGTTGAACTGGACCGAGACGGTCGAGACACCCGACGACGAGACCGAGGTCAAGCCGTTCGCATCGATGTTCTGGAGACCGGCGATGGCGTCTTCGATCGGCTTGGTGACGTTGCTCTCGACGGTTTCTGGATCGGCGCCTGGATAGACTGTCGTCACCACGACGGCGGGGAAGTTCACATTCGGGGTGATGGCCACGCCCATGCCCCAGTAGGCGAATACCCCGAAGATGCCGACCGCCACGGTGATCGCCGCCACCACCAGCGGGTTGCGGACCGAGAACTCGGTAACCTTCACGGAGCTGACCCTCTCCACCGCCCGTAATCGGAGTTCCGATTCCTATTAGGTTATAATAGAACCGGAGCTCCGATTCTTCCCAATTTTTTCGCGCTGGTGTATGGTGAAGGGGGACGGGCGCGTTAGCGGCGCGCCTATGGCAGCTCGATGAAGGATCTAGTGGATCGTGACCCGGCTCCGACTGCTCGGCCGCCGACTCGCGCCGACGCGCGCGCCAATCGGGCTCGCATCCTCGAGGCGGCCTACGAGGTCTTCCGCCAACGCGGGCTCGAGGCCGAGATGCGAGAGATCGGCGAACGAGCCGGCGTGGGGACCGGCACGCTCTACCGGCACTTCCCCACCCGCGACGATCTCGTCGCCGCCATCGTCGGCGAGTTCGTCGATCGAATCCGGACCGCGCTCGACGCGGCCAAGCGGGCCACTGACCCGGTCGACGCCGTGCGGATGCTGTTAGCCGAGGGCTTCAGGATTGCCGACTACTACGGCGATATGGCCCAGCTCTTCCACGGCCAACTGCCGGCGGCCTGTGCTGGCCAGTTCGAGGGCTTCGACGCGTTCGGCAGCGTCGCCGAGCTCGTCCGGCAGGGCATCGCTGCTGGCGGCTTCCGTCCCGAGCTCGACCCGGAGATTGCGGCCGCGCGGCTGGTGTCGTCGTTCGCGCCACACTTCTATCGGCGCCTCCGCCTCACCCACACCATGGAGCAGGTCGTCCAGGGGCACGTCGACTTTTTCCTCCGCGGCGTCGGCTAGAGTTTGGGCGGGGGGACCCCGCCCCTACAGCTCAGCCGCCTTGCGGTCCAGCTCCTCACGCGTGACGATCCCCTTCTCGATCAGCAGCGCCTCGACCGCCATGAGCCAGCGCTGGTAGTAGCCCAGCTCGTACTGCTTCGGGTCGAGGCTCTCGATCGTCCGGCGCATCTCGTCGGTGCGTGTGATCCCCTTTCGGCCGAGCAGCTGAACGATCGCGTCGGTGCGCTGCTCCCACAGCGACGGGTTGTGCTCCGAGCGATCGATCGGCGTCTCGTCTGGCCATCCACCTCGGTCGTGCACGGCCGGCATGCTCCGCCTCCTAGTCCAGGCTTTTGACGTCCACACGTTACCGCTCCGGCCGCGCCACACGCACGCCCTGGTACACTCCCTTCTCAGCCCGGAGGGCGTGTGTGATGGCCAGGCAGGAGCGCGGCCGCTTCGATCTGTGGCGGGACATCTCCGGCATCGACATGGAGAAGGCCCGCGAGCTAG
Organism: Chloroflexota bacterium; assembly: GCA_035637315.1. GTDB lineage: Bacteria > Chloroflexota > UBA6077 > UBA6077 > JACCZL01 > DASPXK01. The sequence goes on from DASPXK010000034.1 coordinate 9,704, forward strand.
CCGCCAGGATCGAGCTGCGCGGACAGGCCGAGGACGAGGTCGCGGCTCGGGCCGCGTATCTAGACCTGCTTCGGATCGGGCCTGGCCAGCGGGTCCTGGAGATCGGCTGCGGCAGCGGCGTTGTGCTGCGCGACCTCGCTCGACGAGTCGCCCCTGATGGCGTCGCCGTGGGGCTCGACTACTGCCCGGCCCTGCTCGACCTGGCGCGCGAGCTGGCCGACAAGACCGGCCTGCTCGATCGAATCGAGCTGCGCGAGGGCGACGCCCGCGCGCTTCCCTTCGGCGACGCCGAGTTCGACGCCGTGCTCGCCGTCACCGCGCTGGAGCACGTGCCCGACGGCGAACGTGCGATCCCGGAGATGGCCCGTGTCGTCCGTCCTGGTGGTCGCGCGGCCGCGTTCGAGCGCGACGTCGATTCGCTCATCGTCTCTCACCCCGATCGAATCCTTACCCGCCGAATCGTCGCCGCCTATTCCGACCATGCGTCCGTCGATGGCTGGCTCGCCAGACGGCTGCCCGGCCTGCTCATGGCGGCCGGCTTGCGAGACGTGCGCGTGCGCGCCTTCACGCCTGTCGAGCGCGGCACCGGGGGGTTCTACGGCGGCCTGGCCGAGCGGGCCGCCCAGATCGCCGCGGAGACCGGCGCTATCTCGCAGCGAGAGCGCCGAAGCTGGCTGCGGGCCCTCTACGCCGAAGAGGAGGCCGGCCGTTTCGTCGGGGGTATGACCCATCTCTTTGTGTGGGGCATCCGAGCGCTGGTCATGTTCGAAGCCGAGCACGCCGAGGCCGTCGCGGCCGAGCCGGTTGTCCTCGCCGAGGAGCGGGTGGTGACGGCCGTCGGGGTGCCGCTGGAGCAACGCGGTACGAGGCCGATCTGACCGATCCTGCCTGCCTGAAAGGATCTCCTCATGGCTATCGAGATCACCGCTTCCCAGGAGCCCACCCCGGTCCCAGCAGGACGAAGGGAGGTGCTGGACGTCATCCGCGCGCACTGCTGTATCGTCGGCGGCGGGCCGGCCGGCACGACCCTGGCGATACTCCTGGCCCGTCAGGGCATCGGCGTGGTGCTGCTCGAGGAGCACCAGGACTTCGAGCGCGACTTCCGCGGCGACACGATCCATCCGTCGACGATGGAGCTCATGGATGCGCTCGGCCTGGCCGATCGCCTGCTCGAGTTGCCTCACACCAAGATCAGCTCGCTCACCCTGCTGACGACCGGCCAGCCCGTGACGATGGCCGATCTGAGTCGGCTCAAGACCAGGTTTCCATACATCACCTTCATGCCGCAGGCGCGCTTCCTGGAGTTCGTCGCGAACGAGGCGAAGCGCTACCCGAGCTTTCAGTTGATCATGGGCGCGGCCGTGCATGAGCTGGTCGAGGAGGACGGCGTCGTTGGCGGTGTCCGCTATCGCGCGCAAGACGGCTGGCACGAGGTCCGTGCGCCGCTCACAGTCGGGGCGGATGGTCGATTCTCACGTCTGCGTCACCTGGTTGGCTTCGAGCCGATCAAGACTTCGCCGCCAATGGACGTCCTCTGGTTTCGTCTGCCGCGCCACCCGGACGATCCGCACGGCGCGTACGGGCGGATCGGCAACGGCCACATGCTGGGAATGCTCGATCGCACCGACGAGTGGCAGATCGCCTACGTGATCCCGAAGGGGACTTATCGCGAGCTCCACGCCGCCGGCTTGGATGCATTGAAGCGGTCGATCGCCGAGCTGGTACCCCAATATGCCGACCGGCTGGAGGCGCTGGTCGACTGGAAACAGGTCTCGCTGCTCTCGGTCGAGTCGAGCCGTCTCCCGCGCTGGTACAAGCCTGGGCTGCTGTTGATCGGCGACGCGGCCCACGTGATGTCGCCGGTCGGCGGGGTAGGCATCAACTACGCGATCCAGGACGCCATCGTGGCGGCAAACGCCCTGAGCGGCCCGCTCAAGGCCGGCCGACTCCGCTTGCGCGACCTGGCCGCCGTTCAGCGCCAGCGTGAGTGGCCAACCCGCGTCATTCAGGCGTTCCAGTCCTTCCTCCAGAAGCGCGTCGTGGCCAGAGCGCTCGACCCGAACCAACAGCTCTCGCCGCCCGCCATCCTCGGCGTCCCCATCTTGCGCGACCTGCCGGCCCGACTGATCGCTTTCGGCGTCTGGCGAGTCCGCCTGAAAGTCTGAGCCCCCGAGCCGAAGGGCCTAACGCAGAGCTGTCGTTGGATGGCACAATTGTGGGGCTAGGGGAGACTAGACGTAAGGGGCACCGAGATGGCCACCGCCCGCGACCCGCGACGCGCTCGTCTATCAATCTACGTCGAGCCAGAGCTGCGACGAAAGATCAAGATGGCTGCGGCCGAGAAGGACCTGACGGTTCGCGATTACGTCGTCACCGTCCTTCAGCGCGCTCTGGCATCAGAGGGCCGTGCGGAAACCGCGGCCAACGATGCATGGGCCCGGCTCTCGGTAGGTTCGTTCGCTCGCGACTGGGACTCCGAGGAGGACCGGGTGTATGACCTCGAATCGTAAGGGCGATGTCGTGCTGGTGCCCTTCGATTTCACCGACCGCTCGGGTAGCAAGTGGCGTCCGGCAGTCGTCGTTTCAAGCGATCGGTACAACGAGGCGACGCCGGATGTGGTAATCGCGTCCATCACGGGCAATCTAAATGCGATTGCGCACCCGGGTGACCACCGGATTCGAGAGTGGCAGACGGCCGGGCTTTTGCGGCCCTCACTGGCCCAGACCAAGGTCGCGACGGTCGAGGCCTCGATCGTCGGGCGCAGACTCGGTGTTCTCGCACAGGCTGATCTGGTCGCGCTCCAGCGCGGCCTCGGGCAGGCTCTTGGTTTGGCTGGATCGCGAACGGCGGGGTAAGCTTCTCCGACCGACGTCCTCGCCCTCATCTCGCTACGGCGGTCATGGTCCTGAATGCCCCCAGCAGGGCGTTGACCAGAAGCGCCAGCGCGAGCAGGATGAAGCCCAGGGCAAGCGCCAGCGCGAACTCGCCCTTGCCCGTCTCGAGCGCGATCGCGGTCGTGAAGATCCGGGTCTGGCCCACGATGTTGCCGCCCACCATCAGGCTTGCCCCAACCTCGCTCACCGCGCGACCGAAACCAGCCGCCACCGCCAACGCCACCTGCGGCCAGGCGGCCCGCAGCAGCTCACCCCCAACCCGCCACTCGCCAGCTCCGTCCACTCGCAGCGACTCCGACAGGTCGGGGTCCAGCAGGGATAGCGCGGCCAGCGTAATGCCAGCGACGAATGGCACTGCCACGACAAACTGGGCGATTACCATCGCCGACGGCGTGTACAGCAGCCGCAGCGCGCCGAGCGGACCGCTTCGCCACAGTAGGATCGTCACCACCAGCCCAACCACCACGGGCGGCAGCCCCATCCCGGTGCTCACCACTAGCGCGATCAGGCGGCGCCCGCGGAACCGTTCGAGATGGAGCATAGCTCCCAGGGGGACCCCGACGAGCGCAGCCAGCAACGTCGCCCCACCCGATACCGCGAGTGAGAGCCGCGCGATCCGCAGCAGCTCCGCGTCGGCCCGAGCGATCAGGCCGGTCGCGGCCACCAGCCCTTCCCAAAGCAGCTCCACCGTCCGCCTTTACCCGGCCAGCTCTTCCTCACGCTTGCCGCCGTCCGCGCTGAACAGCGCCTGGCCGTACAGCTCGCGCCCGAACTCGGCGATGGTCCTCTGGCCTTCCGCGCCGAGCAAGAAGTCCGCGAACGCCTTGCCGCCAGCGGCGTTGATTCGGACCTGCGGGAACTTGGTCGCGTTGACCGGCATCACGTGGTACACGTTGAGCAGGGCCGGGTCACCCTCGAAGACCAGGGCCAGTTGGAGCTTGTTCTTGAACGCCAGCCAGGTGCCCCGGTCGGTCAGGGCGTAGGCGTTGCGCTGGTCGGCGATCGTCAGCGTCTGGCCTTGCCCCGAGCCGCTCTCCACATACCAGCGGCTCCCGCGCGGGTCGAGGCCGGCCCGCCGCCACAGCTGCTGCTCCCGTTGGTGGGTGCCGCTGCCGTCGCCACGCGAGACGAAGGGCCACCCGCGCTCCGCGATCGCCGCGAGCGCGCCTGCCGCGTCAGC
>DASPXK010000035.1:0-5130 GCA_035637315.1 Chloroflexota bacterium
AGCTAACGATGACACACCCCAGGCGTCGCGGCAAGCGAGTTGTGGCCAAGGCCCTCACCCCCTGCCCCCTCTCCCAAATTTGGGAGAGGGGATCATGTGCCCCGTCAACGCGGCTGGGTCCTGGCCCCAGCCGGTGCCGCCCACGCCCCAGCCGCTGCTCGGATCGATCGCTTGGGCGTAGGCGTTTGGATCCCGGAACAGATCGCCGTCCCAGATCCGCAGCGCCTGCTCGTGATTGGACTGCACGGCTACCACTGCGGCCGGGCGACGCTCCGCGTCGTACGTGGCGAGAGCGTGGTCCAAGTCAGTGTTCGAGGCGCCGTCGAGCAGGCGCGGCGAGACCGCCTCCGCGAGCCGAGCGGCGCCGGTGATGGCCAGGCTCATCCCGGTCGCGCCGGCCGGATGGGTGGCATGCGCGGAGTCGCCGACCAGTGCCACACCGGGAGCCCAGAATCGTTCGGCGAGGTGGCGCGCGAGGCGGTAGACGTGGGCGTCCGCCTTTCCAAAGCGCAGTTGCTCCAACATCGGGAAGCGGCCGAGGACATAGTCGTGCAGGGCCGGGTCGGGTCGCTTGAGGAGATCACCGCGCTGGCCTAGGCGCAGCGTCAGCAGGATCCGGAAGGCCTCGCGCGGCCGCGAGACCACGCACAGGGCGCCGATGTGGTCCAGGTGCCAATGCAGCGCGGCGGGCAACTCGGTCCGGCCCTGGCCACCGATGATAACTTGCTCGTGGTTGTACGGGTGCTGCTCAGCGGCGATCCCCGCCGAGCGTCGGACCAAGGACTGCGAGCCGTCGCAGCCGACCACGACGCGCCCACGGTGGAGCACGTTGCGGGTCACGCCGTGCGGTCGAAAGCGGACTCCCGACGCTCGCCCATCGGCATCCGTCTCGAGTGCCGTCACCACGCCTCGCTCGCAACGCACGCTAGCCCATCGGCTGGCGCAGGCGAACAGAACGGCCTCGATCCGATCGTGTGGTACGGCGACCGTCCGCCCGGCGGGCCCGTCGTCGGCCGCCGGCAGGCGAAAGCGAGCGATCGGCCCGCGCCGGGCGTGGGTAACGCCCAGCTCGGTGATCGGCAGGGCGCCATCCGCGTGAAGCGCGCCCAGAACGCCCCACCGGTCCAGAATTCGAAGGGTGGGCGGGTGGAGTAGATCGCCACGTGTGCTGTGCACCTCGCGGCTGACCTTCTCCAGCAACAGCGTCTCGACCCCGCGACTCCCAAGCGCGTTGGCGAGCGCGGCGCCAGCTACCGCGCCCCCGACTATGATGACGTCCGCATCCATGCTCACACCAGGACTGAGGACTCACTTGGCTGGGCGGGCTGAGAAGGCCACCACCTCGCCCAGGTTGATCCAAGCGCGCTGGCCGCTCGCCGCCCAGGCGTCGGTGAACGTGCGGGTGGCGCTGGCCGCGACATCTTTCGCCAGCTGATCGGCGTAGGACTGGAGCAGTTCGGCGGTCAAGTCCTGGTCCAGGTGGTCGACGGCGCTCAGCATGCCGCCATTTTTGAGTGAGAAGGTGACCTCGATGCGTCGGCCCTGGTCTCGAACCATTCCGAACGCCGGGCGTGGCGGCCCAAGCTCGGGTGCGGCTGATCCCTTGGCCCGGCTGATCGATTCTTTCTTCATAGCGTCCTCCTGGAGTGTGAGCGCCCGTCGGTCGAGCCGTTGGCCCGACCCGGCGGACAACCGATGCCATCGCCTGAGAGAACGGTAGCATGCCTCCCGCTGGGGGCCCAAACGGCCACACGGCTCCATTGAGCGCATACAATGACCGAGCGGCCAGTCTGGACAAGGGGTGAGCGGGTGGCGCTTCGGCTGTACAACACATTGAGCCGGATGGCCGAGCCGTTTCGGCCGACCGGCGACGAGGTTCGGATGTACGTCTGCGGGGTGACGCCGTATGACACGACGCACCTCGGCCACGCGTTTTGTTACGTCGTGTTCGACGTCTTGAGCCGATACCTCCACTTCCTGGGCCACCGCGTCCGTTACATCCAGAACATCACGGACATCGACAACGATATCCTTCGGCGCGCGAGGGAGCTCGGCGAGCGGTGGGATGAGCTGGGCAACCGCTACGTGGAGGTCCACCAGCGCTCGCTCGACGCGCTCGGCGTCGAGCGGCCCGAGCGGTACCCACGGGCGACGGAAGAGATCCCGACGATGGTCGACATGATCCAGACACTCATCGAACGCGGCCACGCGTATCAGGCGCAGGGCAACGTGTACTTTCGGGTGGCCTCTGATCCAGAGTTCGGCAAGCTGAGCCGCCTCGGCCCCGACCAGATGGCAGACCGGCTGGCCGAGGCCGGCGACTCGGCAGACGATCCGCGTAAGGAACAGCCGCTCGACTTCTTATTGTGGCAGGCCGCAGGGCCTGGCGAGCCGAGCTGGCCGAGCCCGTGGGGACCCGGGCGGCCGGGTTGGCACATAGAATGCTCGGCGATGTCCATTCGTTACCTGGGCGAAGCGCTCGACATCCACGGCGGGGGCAGCGACCTGGTGTATCCGCACCACGAGTGTGAGATCGCCCAATCCGAGAGCTGGAGCGGACGGCGGCCGTTCGTTCGGTTCTGGATGCACGTCGGGATGCTGCGGATGGACGGCCAGAAGATGAGCAAGTCGCTAGGTAACATGGTCTTCGTCGAGTCGCTGCTCACCCGCCACAGCGCTGAGGCTGTGCGCCTGTATCTGCTAAGCGTCCACTACCGGGGCGTGCTCGAGTATGACGAGGCCGCTCTGGCCGCGGCCGAGCGCCAGGTCGAGCGTCTGCGTTACGCCGCGACTCTAGCGGCCGGGCCAGCCGCCGGCTCGGCGACTGCGCCCCTGGTAGCAGCCGAGCACCGAGCCCGTTTTCTGTCGGCGCTGGACGACGACCTGGACACACCGGCCGCGATCACCGCGCTGCGGAATCTGGCCGACGCGATCCTCGGCGCCCGCGACCGAGGCCAGCCGGTCGGCCCGGCTCAAGCCGAGCTCTGCGAGCTGGCTAGCATCCTGGGACTGAGGCTGGACCCCCCCGCCTCGTAGGGGCACGGCATGCCGTGCCCCTACTGGTCTAGTTCGAAGGCGGTGTGGAGCGCTTTGAGCGCGGTCTCCACCTGGCAATCGTCGATGATGCAGGTGATGCGGATGTCAGAGGTGGTGATCATCTCGATATTGACGTTCGCCTTTGCCAGGGCACCGAACATCTTGGCCGCGTAGCCCGGGGCGCTCTGCATTCCGGTCCCGATCACTGAGACTTTGGCGAGATCGGCGGCGTGGTCCAGTCCAGCGGCGCCGATCGTGGGGACGAGCTTCTGGACCAGCTCCAACGCCTGGACTCGATCGGCTCGGGACACGGTAAACGATAGATCGGTCTTGCCGTCGAGACCGGCGTTCTGCACGATGGTGTCGACGCTGATGGCGGCGTCGGCAAGCGGCGAGAAGATCGCGTAGGCCAGGCCCGGGCGGTCGGGGACCCCCACGATCGTGATCTTGGCGACGTCGACATCGTGCGCGACGCCGCGCACGTGCTTGCGGACTTCCACCTGCTCGACCCGATGGATCAGGGTGCCTGGCGCGTCGGAGAAGCTCGAGCGCACCAGGATCGGCACGCCGTGCAGCTCGCCCAGCTCGACCGCGCGAGGATGCATCACACGCGCCCCGAGCTGAGCGAATTCTAACATCTCCTCATACGAGATCTCGTCCAGCTTGTGGGCCGCCGGCACCAGTCGCGGGTCGGCCGAGTAGATGCCCTCGACATCGGTATGGATCTCACATCGTTCGGCCCCGAGCGCCGCCGCCAGCGCGACGGCGGTCGTGTCCGAGCCTCCACGGCCGAGCGTGGTCACGTCCTCGTCTTCGGTGACACCCTGGAAGCCGGCCACGATGGGGACCCGCCCGGCCGCTAGCTCGCGACGGATCCGGTCGGGCCGGACGTCGGTGATCCGCGCGCGTGTGAACAGGCGGTTGGTCCGGATGCCGGCCTGGCCCGCTGTCAGCGACACGGCCGCATGGCCGAGATCGGCCAGCGCCATCGCCATCAGGCTGGCGGAGACCTGCTCGCCGGTCGACAGCAGGTGGTCAAGCTCGCGCTCGCCAGGGTCGCGGGCGACCTGGCGGGCGAGCGCGATGAGCTGGTCAGTGGCGTCCCCCATCGCCGAGACCACGACCACGACGCCATGCCCAGCCTCGAGCGTCGAAGCTACCGTTCGAGCGGCGCGTCGAATCCGCGCGGCGTCGCCAACCGACGTCCCGCCGTACTTCTGGACCACGAGCTTGGCCTCGAGCGGAGCGAGGGGTCGCGAGTCAGTCGCCACTTACCGTCGCTCCCTGCTCGGCGATTCCCGAGCGCATCACTCGTCCGCCGATCCGCTCGGCCACGGCAGTCTTCTCGAACGCCGCCGCCACGGCCTCTCCCTGACCCGGGTCGACGAGCGCGAGAATCGACGAGCCAGCTCCCGAAAGGAAGGCCCCATACGCGCCGGCCTGCAACGCGGCTTTGAAGAACCTTGGCATGGCCGGAAACTGTCGCGCGCGCGGAAGCTGGTGCAGCGCGTCCTCGGTGGCCGTTCGTAGTAGGTCCATACGGCCGGCGCACAGCGACGCCACGAGCATCGCTGCACGCCCGATGTTGTAGACGGCGTCGCCCAGCGGAACTTCCGCCGGCAGCAATTGGCGCGCACGCTGAGTGTCCATCGGAAAGTTCGGCACGTACAGGACGGCCGCCAGCGGCGCCGCGACGGCGATGCCGCAATACCGAATCCTGCCCTCGGCCGCCACACAGACCTGGACACCGCCGAGCAGACAGGCCGCGATGTTGTCGGGATGCCCCTCCAGCTGGGCCCCGATCTCCAGCAGCTCATCGCGACTGAGCGGATCGCCAAGCAGTCGATTGCCGAGGAGGAGGCCGCTGGCGCGGGCGGCGCTACTGCTTCCGAGGCCACGAGCCGGCGGGATCCGATTTTCACAGCGCAGACGAAGAGGCGGCGTCCGCTCACCGCGCAGCTCGAACACGCGCGCCAGGGCCCGGTACACTTCGTTCGACTCGTCGGTCGGCAGCTCCGCCTCCCCTTCACCGACCACGCTGACTTCGAGATTGGGGGTCGGCTCGAGGTGCACGACGTTGACCAGGTCGAGCGC
>DASPXK010000036.1:0-18110 GCA_035637315.1 Chloroflexota bacterium
CCCCGGCCACGAGGAAGGGACGCTGGTCAATGCCCTGCTGGCGCGCTTCCCAGAGCTGCGCGATCCGAGCGGCGAGCAGCGGCCCGGAATCGTCCACCGCCTGGACAAGGACACTTCCGGGCTCATGGTGGTCGGCCGGACTGCCCAGGCTATGGCCGACCTCCAGGCGCAATTTCGCGAGCGGACCGCCACCAAGAAGTACCTGCTGCTCGTGCTGGGCGATGTGCCTGACGAGTCGGCCGCGATCGAGGCGCCAGTCGGCCGCGACCTCCGCGATCGGAAGCGGATGACGGCTCGGGCCGGTGGCCGTGAATCCAAGACCGAATTCACCGTCCTCGAGCGCCTGGGCGAGTACACGCTGGTCGAGGCGACGCTGCTCAGCGGCCGCACGCACCAGCTGCGAGTCCATTTTCGTTTCATCGGCCACTCGGTCGCCGGTGACCGAACCTACGGCAGCGGCAAGGCGCCGCCTGGCCTGAGGCGCCAATTCGTCCATGCCGCGTACCTTCGCATCCATTCTCCACACGACGGCCAGGAGCGCGAGTTCAGATCGCCGCTGCCGGCCGACCTGGAGGAGCCACTGGAGCGACTGCGGGCGCAGGCCAGGACTGAGCACTGAGGACTGAGGACTGAGTGGGGATGCGAGGACTGAGGACTGAGTGGGGACCGGTCGGCCGGACCAACTCATAATTGGTGTCTCGTAATTTGGTATGAGGGGAGCGCCATAGTGAGTGAATCCACGCGTCTCAGTCCTCAGTCCTCAGTCCTCAGTCCTCAGTCCTCACTCCTCGGTCCCCGTCTCCGGATCGCCCCCTCCCCGACGGGTGATCCGCACGTCGGGACCGCCTATGTGGCGCTGTTCGACCTCGCCTTCGCCCGAAGGCATGCCGGCCAGTTCGTGCTGCGGATCGAGGATACCGACCGTGCGCGGTTCGTCGAGGAATCCGAACGGCTGATCTTCGACTCGTTGCGCTGGCTGGGCCTCGAGTGGGACGAAGGGCCTGACGTGGGCGGCCCGTTCGGACCGTACCGCCAGTCCGAGCGGATCTCGCTCTACCAGGAGCATGCCGAGCACTTGCTGGGCTCCGGACATGCCTACCGGTGCTGGTGCTCGCCGCAGCGCCTGGCGCGCGTGCGCAAGGAGATGGAGGCCCGCAAGGAGCCGCCCAAGTACGACCGCCTTTGCCTGGGTAGATCCGAAGCCGAACGGCGCGCGCTTGGCGAGGCGTCCGACCGGCCGGTTGTCCGCATGCGCGTCCCTGACGAAGGCTTGACCGCCTTCGACGACTTGATCAGGGGCCGAATCGAGTTCGAGAACCGCCTGATCGACGACCAGGTCCTGCTCAAGTCAGATGGCTTCCCAACCTATCACCTGGCCGTGGTCGTGGACGACCACGCGATGCGAATCACGCACGTGACGCGCGGCGAAGAATGGATCTCGAGCACCCCCAAACACGTGCTGCTCTACCAGTGGTTCGGATGGGACTTGCCGGCCTACGCTCACTTTCCGCTCCTGCGCAACGAGAACCGCAGCAAGGTCTCCAAGCGCAAGAACCCCTGGGCCACACTGCGCTGGTTTCGCGACAACGGCTATCTGCCAGAGGCGCTGCTCAACTTCCTGGCGCTGCTGGGCTGGTCGATGCCGGACGGGCGGGAGGTCTTCGGCTTCTCAGACGTGGTCGAGCACTTCAGCTTCGAGCGGGTCAGCCTGACCGGCCCGATCTTCGATCTGAACAAGCTCGACTGGCTCAACGGCCACTACATCCGCCAGCTGTCGCTCGCCGACCTCCAGCAGCGCCTCGGTCCGTTTCTGGAGCGAGCCGGACTTCCGGTCGCGAACGCCGACCCACCCCTGACGAAGATCCTGCCGCTCGTCCAGGAGCGCCTGAAGCGGCTCGCCGAGGCGCCTGACCTGGTCCGCTTCTTCTATCAGCCGCGCGGCGAGTATGAGTCAGCCCTGCTGTTGTCCAAAGGGCTCGACGTGGCCACCACGAAGGACCTGCTGGGCGCCGCGATCGAGCGGCTCCGTGCCGCGAAGCGCTTCGACGCCGAGCAACTGGAGGCCGCGTTACGCGCCCTGGCGGCCGAGCGCGAGGTCAAAACAGGCCAGCTGTTCATGGCCCTTCGAGTCGCCTGCACCTATAGCACCATTTCGCCGCCCCTGTTCGAGACGATGGCCGTCCTAGGGCGCGAGCGCGTCCTGCAGCGCCTCGAGGACGCGGAGTCCAGACTGTAGGCGCTGGCGACGCCGGCCGGGCCGCCGATGGCCCCGCGTGGGAAGGCTCCGATATACTCCAAGGGTCATTGCCGGATGGGGTAACGGTAGCCCGGGTGACTCTGGATCACTTAGTCTAGGTTCGAATCCTAGTCCGGCAGCCACGGCCGATCAGATAGAAACGCCCTCGTCAGGTCGCACCGACGAGGGCGTTTTCCCGTCTTTGACGACCAAGTTGACGACCAAACGTCAGTGCGCGCCGCCGAGCAGCGCGTCGAGGCAGTCCGCAGCGTCCTGGCGCAGCTTTGGCATGACGTGGGCGTACACGTCGAGCGTGGTGCTGATCTGGCTGTGGCCGAGCAGGTCCATGATCACCCGCGCCTCGACCCCGTGGACGAGCAACAACGTGGCGCAGCTGTGCCGCAGGTCGTGGAAGCGGATCGGTCGCAGGCCGGCCCGGTCAAGCAGGCGGTGGAATTCGCGGGTTAGGTTGATGGCGTCGATGGCCGTCCCATTGCCCGTCGTGAACACCAGCCCAGAGTCTTGCCAGCGCTCGCCGGCCCGGAGGCGCTCTTCGAGCGGGCGGCGCCCGCCGTTACCCCGGGGCGCGAGGTTTCACCTAACAGGGCGGTGATCAGATCCGGTTTTGCCCGTTTGGACCGCGCCCCTGTGGCGCTCCCAGCCCCGCCCGGTGGCAGTCTGGCTGGATCTATTTCAGCTCGAAGAGGAGCGCGACAACGTCCGTCGTCCCGAGGTTCTTGGCGGAATGCTCCTCCGCGTCCCGCCACATCGTCTGCCCAGCCTTCAACTCAACGTCGGCGCTCTCCCCGGAAGCTGACGTGAACGTCACCTTGCTGTCGCCGAGGCCGTAGACGAGGTAATCCGGATGGGAGTGCATTGCTGAGCTGTCACCTGGCCTCAAGCGCGCCTCGAGAAGCCGTACTCGCTCGTTCTCGAACAGCACTGTGTACACGTTGGGGGCTACTTGAGCTGCGTCTGTCGTCATGACCACTACCCTCCTTGCTAGGTTGTGCCTCAAGGACGCCAAGATTGAATTGTACCCCAGGCGTAGGCCGACGTCGGCGGCCCCCGCGGCGTCTTGCTTGGAGTCCTGTCCCTGGCTGGGTGGCCGCCGGCAGACCCCCCTGAGGCTAGCGCGCAGACAACCCGGGGCGGGAGGCTCCACCTTCCACGGGGCGGCGATCAGATGCGGTTTGGCCGGAGGCGACGGGACGGAGCCTGTCGGGCATGACGCCGAATTATGCCGTGTTAGCGCTGGATCGATGGGCGGAGCAGCGCGGGCACCTGGCGCACATCCCACCAAGCAATCCATAGGCGGACGGCTCCAGGCGCACCTATACTAACGGCGCGACTTGAGACCAACATGGATCGCCTGAGCCGCCGTCACTTCGTGCAGAGCAGCCTGGCCCTGGCCGGCCTCGGCCTGCTCTCGGGCTGTGGGCTCAACCTAATGCCGGGGCCGGCGCCAGCGAAGGTCCGCCGGATAGGATTCCAAAGTGCTTCCTCCCCTTCCACGATCGCGGCTCGCATCGAGGCATTCCGGCAGGGTCTGCGCGAGCTTGGGTACGTGGAGGGGGAAAACGTTGTCATCGAGTACCGCTATGCAGAGGGAAAACTCGATCGCCTGAGTGAGTTCGCCGCCGAGTTCGTGCGGCTCGACGTTGACGTCATCGTCACGGCTGCTCCGTCATCAACCCGTGCCGCCAAGGGAGCGACGTCTACGATACCCATCGTCATGGCTTATGACAGTGACCCTGTTGGCAACGGCTTCGTCGCCAGCCTCGCGCGACCCGGGGCGAACATCACCGGACTGTCGAGCCTCGCCCCGGGGATAAGCGGGAAACAACTGGAGCTTCTGAAGGAGATTGTTCCCGGGCTCTCCCAGGTGGCCGTGCTTTTGACTTTGACCGGCCCCTTCTTCGCACAAGTGTTAAAAGAGATAGAACTCGCCGCGGGGACACTTGGGGTGCAGCTTCAATACCGAGACGTGCGAGCTGTCGAGGATATTGAGACGGCGTTCCGAGGAGCGCGCGAAGGGCATGCTGACGCAGCCCTCGTGCTAGCGAGCCCGATCCTCGAGTCTGACCGAACACAGGTTGCAGATCTCGCGGCAAAGAGCCGGCTCCCGACGATCTACCACGTTGCGGAATTCGTCGAAGTCGGGGGCCTGATGTCCTATGGCGCGAGCTTTATTGACTTGTACCGGCGCGCCGCCACGTACGTGGACAAGATCCTGAAGGGGACCAAGCCGGCCGACCTGCCCGTCGAGCAACCAACCAAGTTCGACTTCGTCGTCAACCTCAAGACCGCCCAGGCCCTGGGACTCACTATCCCGCAGGAGGTCCTTCTTCAGGCGACGGAGGTCATACGGTAAGGACGTGGACGTCGGCAACGGCCAAGCTCTGGCCCGGGTGACGGCAGGACGTCAGTAGCCGCAGCCATGTGTGGCCGCTACAGCCTGACCAATCCTGCCGGGCTGGCGAAGCGCTTCAAGCTTCGGTCGTTTCGCCAGGTTCACATCGAGCCGCGCTTCAACGTGGCCCCGACTCAGAGCTTGCCAGTGATCATCGGCACGTCAGACGGCCCGTCCCTCTATGTCATGCGCTGGGGCTTCGAGCCATTCTGGATGCGAAACAGCTCCGCGCACAAGCCGCAGATCAACGCCAAGGCCGAGACGCTGCTCGAACGGCCGATGTTCCGCGGCTGGGTGGCCAGCAGCCGCTGCCTGATCCCGGCCGATGGCTTCTACGAATGGCTGGCGGCGCCGGGCCAGAGGACCGCGCAGCCGATGCACGTTCGCCTGAAGGGCGGGGAGCTGTTCGCGTTCGCCGGCCTGTACACCGGGCGACCAGGGCGACCCGAGGCCAGCTACGCGATCATCACGACGGTCCCCAACGAGCTAGCCGCCCCGATCCACAACCGGATGCCGGTGATCCTCGACCCGACCGAAGAGGCGCTGTGGGTCGATCCAGCTGTGACCGATCCCGTCGCCCTGCTCGGGTGCCTGCGGCCGTACCCCGCCCAGGAGATGGAGGCCTATCCCGTGGGGCCGCTAGTGTCCTCAGCGTGGAACGAGGGGCCCGAGCTGATCGAGCCACTCGGCGTGTCACAGCCGCGGCTGTGGTCGTTGTAGCCTATCGCCCTGGCCGTTCCGGCGCCTTCGGCGGCTCCGGCACCTTCGGCAGCTCCGGCTTCACCAGCTCCTTGAGTGGCTCGGGCAGCTTGACCTTCTCGAGCCGCGGGCCAGGGATGTCTTTGCGCCTGGCGACGACGCGGTAGCTGAAGGTCAGACTGCTCGTGCCGCCTTGGAGCTCGCGGATCTCGAAGCCGGTCGGGCTCTTGTCGCTCACATACAGCCCCCTGCAGTCTCCCTCAGGGACCGGGAAGACCAGGTACTTGTCGTTGTGCACGACGGCGACGAAATCAGGGTCGAACGTCACTTGTGCCCGCCCGCTGACCAGCTTGCCCTCCCCGAAGTCCTCGAACCAGGGCTCCGGGCTCTCCTGGCAGTACAGCAGCCGGTGGCTGCCGTCCGGGTGCGGGACGGCCGCGTTCTTCGGGCCGTTGACCACCGTGAATGCGCCGTTGACCAGGACCGGGCCGGCGAACCCGCCGGCGTAGCCGCCGGCCACTGCCGTGCCGCCGTAGATCCCATACCCACCTGGTGCGCCGGCGAAGCCCACGCAGCCGGCCGCGCTGGTGCCGCTCTGGCCGGCGATGCCGTTGCTGTTCTGCGAGAAGCCGAAGACGCCGTAGCCGTTGGTCGCGGAGCCAAGGACGCCAGGTTGGGGATTAGAGGCCCCGGTCGCCCGGCCGATCACGCCGGTGCTGTTGGTCGATTCACCCAGGATGCCGAAGTTGTTCGTTGAGTTGCCGTGGACGCCGATGCCGTTGACCGCGGTCCCGTAGACTCCGCGGGGGGTGCCGCCATTGTCCGCCGGGCTGTTTCCGGCGCCGCCCGTGCCGATGACGCCGACGTTCGGGAAGCCGGGGATGAAGTTGCCGCTCGTGGCCTGGATGCCAAACTGGGAGCCGGAAAGTGCAAAGATGGCGCCGCCGTTCGTGCCGGTGTTGACAATCTGGAAACAGGGGTTGTTGTTCACGACGCCGTTGATCCCGGTGGTGAGCGTGCCGTTATTACCGGTCGTGTTCATGACCAGATCGCCGTCTATCCCGGCCGCGACCGGCTGGGCCGTCCACTTGGCCAGCGCCGCGCCGACCAGCGCGGCAGCCCCCGCCAGCATCCCTCGCCGCTTGAGCTGACTCGCTCCCGTCGCGGGCGCCGGGCCCATCTGCTCGACTCGCTGCTCGTCCATCGCCGTTACTCCTCCTGGCTGTAGATTGGAGCTACACTCGTCCATCACGAATACGTGGGCGTTTTTGCGGTCGACAACCGCTGCGAAGTCGTTCTCCAGTCAGACACCTCCGCGTAGCCGTTCACGAGATTGGCCTTCCCGAATTCGGGGCCGGCGGCTTGGGCAGGTCCTTGGGCTCGGTCTGGTCGAAGCCATGTGCCCCCTTGGGCGCGGCGGGCACCGCATGCAGATTCACCTTCTCCTTGCGGGGGCCGGGGATGTCCTTGCGCTTGGCGACCGCCCGGTACCCAAACGTGCCGTTGGCCCCCAGTCCATTCTTGGCTCGCACCTCGAACCCGGTCGCTCTACGCGCGGTCACGTAGAGCGCGTTGTGGTCATCGTACTCGGTCAGGAACACCTGGTACGTGTCCGTCTGGACCACCGCCGCGAAATCTTTATCGAGCGCCACCGTTGCGCGACCGTTGACCAGCTTGGCCTCGCCGAAGTCCTCGAACCAGCTCTCCGGGCTCTCCAGGCAGTACAGCAAGCGGTGCGAGCCGTCCGGGTGGGGCACTGCGGCGTTCTTGGGGCCATTGACCACCGTGAATGCCCCATTGACCAGCACTGGGCCCGCGAATCCCCCGGCGTAGCCGCCTTGGACGGCGATCCGCCGTAGATGCCGTACCCGCCCGGCGCCCCGGCGAAGCCAACGCAGCCGGCCGCGCTGCCACCGCTCTGACCGGCGATCCCATTGCTGTTGGCCGAGAAGCCGAACACGCCGTAGCCTTGGGTCGCGGCGCCGTAGACGCCGGGACTGGCGTTGGAGGCCCCGGTCGCCGCTCCGAGGACCCCGATGCCGGTAGCCGCTTCCCACCTGACTCCGGTCCCGCTGCCGGTCTTGCCGTGCACGCCGACGCCCGAGAGCAGGACACCGCCGTCGGCGCTCAGCCCCTGAGCCGCGACGGCGCTGGCACTATTCGCGAAGTTGATGCCCTGAACGCCCACGCTGGACGGGGTGAGAACGAACCCCTGCACGCCGATGCTGTTGGTGGTCGGGCTCGTGTTGGAATTGTGGCCCAACACCCCGATGCCGCCCAAACCGCCCGGGCTGTCCGCGGCGCTGTTGTTTTCCCCCAAGACGCCCGCCTTTCCCGCTCCGATGGTTGCAGCTACCATGCCATCGCCGCCATTGGCAAGGTTGTTCACTTGTAAGGCGGGGACGTTGGCGGAACCGGAACGCCTGATCTCAGTGATCGAGGCCGTGGTGTTGACCTGATCGACGTGCAGCACGTGCTGACCGTCGTACGTCGTCTCAGTGGGCTTGTGCGCCGCCTCGGCCAGCTTCGCCAGCCCGGCCGCCAGCAGCGCCGCCGCCCCGGCGATCAAGCCCCGCCGTTTCACCTGCCCTGTCGTCCCCGCTCGCCGCTCCGGCGGCGCATCCATCTCCACCTCCCGTTGCTGGCTATTGACCTGTGACCCCGGGCCGTTCCCCGTGCGCTCCTAGCATAGCCACCCAGCCGGTGAGCATCAACCGGAACATCAAGTCTGGACAACGGCTACGCACTGCGGCGGACAAATGAAACGCTGTTTGGCGCTGAGAGGAGCCATCACGATGTTCGGCTTCTCATTTTCGGGCCTCTGTGGCTCCGGGAGTCACGCGCCCAGGACACGACGTGTAGTCTAGGCTCGAATCCTAGTCCGGCAGCCCTCGCCTGACCAGATGGACAAGCCCTCGCCAGGTCGCGCCGACGAGGGCGTCTTCGCGTCTTTGACGACCAAGTTGACGACCAAACGTCAGCGCACGCCGCCGAGCAGCGCGTCGATGCGGTCGGCAGCGTCCTGGCGCAGCGACGGCATGACGTGGGTGTACACGTCGAGCGTGGTGCTGATCTGGCTGTGGCCGACCAGGTCCATGATCACTCGCGCCTCAACCCACGGCCAGGCTCCCCCAGTAGATGCTGACCCACAGGCCAGCGGTTCGGGCCGCCACAAAGCAGGCCTCGGTGAACAGGGTAAATGCCCACTGTCCAACCGCGGCTTCGATGCCCGCGTAGACGAAGAACAGCGCGACGCTGAGCCAGACGATCGGCAGACTCCGAGTATGGCCGATCCTGGCCGCTCTGGCTGGAGTGTCAAGGGCCACCGCCAGACGCTGATCGGCGGGGGGCCACCGTTTCAAGGTCAGGAGAAAACACGTGCCGAGACCAACTTCGGTGCCTTGTAGTGCGATCCGCTCCCGACAGTTCGCGATCAATCCGTTTCGGTGACCTCGACCCCCGGCTTGCAGACCACGACCGCCTTCACCGCCTCGCCCCAGCGCTCATCCGGACCCCGATCACCGACGAGCACGCGCCCCGGATGCTCGGCGACATGGGCTGGCCTTCCGCGCCCGAGGCTACCAGACCGCCTATCTGCACGGACTCCTGCCCGCCGTCGAGCACCTGCCCGGCCTCGGTCCGAGCGGCGGCTGACAGATGCCGGCCGTGTTCAGCGACTCGACTGCGCCGCGCCAGCCGCCGACATGACGTCGGCGGGGTGAGGGCGACGTTGAACAGGTGACGACCGCGGTGCTAGATTGTCCGATACCTGATCTGCCAGGCTTGCGTGGCATCCCGTGGCAGGAGGCAGCAGTGAAGCGGGTCATCATCGACACCGATCCTGGGATCGATGACGCCGCTGCCATCTTCTGGGCCCTGACCTGCGGCACCCTGCGCGTCGAGATGCTGACGACGGTGTTCGGGAACGCGACCGTCGACAAGGCAACGCGCAACGCCCTCCGCGTCCTCGAAGCGGCCGGCCGCAGCGACATCCCGGTCTATCGGGGCGCCGGCCGACCCCTCTTGCGCGAGCCGCACATCGGGAGCAGCATCCACGGCGACGACGGGCTGGGCGATGTCTACACCGATGAGCCGAGGACGAGGGCCGGGCAAGGGCGCGCCGTCGACCACATCATCGAGCACGTGATGGCCGCGCCAGGCGAAATTACGCTGCTGGCCCTCGGCCCGCTCACGAATGTCGCGTTGGCGCTCAGCGTCGAGCCGGCGATGGCGACGGCGCTACAAGCTCTGGTCGTCATGGGCGGCGCGGTGCGCACCCGCGGCAACATCACCCCGGTCGCGACGGCCAACCTATATAACGACGCCGAGGCGGCGGCAATCGCCTACCGATCAGGCGTGCCGATCGTCCAGATCGGCATGGACGTGTGTCGGCCGACGCTGATCACCCACCATCACCTCGACCAGATCCGCGCGGCCGGTCATCCGGTGGCCGAGTTTCTCACCCGGATCACGCCGTGCCTCATGGCCGCGTACGAGCGTAACGAAGGGGTGACGGAGGGGGTGCACTACAACGACGTTCCGGCCGCCGCCTACGTGATCGACCCGACGCTCTTTCGTAGCGAGCGGCTGCCCATCCAGATCGAGACGGACAGCCCGTTGACCCGCGGCCAGACGGTGCCGGACTGGCGCGGCCGCTGGGGAATGGAGCCAAACGTCGAAGTTTGCCTGGAAGTTGACGCCGCCCGGCTGGCCGACATGTTCGCCGAGACCGTCGCCCGGGGCAACGTCCCGGAAGCGCAGCGCTCGACGGCCGCGGCTCGAGGCTGGTAGCGGCGTCGGCAAACGTCGAGGGGACGCACCATGGGTAGTCCGGATCCGGCAGCCGATTTGCCGCTCGGCGCGGCCCACATCCTTCAGCCCACGGCTGATCCGACCGGAGTCGCACAAGCAAAATCCAACTCGCAGCAATGGAGGGCAAGTTCGATGCTCATCAGTCGCCGTCGCGCCATCGTGTTGCTCGCCGGCGTCGGGGCCGCGGCCTGCGGGCCGTCGGCCGCGGCCCCGACGACCACAGGTACCGCGCCTGGCTCCAGTCCAACGTCCGCCCCCGCCGCGGCCGGTTCCAGTGCGAAGTCCGCCCCTACCGCGGCCGGCTCGACCACGCTCTCATACTGGTACGTCGCCGAAGACAAGCCGCTGATCGACGGAGTAAGCGCTCTCGTGGCCAGCTTCGAGGCGGCGAATCCGGATATCAAACTCCAGGTTGAGGTCTTTCCGTTCGCACAGTATTTCCAGAAGCTCACAACCGCTTGGGCGGCCGGCACCGGGCCCGATGTGGCCTGGATCGACGTCACCGTGGTCGCGCCGTATGTCGAGCAGGGCTCGATCGTGCCGGTCGAAGACTACATGAGCGACGCCGACAAGAAGGACCTCGACGACTTCTACTCGGCGCCGCGTGCCGACATGACCTACAAGGGCAAGGTACAAACGATCGCGCTCCACCAGTCCACCGAGAACATCGTCTACCATCAGGATCTCGTCGAGGCGGCCGGCATCACGCCGCCTAAGAGTTTCGAGGGGTCCTGGACCTGGGAGCAGTTCCTGGACGCGGCCAGAAGGCTCACGAAGCGATCGGGTGACGTGACAGACACCTGGGGCTTCGCCACCCACTACACGCCCAGCATGTACAGCGCGCAGCCGTTCGTGGCGCAGCACGGCGGCACGGTGATCAATCCCGATGGCACCTTCTCGGGCGCGCTGAACAGCCCCGCGACGGTCGAAGCGATGAGCTTCTACGTCGGGCTCTTCTCCAAGGATAAGGTCGCGCCCGTCGAGCGCATCCCCGACATGTTCCAGAACAAGAAAGTGGCGCTGTACATGGCCAATCCGTTCGTTCTGCGCGACATTCAGGCGCGCTTCCCGAACCTCAAAATCGGCGTAACGCCGACCCCGAAGGACAAGACCAACGCCGTCCAGTCCGGCGGGTATCACATCGGCATCCCCAAGACCGGAAAGAACCCTGAGTTGGCCTCCAAAGTCGTCAAGTGGTTCACCAGCGTCGACGGCGCGAAGACCTGGATCGACAAAACCGGCTACATGCCGGCCCGTAAGTCGACGCGCGCGGCGCTCCCCTGGCTCAACGACGCTCCATGGTCGACCTTCATGGAGGGCCTGGAGAAGTTCGCGATCACGCGGCCGCAGACGGTCGTCTACCAGCGTTACGACGACACGATGACGCCCGCGATCAAGGACATGCAGCTCGGCAAAGACGTGAAGTCGACGCTGGACGAGGCGGCCGCGAAGCTCGACGCCGAGCTGAAGAAGGTCACCAGGTAGCCGGCGTCGCTCGCCGGGCGGATCGTCGCGAAGCGGGCCATGGCCGACGCAGTCGGCGTGGGATCGAGCGGCCGAACGGAACGGCGGGGGTTGCTCGCGCCGCCGCGCATCGCCTGGCAGGACTACCTCACCGGGTACCTGTTCCTCCTGCCGGCGCTGGCCGGGTTGCTCCTGTTCTCAGTCGTCCCGCTGTTCTACGCGCTGTTCATCAGCCTGCACTACTGGGACACGTTCCGAGGTGCGCTCGGATTTGTCGGACTCGAGAATTACCAAGCGCTCCTCGGCGATGCCACGTTCTGGCGAGCGATGCGCAACACGGCGTACTACGCCCTCTGGCAGGTTCCGCTCCAGTCCGTGCTGGCGCTCGGGCTGGCCATGCTGATCCAGCGACCCCTCCGCGGGATCGGCTTCTTTCGTGCCGCCTACTACCTGCCCGTGGTGATCTCGATGGTGGTGGCGTCGGCGCTGTGGCGGATCATCCTGGACTCGGAGAGCGGCCTGGTCAACAGCGTCCTGGCAGCGGTCGGGCTGCCCCGCCAACCGTTCCTCCTGTCGCCTACCCTCACCCTCCCGACGCTGGGGGTGGCTCTGAGCTGGAAGTGGGTCGGCTTCTCGATGATGGTGTTCCTGGCCGGCCTCCAGGCGATCCCGCGCGACTACTACGAGGCTGCTCAGATCGACGGTGCCAGCGCCTGGCAGAGCTTCTGGCGCATCACGCTCCCCCTGCTGCGCCGCCCGGGCGCGTTCGTCGTGGTGACCACCTCGGTCAACGCCTTCAAGCTGTTCACGCCAATCTACATCATCACCCAGGGGGGGCCGCAGGAGAGCACCACGACGATCGTTTACGAGGTCTTCCAGAACGCCTTCCGTTGGAACAAGCTGGACGTGGCGGCGGCGATGGGGTTTGCGCTGCTGCTCGTCCTGCTGTTGCTCACGGCGGTCCAGCTTCGCTGGCTGCGCGGTGGAGTGGAGTACTAGATGTACCGCGCCGGGGAGCTCGCGCAGACTCGTACCCAGGCTGGTCATGACTTTGGGCGGCAGGCGGGCGTGGCCGCGCACTACGCGCTCCTCACCGTCGTCGCCGTGTTGTTCCTCGCCCCGCTGGTCTGGCTCTGCGTCTCGTCTCTCCGACCCACCCAGGAAATCTTCCGCTACGTCAGCCCACTGAGCTGGCGCACGTTCTGGCCGGAGGTGCCAACCCTCGAAGGCTTTACCCGCCTCATGAGTGGCTCCTTCCCCCGCGCCATGCTGAACAGCGCCATCCTGGCCATCGCCACGGTTATCGGCGGCGTGGCCGCCAATGCGCTGGCCGCCTACGCGTTCGCGCGCATCGGGTTCCCCGGCCGCGACCTGCTCTTCGGGCTCTTCCTGGTGACGATCATGATCCCGTTCGAGGTGACCCTCATCCCTCTCTTCGTGATCATGAAGAGCCTCGGCTGGGTCGACACCTACCAGGGCCTGATCTTGCCGGGCATCGTCAACCCGTTCGCGGTCTTCCTGTTGCGCCAGTTCTTCCTCGAGATCCCCAAGGACGTCGAGGACGCATCGCGAATCGACGGCTGCTCGCGTCTCGGGACGTTCTGGCGAGTGGTCCTGCCGATGAGCATCCCCGCCCTGATCACAGTCGCGCTCATTTCCTTCCAGGCCGGCTGGGACGCCTTCCTCTGGCCGCTGGTGGTGACCAACTCCGAGGCGCTCCGCGTGGCGCAGGTGGCGGTGGCGATGTTGATCGGCGGCGACGCGGCCAAGTGGGACCAGGTGTTCGTCGCCTCGGTGGTGCTGGCGCTGCCGTCCCTGGTCCTGTTTCTCTCCTTCCAGCGGTTCTATGTCCGTAGCGGGGCGCTATCGGGCCTCAAAGGGTAGCCGGGCTCGGGGCAGGTAAAGCAGGTAAAGAAAGGAGATCCGGCGATGCCCGATGGTATGACGTCGCTGCTGTTCAAGAAGACCTACGGCGCCCTGGCCGGCGGGGCGCTCGGCGACGCCATGGGCCACCCGACCGAGATGATGCTCTACCCGACCGTCGAGCGGCTTTACGGCTGGATCGACGGCCTGAGAGGCACCGGAACGGAAGCCCGCTTTAGCCCGAACATGCCGGCCGGGACCTACACCGACGACACGCAGTTGAAGCACCTGTTCTGCGAGGCGATCATCCGCAAGGGTGGGCGGATCACGGCCGACGATCTCGCCGAGACCTGGCGCGCCGAGATGAAGGCGCTTGTCTAGAGTATTGAACGCATATTTTGTGCCTGGCACAGTGGGAAGGTGCGCCCGGCGAGACTCGAACTCGCGACCGGCCCTACGACCAATAGCCTGCTCACGAACGGCGCACATAGCGGTCTGGATGAGCCGACACCGATGGGAGGCTACCGGGGTCACCTCATCACTCGGCTCAAGGCGACGGGGTACCCATCGATCATGGTGGGATCGGTCAAGGACGACCAATGGGGAGACCACGAGGGCCACAACCGTTGGACGATTGAGGACGCGCGGGCCGCAGTTCGGCCCGCACTCGTAGCCCACGGCCCCCACGTCCTGCTGGTCCTCATCGGTACCAACGACCTGATCCAGCCTGCTGCTACCGATGAGTCTCGCAGCGCAGCGCCGAATCGGATGGCGGACCTCCTGGAAGACATCTACTCAGTGGTGCCCGGGGCGACCGTATTGGTGGGCACTCTGCCGCTCAACTTACCGGTCGCGGATCTGTACAATGCCGCCCTCCGGCGCGTGGTTGAGGCGCACTCTATAACCGGCCGGCATGTGCGACTTGTCGAAACGGGCGCGGTAAGCAGAGCCCATTTGAGTGACGGCGTCCATCCGAACGATCGCGGCTACCAGCGCGTGTCGGAGGCTTGGTATCACGCGATCACCGAACTCGCCCATGGCCCGTTTTGAGCGACCGGCCGCCTGGTGCCTCGCAGGAAACCCAAGGGCCCAGGCGGGCCCGCGGCCGCGGGACAGTCTTCGGAGCGGCCGCCGGGGCAGTCATGGGCGCCCAGTTCCCCAAGCAGTGAGACGAGGGGCGGCCCGTCGTCTACGCCTTCGCCAGCCACGAGGAGGCGGAGGATTGGCTCGATGTATGAGCTGGACGGCACCGATCGTTCGGTGCCCAACCGACGCCAGCCGCTGGGCGACTACCTCGAGGCCTGGTACGCCACGAGACAGCCCTTGGTAGCCCCGCGCGCCAGGCCAAGCTACTGCCGCGCGATCGCCTACGCCGAGAAAGGCGTTGACCACCATCTGGTGCGCGAATCGGCGCTGGTCAAGGGTAGTGAAGGCAAACGTCCTATGCGCGAAGCGTTCGGCAGCCGCCCCGATCCCATCTGATGCCGATCCGCGTTGAGTGCCCGTCACCACGCACACCTTGGCCATCTTGGCCATCTTGGCCATCTTGGCCATCTTGATCTAGGATCCCCCATGCTGAGAGTCCCCTGAGCGCCACAATTGCCCCCCGCTCTCGAAGCGCTTCCCGCCTATCCCAGATCTCTCACGCCGAATACCCTCGAGCGCATTCCCTCGTGCACACCGTTGGCCACCTTGGCCACGTTTGGCGAAGCCGAGCCCGTCTCCCCGGCGTGGGACAGGGGTTGGGGTGAGGGGGGAACGAATGGTTGGGCTGAGGGCGAAACCTTGACACGACCAGCGGAGGCGATGCACAGTAGCCGGCCTCCGCGGGCTGTCCCGCCTCGGCGGTGGTCCATCTTCCGCACCTGATGCCGCCATGGGATGGGCGCGGCCCCGGGCGGCTCGCCCCGATACCCGATCCGAGCGACAAGGTGCACAAGGAATCCCGATGGACGGGGCCGGCCCAGCCTCAGCAGGTCGACCGCACTCGCGGGCCGGTCGCCGTCAGTAGCGACCGCGAGCCTCCGCGTTGCCTTGCGCGCCTGGACTGGGCCCTGGGCCATCCCTGGCTCTTGTCGCTCGTCGTCGCCGGCCTCGTCTGGCTACTGTACTTCCGGGCTCAGCCACACCTTCTCACCTTTCCGGATGCCCAGGACTACGCCCAGGTGGGGCGCCAGCTCGTCTGGGGACGCGGCCCGACCACCAACTTCATGCCCTGGAACGGGCTGGAATTCCTCCACGCCCGGGGTGCCGAATCGAGCGATTGGCCCAACATCACCCGTTTTCCGCTCATCCCCGGCCTCATGGCCGCGGCCTTCACGTTGCTCGGTCCCAGTGACGAGGCGGCCCATCTCCCGGGCGCGCTCGCTTACCTGCTCACCGCTGTCGGGGCCGGCCTACTCGGCGCTCGCGTGTATGGCGGTTGGAGCGGCTTGGTCGCCGGCCTGGCGGTCGCCTGCCTGCCGGTGCTGGTCCGCTACAGCTTGTCCGGCCTTACCGAGACCCTGCTGGGGGCGCTGCTCCTGCTGATCGCTGCCTGTGTCGTCCACGTCGGGAGCCCGCGAGGGACGGGTAGCCGCCCCTGGCCAATCCTCGCCGCGGGCGTCCTGATGGGGCTGGCGATTCTGGACCGCTACGATGCCGCGATCCTCGACCTCCCGATCCTGGCGCTCTGGCTCATCCCGCGCCCGGCCGGGCTGCGGCGGGCCGGGTTGTTCTTGCTGGCCCAAGCGTTGGTCATCATGCCCTGGTCCGTGTTCCTGTTCGCCAAAACGGGCAACCCCCTCTTCAACATCCAGTCCGGCTCGATCCCTGGCCTGGTTATCGACCCGGCTGGTGGTCTCGGCTGGTACCAGCCGCTCTATACCAGCCCGTGGGAGGTGATCCAGCGCGACCCTGCCCGGGCTGTGCTCGTCTCGCTCCGAGAGCTGGCTCAAACGCCGGATGCGCTTGGCACGTTGGTCGTCTGGCCACTCCTGCTGGCGGGAGCGGTCGCCTGCGTGCTCGACCTGGCCAGACCGGCCGGTGGACTCGGCCGCTTCCTCCTCGCTTCCCTGCTCCTGAAGACGCTCGCCCAGGCGCTGCTGGGGCAAGTGTTCGGTCGCTACTTCCTGCCGTTCGTGCCGTTGCTCATGGTGGTGGTGGCCGGCCGGCTCGACGTGGCACTCCGATCGTTCCCGTTGGACTGGCTGCCGATCGGTGGCGTCTCAACGCTCCGGACCTTTGGCCGAGGCGCGCTCGGCATGATGCTCGTCCTTCCGAGCCTGTGGAGGATCGGGCCTTCCCTGGTCCCGCCACACAGCCCGCCAGAGCCGCCCATGCCCGCATGGGTCGAGGTGCGTCCAGAGAACCTGGCGCGGCTGGCGCTGCTCGTCGGACCTGACCAGCTTGTGGCGACGAACATTCCCTGGAGCGTCGCGTGGCAGGCCGACCGTCGCGCCGTCCCGCTCCCGCCCGCGCCGGGGCGGACCTCGGAGCTGGAGCATCGCTATGGCCTCAGCATCGACGCGGTGTATCTGGCCAATCAGGTCGACCTCGACGACGTGCCTGCCAGCTGGGCCGAGTGGGATGACCTTCGCAGCCGCGGCGGCCCGCTCTCCGGCTTCGAGCTGACCGAGACGTTCCCCAATGGCGCTCGTCTCTACCTGCGTTCCCTAGCCAGCAATCGATGACTCGCGCCCGGGCGGCTCGCCTGACGGCCGCCCTGTGCGGCCTGCTGGCGTCGCTGCTGCTCGCCGAGCTGGGGCTCCGCCTAGTCATTCCCGCACTCTCTCCGAGCGGCCGGATCGCCCAAACGGTTGGCCGGGCTGTCGAGCTTTTGCCGCTGACGTATGACCAGGGGGCGATCGATCGGATCGCGCTCGGGCAGGCGTACATTACGTTCGATCCTGACCTCGGCTGGGTGTCCACCCCGGGAGTCGACCGAATTGGAATCGGCAACCAGGGTCGTGAGGTGCATTACCGCCACAACCGGGCCGGGCAGCGGGCCGACCGCGACTACGCGCCGACCCCCTCGCTCGGGGTCCGCCGCATCGCGGCCTATGGCGACTCGTTCACCTACTGCGAGACGGTGGACATGAGCGACTGCTGGACCCGGCAGCTCGAGGATCTGCTGCCGAACAGCGAGGCGCTGAACTTCGGGGTGCCCGCCTACGGGCCGGACCAGGCCTGGCTGCGCTACCAGCGCGGCGGGGCAGCCTGGCACCCCTGCGCGGTCCTGATTGGCTACTTGACTGAGAACGTCAATCGGGCGATCAATCGCTTCCGGCCCTTCTACTACCCCGCCCCGGACACGTTCCCCCTCGCCAAGCCCCGCTACATCATCGAGGGCAACCACCTCGAGCTGCTCACCAGCCCGGCCCGCCGGCCCGATGATCTGAAGGACCCGGCCTGGGTGGAGGCCAATCTCGGCCCCCACGACTTCTGGTATTTCCCCGGCATGTTCGCGATCCAGCCGCTGGATTGGCTGGACGTAGCCCGCCTCTTGCGCACGGCACACTATCGCTTTGAAGACGCGGCTGCCCACAGGCAGGCCGGACAGTGGACGCCGAGCTGGGCTCGCCAGATCTACCGTCCGGGCACCGAGGGCTTCGACGTTACCGCTCGGGTGCTGGTCGACTTCGC
>DASPXK010000037.1:0-8003 GCA_035637315.1 Chloroflexota bacterium
GGCCCGGCCCGCTGTCCGTCGATCAAGACCTCGCCTCGGTCGGCCGTCTCGATGCCGGCCAGGATGCGCGCCAGGGTCGTCTTGCCGCAGCCACTCGGGCCGAGCACGCACACGAACTCCTGCTCGGCCACGCCAAATGACAGGTTGTCGAGCACCAGCAGCCCAGCCCAACCGGCGCGGGTGTGTTGGAAGAACAGTTTCGTCAGGCCCTGGACCGCCAGCGCGCTAGAGGTCCGCGTAGCGGTCGAGGATAGCAGCTGCAAACTTGATCCCCTTGATGTAGTGCTCTTCGGTAACGAACTCGTCGGTGGCGTGGCCGCGATGGCCCGGCGGGCCCACACCGGTCTGGACGCCCGGAATGCCGAGTCGGGTGCCGAGCCAGGCGCCCTGACGGCCGGCGTATTCCTCGGTCGGCTTGACCATCGGCTCGCCGTACAAGGCTCGGGCTGCGTCGATCGTCGCCGCTACGATCGCGGCGTGCGGGTCGGTCTTGGCCGTCTCGACGCTGGCCAGCGAGGTCATCGCCACGTCGGCGAAACCGTGGCGGTCGAGGTGAGCGCGCAGGAGCTGCCAGATTCGCTCGGGCGTCTGGTTGGGGACGATCCTGAATTCGAGCTTGGCGCTCGCGCGGTCTGGAATCACCGCCTTCGGTCCCTCGCCAGCATAGCCGGAGCTGATCCCGCAGAGGGCGAGGCCAGGCTGAAAGAGCAGCCGCTCGACCGCTGCGAGGCCGCGGACTCCGGTCAGAAACTCGTCGAGCCCGGCCTCCTCGAGCTGCCGCCGGTCGTCCCAGGGCATGGCAGCCATCAGCTCACGGTCCTCGTCAGTTGGGCCCACGACGTCGTCGTAGAAACCGTCGAGCAGCACCCGCTCGTCAGAGCCTTTGATGGAGGCGAGGGCCCACGTCAGCCGCCAGGCCGGGTTGACATACAGGCGGGCGCCGGCTGAATGCAGCTCCTTCCGAGCGCCGCGCGCCTCCAGCTCGACGTAGAGCATGCCGCTCGTGCCGAGCCCGATCTTGGGCACGCCGCTGGCGTCGATCGCGCCGTCAAACGACACGACCGAGTCGGCCGCCAGCCGACTGCGGTGCTGGTCCAGGAAGAGCGGCAAATTGGAGCTGCCCCGCTCCTCCTCCCCGTCCAGGATGAGCACCACGCTGCAGGGGGGATCACCGCACGCCGCGATCCAGCTCTCGACGCCCTTCACCAGCGCCAGCAGATTCGCTTTCGCGTCGCTGGCGCCGCGCCCGATGATGCGGCCGTCGACTCGGGTCGCGCTGAAGGGCGGATAGGTCCACTCGTCGATCGGCTCCGGCGAGATGACGTCGTAGTGGCTGTACAGAAGGACGGTCTTGCCGCTGGAAGCCGCGCGGCGCTCGGCAAACACGATCGGCGCGAGCTGGTCGACCTCGATCACCTCGGCACTCCAGCCCGAGTCGTGGAGAAGATGAACCAGGAAGCCGGCGCAGGCCCGCACCTCGTCCAGGTGCCCGGTCCGGCTTGGCAGTCGAATCAGCTCGCACAGCTCCTCGACGAACCGACTCGCCTGGGCGTCGACGTGCGCGTAGACGGTGTCCAGAGAGCTGGAGCCTTTCGTTCGCCTCAATTGACGCCTCAGGGCCTCAGCACCAGCTTGCCGAACTGGTCGCGGTCGAGCAGCACCCGATGAGCCTCCGCGGCCTGATCCAGTGGTAGGATGCGATCGATGATCGGGCGCAGACGTCGCTCTTCGAACAGCGGCAGGCAGCCGGCCCGGAATTCGCTGATAGTCTGCGCGGTGCGGGGCTCCTGGGTGATGGCCAGACCGTACAGGGTCAGGTTCTTGAAGATCGCGTGGCGAGTGTCCAGCTCGACCCGGGCGCCGCTCGGCGAGCCGTAGATCACCATCCGGCCCATCGGCACGAGCGCCTGAACGCTCGCGCCAAAGGTCGCCCGGCCAACACCCTCCAGGACAACGTGGACGCCTCCGCCGTCGGTCGCGCGACCGATCTCGGCCGCCAGATCTTCGGTCGCCTGATAGTTGATTGTCGCGTCGGCGCCAAGCTCGCGGGCTCGGTCCAGCTTCCAGTCCGATCCCGCCGTCGCGAGCACCCAGGCGCCGAGCTCTTTAGCCACTTGAATCGCGGCTGTCCCCACGCCGCTGCCGGCCGCGTGGACCAGGACACGCTCGCCTGGCTGGACTCTGGCCAGGACCGACAAGCACATCCAGACAGTGCTGAAGACGGTCGGGATCGCGGCGGCCTCGTCGAAGGACAGGTGGCCTGGGATGGGCATGAGCTTGGCGGCCGGTACGGCCGCGAGCTCGAGGTAGCTGCCGGTCGAAGTCCAGCCGAAGACACGCTGACCAACGTCGAGGCCGGAGACGTCTTGGTCGAGCGCAACTACTTCACCGGCCAGCTCCATGCCGGGGATCAATGGAGCCTGCTTGTTGTGATAGGCCCCGCGCCGCATCAGGTGGTCGGCAAAGTTGACCCCCACCGCGCGCACCCGCACCAGGACCTCACCCTGCCGGGGGACGGGATCCGGCACGTCTTCGTACCGCATCACCTCCGGCTCGCCGAACTCGTGGACGACAACCGCTTTCACAATCGGCTCCTGGATCACCTGTCGGGCACGGCATGCCGTGCCCCTACCCGAAGACTCACACGTATCCTACCGGCATCGTCTCCAAAGAGGGCCCGAAGAACAGCTCCTCAGGCTCCATCTGCTGGCGAATCATGCCCTGGCGGTGCGAGTAGCGGATCATCGTCTCGAGACCCTTGCGGTTGCTGGGCAGGTCGTACGGCCACGGGTCCCTGCCCAGTACCTCGCGCTGCTCCTCGATCAGCTCACGCACCCAGGCCAGGCTGATCCTACGCGGGTCCTCCATCTCCTCCCAGGCCCGTTCCTTGGAGGTCTGGAACGCCTTGCGCAGACTGGTGGCCACCCACGGGCACTGCTCCAGCACGCTGTCCTTGATGACCACGGTATGCATCAACGGGAATAACCCAGTCTCGCGGTAGTAGCGCTGCTCCTCGGCCTTGGCGTCCGCGAAGAGCCGCCGCACGCGAGGATCGCCCTGTAGGAATGCGGAGGGTATCTCAGGATAGAGCAGCGCGTCCACTTGGCCTTCGAGCAGCATCCGGTTCAGGTTCTGGTCGCGGCCGAGCTGGGTCAGCTTGAAACGAGCGGGTAGCTCGAACGAGATGTCCTCCTCGTCCTGACGGAACCAGTGAATCGAGCTGACGTCGACGCCGTAGTGCTCCTCCAGAATCCCGCGCTGCCACAGACCGGCCGTATTCTGCCAGGTCCGGATTCCCACCTTGCGCCCCTCCAGGTCGCGTGGAGTCTTGAGTGGGGCGCTCGCGTTGACGAAAATATACGAATGGCGGAAGCGGCGATGCGGGAAGACCGGGATGGCGATGAAGGGCAGGCTGCGCTGGTCGCGGATCATCAGATACGACGCCAGCGACAGCTCGCAGACGTCGAACTCCTGGCCGCGCATCATCCGCCAGTGGCGCTCGGGCGAATGCAGGGTAAGGGTGACCAGGTCGATTCCCTCAGGCTCGACCGTCCCGTCGATCAGGCCACGGTTGATGTCGTAGTCGCCGCAAGCCAGTGTCAGGCGCGGCCGGCCGGCTCCGCTCACGGGCCACCTCCCATTGACTCGGTTGCGGGCGCATGATAGACCAGACTCAAATTTTCTGGCTCGACTGCCGTGCATGGACTATGATCCACGCCCGGAGCGGACGACCCGTGGCGCCTGAGGCAGCCAGGGACTCGACATGTTCGAAGCATCGCTCAACGGCCTGATCAGCGTCTTCACCTGGCCGACGTTCCCGCTGATGATGATCGGGGTGCTCATCGGCTTCATCATCGGCATTCTGCCGGGCATCTCGGCGCCGACAACGCTGGCCTTGATGCTGCCCTTCACCTTCCACATGACGCCCGTCGAGGCGTTCGCCTTCCTGCTGGGCATGCTGTCGGTCTCGATCATGTTCGGCGACGTGACGTCGATCCTGTTCGGCGTCCCGGGCGAGCCGCTGGCGGCGGCGGTCGTCCTGGATGGCCACCCGATGGCCAAGAAGGGCGAGACTGGCCGCGCGCTGGGAGCGGCGCTCATGAGCTCGCTGGTCGGGGCGGCCATCGGCGCGTTCATCCTGGCCGCCTCGATCCCGATCATTCGGCCGATCGTGCTGGCGTTCGCGTCGCCTGAGTTCTTTGGTCTGGCGCTGCTTGGGATTGCCTTCGTCGCGGCCCTGAGCGGGGGCAAGATGACCAAAGGGGTCCTGATGGGGGCGGTCGGGCTGATGCTCTCGATGATCGGGCTCGACCCCCAGTCTGGGACCCAGCGCTATACGTTCGGGCAGCTCGAGTTGTGGGACGGAATCGGTCTGATCCCGGTCACGGTCGGGATGTTTGGAGTGGGCGAGCTGGTGGACCTGTGGGTCAAACAGAAGAGCATCTCCGAGCGACGACTCGGGAAGATCGGCGGCCTCTGGCAGGGCTGCAAGGATACGTTCATCTACTGGGGAGTGACGGTCCGCTGCAGCCTGTTGGGAACGTTCCTTGGGATCATCCCCGGCCTTGGCGGATCGGTTGGGCAGTGGGTCTCATACGCCCACGCGGTGCAGAGCGCCGAAGACAAAGGCGGGTTTGGTAAAGGCGACGTGCGCGGGGTGCTCGGTCCCGGCGCGGCCATGAACGCCAAAGAAGGTGGCAACTTGATCACCACCGTGGCGTTCGGGGTGCCAAGCAGCGTCTCGATGGCGATCCTGCTGGGTGCGTTCCTAATCCAGGGCCTGGTGCCAGGCCCGAGCATGTTGACCACGAGAGTCGAGCTGACGCTGTCGTTCGTGTGGGTGATCATCGTGTCCCATGTGATCAGCGTGGCGTTGTGCTTCCTGCTGATCAATCAGATGGTCAGGATCACCGAGATCCGCAGCTCGTTGATCTTGCCAGGGATCGTGTTCCTGGTCCTGTTTGGCGGGTTCTCCGAGAAGAACTCGATCTTCGACATGGGCATCACGCTGGTCGCCGGCTTCGCCGGGATGATCATGATCCACCTCGATTGGCCTCGGCCGCCGCTGATCTTGGGCCTGGTGCTCGGGAAGCTGATCGAGAACAACCTGTTCATCTCGTACTCTCGATACGAGTTCGGGTTCTTCACCCGCCCGGTCCTGCTGGTCATCATCGCCATTGGGATCGCCCTGGTGGTGGCGCCGCTGGTGCAAGAGCGGCTCGCGCGGCGCCTGGGTGTCAAGGAGAAGCTGGTTGTCGCGGAAGAAGGCTGATCTGATCTTCAGCATTCTCATCCTCGCCATCGCGGTCTGGATGGTCTGGGAGGCGCGAGACTGGGGCTTCCGGGCGAGGCTCTTCCCGTGGGCGATCGGCTACCCGGCGATTGGCCTGGCGCTGCTCCAGCTCGGGTTCGCGATTCGACACGCGCTCGCGCCGGCCCCTCAGCCAGAGACGCAGCGCGCTGCCGTGGCTCGCCCGGGCGCGCCGCGGCCCGACGAGCTTGAAGCCATCCAGCGGGGCCCCGACGCGGCGGTAGTAGAGGCTGCTGTCGAGAGCGCCTTCGGTCCCGGCTCCGAGGCGGCCGAGGAGGAGGAGGAGCTGCCGCCCGAACTGGTTCGGCGGCGGGTGATCCAGATGACGGCCTGGATCCTGGCCTTTGCCGTGGGGGTCGTGCTGCTCGGTTTCAAGGTCAGCTCGGCTCTCACGACGTTCGCGTTCCTCAGGTTCGGCGCTCACGAGACCTGGAAGACGACCTTCTGGCTCGCCCTGGGCACGTACCTGTTCTTCTTCCTGGTCTTCGACTACAGCCTGAGCATCCCCTTGCCCGCCGGGTGGGTCGCCGAATCGCTGGGCCTGCAGTCGTTCGACTCCTACCTCACGGACCCCGTCATTCGGCTGATCACTCGACGGTAGGGGTTGGTCGCGCCCCTGTCCCTAGCTGCCCGAGACAGCCGCCCTCAGCGTCTGCTTGAGATCGGCCGGCAGTTCCTGCATCTCCTTGATGCGCTGGTAGATCTCGTCGGGCCCGATCGGGCTGATCGCCAGGCCGGTCTTCTGGGATTCGGCCAGCAGCTCGGGGTCTTTCAGCGTCTCCATGAACGCGTCGCGCATGGCCTGGACGCGCTCGGCTGGCACCCCTGGGGGAAGGGCGAAGACGCGGCTGATCTGGCCCGGACCGACGATCCCGGCGTCGATGAGCCTCTTCTCGGCATCGGTCTTGGCCAGGTTCTGCATCATCGGCACGTCCTTCAAGTCCGGGTGGGGATTGGGGCCGCCCTGAGCGATCACGAGCACCTCGCCCTTGTCGAGGCCGTCCTTCCAGGTCACCGAGATCGACTCCCAGCCCCAGCAGCCGCCCATGACCTCACCGCTGTCGGCCGCCAGGCGGATCTTCGCCGTCCCGTCATAGCCGTCGATCACCTTCATCTTTAGCCCGATCGCCCGCAGGGTGTTGGCGACGTCGTCGGTCGTCGAGCCGGGCGCCGTGCCGCCAACGATCAGCTCCTTGCTGCGCGCCTCTTCCAGACTGGTAAACCCGCTCTCCTTCCTGACCGCGCAGGCGGGCGTGTCGGGAGTTGGCGCGCCCAGCCAGCTGAACTGAAGCGGATCGAACTCGACGGCCGGATTCTCCACGACGAGCTTCTGGGTGATCATCCCGCCGATAAAGTGGACCATCACGGTGCCGTCCTTGGGGGCCGTCTTGTAGACGCTGTTCGCGGCCAGCAGCGACCCGGCCCCGACCTGGTTCTCGACCACGATGCTCGGGTTGCCCGGAATATGCTTGCCCATATACCGAGCCATGGCCCGGGCGTAGGTATCGTACCCGCCCCCCGCGGCGAAGCCGACGACGATCCGAACGGTCTTCCCCTTGTAGAAGTCCTCGATCGCCTTCGTGTCCACCTTGGGTGGTGCGGCCGCCGCGGGGGCGGCGGTGGCCGGCGGAGCGACAGGCTTGGCTGCCGTCGGCGCGGCTGTTGGTTGAGCCGCGACCGGGGCTGCCGCCTTGGGCGCCTCGGTTGGTTTGGCCTCAGTCTTCGGGGCGGGGGTCGCGGCCGGCCCGCAGGCGGCGGCGAGGAGGCCGAAGGCCATGATCAGAGTGACCGCCAGATTCATCCGCGGCACGTTGCCCTCCCTTGCATTTGTCTGTCTGGACTCGGTTGCGAATGTACGGGCTGCCTGATCGAGCTGTCAAGGAAAACTGGTTTTTGTTTTCGCCTCTCGCCGTCATCCTGATTGTCATCCTGAGTTTTCATGTCCCATGGGGACACCCGCACGAATGAAAAGGGCACCCATCGGACGTTTTTTTCAAAGCAGCCCCTATTGTCATCCTGAGCAAAGCGAAGGATCCGTGCCCGGCAATGGGGTACGGATCCTTCGCTTCGCTCAGGATGACAGCGAGTGATGACAACGACGGCTCAGGGTGACAGGGAGGGGTGAGGTCTGATATCGTCGCGGTGACTGGGACGGGAGGACGCGATGTCCGATCTGCGCGACTTCATTGCCAGGGTCGACGAGCTGGGCGAATTGCGGGTCGCGCGAGGGGCCGACCCGGACCTCGAGATCGGGGCGATAACCGACCTGGCCCAGCACCGCCGCGACGGGCCGGCCGTGCTGTTCGAGGACATCCTGGGCTACCCGGGCGGTCATCGTATCTTCGTGAATGCGATGGGCTCGCGGAGTCGGTCGGCGATGGTGCTGGGGTTGCCGACCGGGCTGCCCTATCGCGAGCTGGTGCCGCTCTGGCGCGAGCGGATGCGCTCCCTTAAGCCGATTCCCGTGCGCAAGGTCGGCGACGGCCCGGTCATGGAGAACGTCCGCCGTGGCGACGAGATCGACCTGACCCGCTTTCCGGTCCCACGTTGGCACGAGGGTGACGGCGGCCGATACATCGGGACCGGCGTGATCGACATCATTCGTGATCCTGAGAGCGACTGGGTGAATCTGGGCGCGTACCGCGTCATGCTCCAGGGTCCGCGCACGGTGACGATGTACATCTCGCCCGGC
>DASPXK010000038.1:0-8998 GCA_035637315.1 Chloroflexota bacterium
ACGGTCAGCCCACCGTCATCCTCTCGGCGCGCCAGCATTCCGCGCGGCTCCATCGGGACCGGGGCGATGCGGTGATGGGCCACTCGCACGGAGACGCGGTGCGCGGCTCGGCTGAATGCGCTCTCGACGTCCCCGCCGACCCGCCTGATCCGGTAACAGACGTTGCCCGGAGCGTTGTCGTGGAGCTGTGGCGCGTCGGGCGCCAGCGCGGCCTCGACGTGGGCCACCGCTGGCAGCGGCTCGTACTCGACCTGGACGGCCCTGGCCGCGTCCTCGGCTACGTAGCGTGACTCCGCGACGATCGCCACCACCGGCTCGGCGACGAAGCGGACCGTGTCGCGCGCCAGCGGAGGAGCCACCTTGCCGCGCGCGTCCTCGACCGCCAGGTTCGGCGGGGCGGTTTGGACGTCCCCGAGGTCGTCCATAGTCACCACCTCGACGACGCCCTCCAGCGCCCGCGCCTCGGAGGTCGAGATAGCCACGATGCGGGCGTGGGCGTACGGGCTGCGGACGAAGGCGACGTGCAGGGCTGGCTGATCGTCGACGTAGCTGCCGGCCCCGCGCAGCAAGCGCGGGTCCTCCACGCGCTTGATCGGGGCCCCAATGTAGCTGTCGGGCATGTACGCTCCTGGATAGCTCGCTGATCCGGGGCCGATTATAGCCGTGCGAGAGCCCCTCTCCCCTTGAGCCCCTTGAGGGAGAGGAGTTGGGGTGAGGGCTTCCTCTCGCGGTACAGTTGCCACGATACCCCTGGTCGGAGGCCCAGGATGCTGCCGCCCCCTACTCGTTACGAGAAGATCCCCGTCACGACCCTGGCCAGCGGCCAGGAGCTGTTCATTCCGCTCCACCGCCTGGAAGGCGCCGCGCCGGGCCCGACGCTCGGGCTCTCGGCCGTCGTCCACGGCGACGAGCCACTGCCCAACGAGGTGATCCGCCGCGTGCTGACAGGGATCGACCCGGCCCGCCTGCGCGGGACCATCCTGGCCGTCCCCGTCGTCAACGCGCTGGCGTTCCAGAGCCTTAGCCGCAATACGCCCATCGATATGCTCGACCTGAACCGCAACTTTCCGGGCGACCCGGGCGGCTGGCTGAGCGAGCAGATCGCGCACGTCCTGGTCAGCCGTTTCGTCTCGCAGCTCGACGTGCACATCGACCTGCACTCGGGCGGCACCTTTCCGACGGTCGACTACGTCTACTTGTTCGACGAGACCAGGGAGCTGTCGCTGGCCTTTGGCAGCGAGCTGCTCTTCCAGCCGTCGCGGCCGTACCAGGGCACCTTCGCCATCCCGGCTCGCCAGAAGGGCATCCCGTTCTTCACCGCCGAGCTGGGCGGCGGAGGCCTGCTCGACGCGCGCTACATCCAGAAGGGCGTCCGTGGCGTGACCAACGTGCTGGTCCGGCTCGGTATGCTCGAGGGCGAGGTGGTCCGCCCGCTCGGGCAGACGATATTCACCGAGCTGGCGGTCATTCGCCCGCGCTTCGGCGGGGTGCTCTATCCAGAGGTGGGCCTCGAGCAGCTCGGCCAGGAGGTGGCCGGCGGGACCGTGCTCGGCCGGGTCGTCAGCCCGTACAGTTTCGAGACGCTGGAGGAGATCCGAGCCCCGTTCAGCCGCGGATACATGATCCTGCTGCGCGGCGCGATCACGCGCGTCAATCCGGGCGACTACGCCTACATGGTCGCCAACGCGGAAACGGCCACGCCCGTTTGATCACCACAGAGGACTCAGAGAGCACCGAGGTTTGGGTCAACGTTCCCGCGCGCCCTCTGTGCCCTCTGTGGTTGATTGCTCACTCGCCCGCTAGCCCCTCCCCCACGCTTGGGAGGGGTTGGGGTGGGGGCAGCCAGTTAAGATACGCCAAACGGCAAGGCCGGGAAAGGAGATCACAGCTCGATGACGCGAGCGGCCGAGGGCTACAACCCCCATCCCGACGTGGTCCTCCACAGCGGCCAGGTGCTGACCGTCGATCGGTCCTTCAGCGTGGCTCAGGCGCTGGCCGTCAAGGGCGACCGAATCGTGGCCGCCGGCTCGGATGAGGAGGTCCTGGGCATCGCCGGCGAGCCGACTCGGCGAATCAACCTGGCCGGTCGGACCGTGCTGCCCGGCTTCGTCGATACACACGCCCACATGGACCGCGAGGGCCTTCGGCGAGCCTACCCCAGCCTCGAGCACTGTCGCTCGATCGCCGACGTTCAGGCCGTCGTCCGCCAGGCTGCCGCCCAGCGCCGGCCGGGCGAATGGGTCGTCATCTTGCCGCTCGGCGAGCCGCCCTTCCACCTCGACCAGGAGCTCATCCTCCAAGAGCGGCGTTATCCCGATCGAAGAGACCTGGACCAGGCCGCGCCGAACAACCCGGTCTGGATTCGCTCGATCTGGGGCTACTGGAGCAACAGCCCGCCGTTCGTGCACGTCCTCAACAGCGCCGCGCTGCGGGCCTGCGGGATCGACCGCGACACGCCGCCCCCGACCTCCACGCTGACGATCGAGCGCGATCCCGAGACGGGTGAGCTGACCGGGCGGATCCTGGAATCGCATATCCTGCCAGCCGCCGAGTTCACACTCTTGCGGGCGGCGCCCCGTTTCAGTCACGAGATTCGGCGCGAGGCGCTGGTGCTCGCGATGCGGCTGAGTGCCGCGGCCGGGACGACAAGCGTCTACGAGGGACACGGCGTCGCGGCCGAGCTTCACAAGCTCTACAAGGAGCTGCACGATGCCGGCGAGCAGTGCGTGCGGGCTCACCTGCCGATCAGTCCCCCCTGGAGCTCCGTGGACGAGGCCGAGCGAATGATGGCGGATTGGGCCCACTACGCGGCCGGGCCAGGCTTCGGCGACGACTGGCTCAAAGTGGGCGGCCTCTATCTCGACTACGGCGGCGATCCGGACCTGGCCGCGATCAGCCTCGCCGCCTGGCCTTACACCGGCTGGGCAGGTTTCGCCCACCAGTACAACTCACCGGACGAATACGGTTGGCTCTGCCGGCTGGCGGCCAAACATCGCCTCCGCGTGGGCACCAACGTCGGCCCGGCCGTGGATGACGTCCTCTCGATCTGGACCGAGGTCCATGAGGAGCACCCGATCGACGAGCTGCGCTGGGTGCTGGTCCACGGCCGGCTGATGGAGCCCGAGCGGGACTACCCGCGGATCAAGCGACTCGGCCTGGTGGTGACGACCCAGCCGGCCTCATACGTGTACCGCTCGGGCCTGTCGCTGGTCGAGGCCGGCGCGGACGAGAACCGGCTCCTGGCCCACCGTGACTTCGTCGAGCAGGGCATCCCCTGGGCGCTCTCGACCGACAACAAGCCGTACTGGCTGCTGTTCACGTTGTGGGCGGCTGTGACGCGCCGCGAGCGGACCGAGGGCCGCGTGATCGGCCCACTCCAGAAAATCGGCGTACCCGAGGCGCTGCGTGCGTTGACCAGGGCCGGTGCCTACGTCTGTTTCGAGGAGCACAAGAAGGGCAGCCTGGAAGTCGGCAAGCTGGCCGACCTGATCGTCCTCTCGGCCGATCCGTTGCGCATCGAGCCGGACGCGCTCAAGGAGATTCAGGTCGAGCTGACGATGGTCGGGGGTAGGGTCGTTCACGATCAGTTGAATCGGGAGGGGTGACGCCATGGCAGTTGGCGGCCAGCTGGCGCTGGTCGGGGGACTCGTTCTGGCCGACCCCGGGACGGGCCAGATCCTGCCGGCCAACGTCCTGATCGCGGGCGAGCGGATCGTCGCCGTCCGACCAGATGCTCCGCCGCCCGGCGCCAGGGTAATCGACGCGAGGGGCCTGACGGTCCTGCCTGGCCTGATCGACCTGCACACCCATCCTCCCACGCCGAGGGCGATGGCGCTGTACGCCCAGCACGGCGTTACCAGCGTCCGCTTCGCCGGCACGCCGCTGGGCGTGGCGGCCAGGCTCAGGGAACGGGTGAGCAGCGGCGTCGTGCCGGGGCCGCGGATCTTCTCGTGCGGCCCGATCCTTGACGAGCCGCCGGCAGCCTGGGCCGACAGCAGCGTGGAGGTCAAGGACCGGGACGAAGCTCGCCTCGCGGCGCTCCGATCGATCGAGGTCGAAGCGGACGCGCTGCTGGTGGCGCAGCGGATTCGTCCGCCTACGCTGGCCGCGATAGTCGAGACGGCTCACGTGCGCGGCGTGGCGGTGACCGGCCAGACCTGGACGACCAGCGTCCGCGAGGCCGTGCTGGCCGGCATGGACGGCGTCGAGAACACCGCTCGTCTGCCGGAGGACCCGAGTCTGGGGCCGGACTGGGTCGAAGCATACACCTCGATCGGCAATCGGCTGGCCAGGCTGGTCAAGCTGTGGCGAAGCGCGCCCCAGGGACCGATTGACGAGCTGCTCGGGTTAATGGCGGAGCGAGGAACGGACTGGGCGC
Organism: Chloroflexota bacterium; assembly: GCA_035637315.1. Taxonomy (GTDB): domain Bacteria; phylum Chloroflexota; class UBA6077; order UBA6077; family JACCZL01; genus DASPXK01. The sequence goes on from DASPXK010000038.1 coordinate 4,379, forward strand.
CCGAGATCTGCTCGTTCGGCCACTGGTCCAGCCTGACAGATGGCCCGCTGGCCGCGCTGCCCGGCTACGCGCTACTGTCAGCCGAGGAGCAGGCGGCGGTCCGAACCGCGCGCGCCCGCCAGGCCGAGGGCTGGACAGACGACGACCGCGACAACGCACGCGCAGCGATCGAGCGCATCCAGCAGGCGGTGGCCGCCTACCATCGGCTCGGCGGCCCAGTCGCCGTCGGCACCGATTCGCATCCGGGCGGGCTTTTCTATCACCTCGAACTGGCCTATCTGTCCCAGGCTGGGCTCGGCAACGCCGACGTCATCGCCGCGGCGACCATCGGGGGCGCGCGGGCGCTGCGACGGTCCGCCGATCTCGGCACACTGGAAGCCGGCAAGTTGGCCGACCTGGTCGTCGTCGACGGCGACCCGCTGGCCGACCTGGCCGCCCTTCATCGCGTGCAGTACGCGTTCGTGGGCGGACGGCTCCTTCTTGAGAACGGACGCTTGGTCGGCCAGGCCTGAATCACCGCCGCCTCGGTGTCCTGGGCCTACGCGTCGCGGTCGCCTGCCAGGGCAGCCGCGCCTGCGCCGAGTGACGCTCGTTCAGTGCCACCAGTAGCGCTTCTAGCTCGCGCATCGCCGGCTCCGAGTCTAGACCCTCCAGCGAGAGCCCAGCCTGGCTGGCCCACGCCTCCCACGTCTCCAGGACCTTCGCGTGCGCCCCGCTGTCGGTATGGACCTCCTCGCCGTGGACCAGCAGCCGCCGCTCGAGCTCGCGGGCCGCCTCGCCGAGCCGCCTCGAGCGCATCCCCCCCGACCACTCGATCAGATCGGTCCGCACCGCGCCGTCGGCGGTGACCAGATCGAGGAGGGCCCGGGCTTCGGGTGGCAGGCCATCGAGCTGCCAGGCCTGGCGCGCGGAACCGACCGACACCACCGCCGGCCAGAGTCTGCGGTGGACGAAGGTGACCTTGGCGGAGACGAGCTTCGCCACCAAGACGTCACGATGGCTCGCCAGGCTCAGCGAAAGCCAGTAGATCGCGTTTCCCTTGGGGTGGCCCCACCACGAGCCGCGGACGGGCTCGCCAGCCACGAGCGTCACGACGCTCGGCAAGCTGGAATCTGCCAGCAGCAAGAGGCCCTCGCGCTCCAGGACCTCCAGTGCCCGGTGCAGATCGTTCTCTCTGCCCACGACTCGCTACTCGCTACTGTTGTATCCTCCCCGATCAGAACGCTACGGTCTGCGAGGTGAACGGCATGCATCTGGCTCGGCTGCACGGGATCTTCCCGCCCATTCTGACGCCGCTGTACGAGGACGGGCAAATCGACCACGACTCACTCGCTCGGCTGGTCGACCATCTGGTCGAGGGCGGCGTGCACGGTATCTGGGCGATGGGCACCACCGGCGAGTTCGCCTGCTTCGATGCCGACCAGCGCGAGGCCGCCATTCGGACTACGGTCGAGGCCACGCGTGAGCGAGTGCCGGTCATCGCCTGCATCGGCGACGCCAGCAGCCTGTTAGCCATCGAGCACGGCCGACGGGCGGCGCGGGCCGGCGCGGACGCCGTGGCCGTCACTCCGCCCTACTACTTCCCAAACAGCCAGGAAGAGCTGGAGGATCATTTCCGCGCCGTCCAGCGAGAGCTCGAGCGACCGCTGCTGCTGTACCACATCCCGCAGACCGTCAAGGTGAAGGTGGAGCCAGGCGTCGTTCGCCGACTGGCGGGGGACGGCGTGCTCGTCGGGCTCAAGGACAGCCAGAACGACCTGGACTGGTTCCGGCGCGTGCTGGTGGACGCGAGGGCCGATCGGGTCGACCTGCGCTGCTTCCTGGGGACGGTGTCATTGATCGACCTGGGCGTCTACGTGGGAGGCTGTGGCGCCATCCCAGGCGTGGCGAACGTGGCGCCGGAGCTGTGCGTGGGCGTGTACGAGGCCGCCCGCCGCGGCGAGATCGCAACCGCCGCTCAGCTCCAAGAACGGCTGATGCAGACCAATCGCCTGTCGAGCGTGGTCCGCGGCGCATCGCCGGCGGGCTCGAGCATCGCGGCGATGAAGGCCGTCCTGGCGCGTCGCGGCATCATCTCGACGGGCGTCTGCCGAGCCTCCTTCCGCACCTGCACCGACGAGGAGGCCCGCGCCGCCGAGGAGATCGTGGCCTCCGTCGAGGGCGTGGCAGTGTAGGCTTGCGGTGGCCAGAGCGAAGGCTATGAAGACGAGATACGTTGTGGATGAACAAGGGAATCCTTCCGGGGTTCTCCTGGACATCGAGGAGTATCGGCAGATGCTGGAAGAGTTGGAGGAGTTGGAGGCGATTCGTGCGCATGACGCGGCGAAGGCATCTGGTGACGAGGCGATTCCGTTCGAGCAGGCCGTTAAGCAGATCGACGAACAGCGCGGATGAGCTTCGCGATCACAATCCTGCGCCGAACGCTGTACTTCATGTCGGTCATCGCCGCGACGTATACCGATGAGCTAGTCAGAGGCGGAGAGCAGGGCACGACGCATCGACACGGCGGCAGGCAGACTGGAAGCTCATCTCCACAAGGATGGGGATTTGTACATAGCGGAGTGTCCCGAAGTGGGCACGGTGAGCCAGGGATCGACGATCGACGACGCTATCGACAATCTGAGGGAAGCTACCGAGCTGTATCTCGAGGAGTTTCCGCCGCTCGAGGCAAGTCCGTGAACGAGCCGCCGGCTGGCGGCCCCCGCGCCGCGCCGCTCGTCGGGATCGTGATGGGCAGCGACTCCGACCTGGAGGTCATGCGCCCGGCCTACGAGATACTGGCTGAACTGGGGGTGCCCGCCGAGGTGCGGGTGCTCTCGGCCCACCGCACGCCAGAGGATGCCCTCGAATACGGGCGCTCGGCGGCCGAGCGGGGCTTGCGCGCGATCATCGCCGGCGCGGGCGGGGCAGCCCACCTCGCGGGCGTCCTGGCGGCCGTGACGACGCTGCCCGTCATCGGCGTACCGGTCCCCACGGCCCAGCTCGGCGGTCTCGACTCGCTGCTGTCGATGGTCCAGATGCCGTCGGGCATCCCAGTCGCGACGGTCGCCATCGGCGGCGCCCGAAACGCCGGCCTGCTGGCCGTTCGGATTCTCGCGACCTCGGACTCGGAGCTGCGCCAAGCGATGGAGCGCTTCCAGGTCAGCCTGGCCGAGTCGGTTCGGGCTAGGGACGCCGCCGTCCAAGCCCAGTTTCCATGACCGCCGCCAACGGGGCGTTGGGGTCGTAGGAGCGGACCCGCGTGTGCGCCCACGGCCGGCCTGTCAAATCCGCGCGTAGCGGGCGACGTCCTGCCGAAAGGCTCCGATCTCGTCGGGTGTCGCGCTTGGGCGGTATCGCGCAGCGCCTGGAGCAGATCGCCGGTGGGCATCACGATGCCTGCCGCGGCCGGGAGCGGTCGCGCCGCTTGGAGTTGGGCAGCCGGTGTGCTTCAAGTTTGCGCGGGGCACTCAGCGCCGACGCACACACCCCTGGGCAGGTGGCTCCTTGACCGATACACTCGGAGTGGTTAGCCTTACCCAACCGACGAGGGAGACATGTCCACCGCGTTGAGCAAGCCGACGGCTGAGCGGCCGTCGCGGTTGACGCCGGAACGGCTGGTCCAGATGTACCGCGTGATGGTGCTGGCGCGCATGCTCGACGAGCGGGGCAACATACTGAACCGCCAGGGCAGGCTCCACTTCATCGTGAGCACCCAGGGGCACGAGGCGGCCCAGGTCGGCGCTGCCCTCGCGATGCGGCCAGGCCACGACTACCTGCTCTCCTACTATCGCAGCGCGCCGATGGTGCTGGCGCTCGGCATGTCCGCCTACGACGTCTTCCTCAACCTGTTCGGCCGGCCGGCCGATCCGAGCGGCGGCGGCACCAACGTGCCAGGCCAGTTCTCGTCGCCGGAGCTGAAGATCGTCTCGACCTCGAACGTCGTCGCCACACACATCCCGCACGCGGTAGGCGTGGGCATGGCGCTCAAGTACCGCCGCTCCGACGCGGTCGCGGTGGCCACCTTTGGCGAAGGCACCACCAGCGCCGGGGCGTTTCACGAGGCGCTCAACTGGGCCGCCGTCCATCGCCTACCGTGCATCTTCATCTGCGAGAACAACGGCTACGCGGTCTCCGTACCCCAGCGCAAACAGATGGCGATCGAGAACGTCGCCGACCGCGCGGCCGGCTACGGTATGCCAGGCGTTGTCGTGGACGGGATGGACGTCCTGGCGACGTACGAGGCCACGCGCACGGCGATCGACCGCGCCCGGGCCGGCGACGGCCCTTCGCTGATCGAGGCCAAGGTGTACCGCTACCTGGCCCACTCCAGCGCCGACGACGAGCGGACCTATCGCTCGCGCGAGGAAGTGGAGGAGGCGAAGGGCCGCGATCCGATCGCCGCCTTCGGCCGCCAGCTTCGTAAGCGGGGGCTGTTGTCCGAAGCGGAGGACACCCGCCTGCGGGACGAGGTCCGAGCCGAAGTGGAGGAGGCCGCGGCCAGAGCCGAACTGAGCCGTGGCGACGATCCATCCGAGGCGCTCCGGCACGTCTACTACGAGAATGAAGAATTGAGAATTGAGAATTGAGAAAGGCTGTCGCGTTCGGGTTTCTCAATTCTCAATTCTCAATTCTCAATTC
>DASPXK010000039.1:0-5475 GCA_035637315.1 Chloroflexota bacterium
CGCTGAGAGCCCGCAAGCTGGAACGCGAGATCGCCGGCCGGGATGCCCAAGCCACGTAGGCGGACCGGGAACGCCGACGTGCCGGGCTGCTTCTGGATAACGAGGCTGTACGCGGACGGATCCAGCATCGCCGGTAGGCGATAGACCAGCTCGACTCTCCGCTCCTCTCCAGGCCGGACGACAACCAGTCCTGAAAATACCGTCCGTCCGCACTCGATTTCAGCTTGTGGCTCGGCGGCGAAACCTGCCGCGGAGACCAGCTCGCTCTGAGCAGGCACATACAGGCGGAAAAAGTCCCGGTAGTCTGCTGTAGCATACGGGCCTGGATCGTCGCTTGCGCGACGATTGCCGATCCGCAGGCTAGCGTGCCCGACAAGGCGGCCATCGAAATCCTGGCTGATGTCATATGCGAGGTCTTGCTCGACCTCCCGGTTGACCTTGTTCATCCCCACGTTGGCGCTGACCGGAAAGAGGTAATCACCCGACGTCGACAGCATCCTCCCGTCCCAGCCGAGGGCGGCGATCGGCTGCTGCGCATCAGGATCGTCCGCCCAGAGCAGAAGGTGCTGCTCCGCAAGTCCACGATCGAGGGCCGCGGTGAGCACCCGCGCCCGGTCCCTTGGAAGTGTGTTGAGGCGGTCGATGAGGGCGGAGAAGAGTGAACTGACGAACCCCTTCCGGCTCTTCTCTGGGCCCGCCCCGACCACGTGGACGTGATAATCCAGTCGCTCGCGCACGTTGTCGGCCGACACGACCTCCCCATACTCAGGGACGTCAATCGGACCGGTCACGCCCACCAGTAAAACCATCAAGTCCTGGTCGAGCGCAAAGACGCCGGCCAGTTGCCCGTCTCGGACGACGTTGTAGAAGTAGCGTGCCTGTTGGGCCGACGACGGGAAGTCTGGCCACCAGTTCGCTTCCTGCAGGTGCCAGTAGCCGGCGCCCATGTAGCGGCGGAGCGGCTCCGGTGGACGTACGAGACGGTCAGCGGGTACGTTGAGGCCGAAACTCGAGCCGTACTCTTTCCAGATCAAACGCCCGCGATCAAAGGTGATCAGGCCGCTGGTGCCGATAAAGCCGCCCGTCGGCCTCAGCTCGTCGCTGTTCTGTCCTAGCATGAGGAAAGTCCGCGGGCCGTCGTGTCCCAGCAGGCGGGGTAGCTCCGAGGCTAGCTCGAGCCGGGCTATGGCGGACGGAAGACGCGTCCGTAGATCGACCAGGAAGCGACGAGTGGGTTCGTCGAGCTGGCGCTCGTCCACCGTTGCCAATCGAGCCTGAGCCAAGCGGAGGCGAGCTGACGCTTGTCTCAATTGGTCGCGCGAAGCGCCGAGGCCTGCTACCAGGGACTCCACGAGCGATGCCGTGTCGGAACTGGCCGCCTGCGCCTGCACAACGGGCTCCAAGGCATCACATCCGAGGCGGAGCGAACCCGAGATATCCCCTGCTGCCTGCGCAAGCGTCAGCAGCGCTGCGGCGCGCTCGCCGACTTGGGGAATCTGACCGATCAGACCGCTGGCCGGGGCAGCCACGGAGGCCAGTTCGGCCACTGGTTTGAGGTCGCGCTCCAGGTCGCCGAGCTGGGTACAAGTCTGACGAATCACTTCCGGAGCCGGCCCCACGACGGGCGCGTCGTCCGACGCGCCGGCTCGCTGCTGAGCGGCCTCGTTGACGACCGTTTCTCGAATCGCCGAGATTCTCTCGCGCGACTGCTCCACAACTTGTCTCGCCCAGAGCGCGAGGCCCACCGCGCAGCAGACCAGCACGAACATGCCGGCAAGCACTAGGCGCAAACGGACCGATGCCAGGTGGCTCACGACGCTGTCCTCTCAGATCGCTCCGCGCCGGCTGAGCACGACGTGAATCGTCTCCAGCAGCACCCGCAGATCGAACTGGAACGAGCGATGCCTGAGGTAGTGCAGGTCGTCGAGCAACTTCTGCTGCAGATCCCGTTCTGGTTCGACGGATCCGCGGCGCTGGCAACGACTGTTGATCTGCCACCAGCCGGTCACGCCCGGCAGAACCAGGTGGCGCTGAAAGTGTTCGGGGCGGTAGTGGCCGAGCATCTCAGGCTGTTCTGGTCTCGGACCAACCAACGACATCTCCCCCTTAAAGACATTGAGAAGCTGCGGTAACTCATCCAGGCACGTGCGGCGCAACAACCGGCCAAGCCTGGTCACACGCGGGTCGCGATCGCTCTTGAAAGATCGGCGACGATCCTCGAACGGGATCGACACCTGCCGCTTGCGCAGGTCCGGCCGCATGGTCCGAAACTTGTACATCATGAACCGATGCCCGTACTGGCCGATACGCTCCTGGCGGTAGATGATTGGCCACTTGTCCTCCAACAGGATCGCAACGCAGATCAGCCCCATCAACGGCGCAAGAGCAACCAACAAAGCAGCGCTGACGACGATGTCGAACAAGCGCTTTCCCGCTTCTCCAACCGAGTCAGCCGCCAAGTCTCGGATGCGGACCAAGGGGATACCGCCCAGGCTTTCGATCTCCGTTCTAGCTGACGTGATTTCGACGACGTCCGGTGCGACAAGCACGCCGGCCGCCCGCGACTGTGCTGCCCGGACGAGCGTATCCGTCCGATGTGCCTCCTCAGCGGGTAGCGAAATGATGACTTCCTGGATGTCATGCTCGACAATCAGATTTTGCAGACTGTCCACCGTGCCGAGCACCGGCTCCGTCTCATCGGACTGTTCGTGTTGTTCCCACTGAACAACCTGGACGAATCCAACCAGCCGAGCCCGCGACTGTCCGAGCCGACTCGTACGGAGGCTCTGTGCGAGCACCCGCGCGAGGGGGCCGGTGCCTACCATGAGGACGCGCTGCTCGGACGGCATCGCCCGTCGCGCGGAGAGCACGACAGTCAGCCTCGAACCGATAAGACCGCACGCGCTTAACAGGACATAGGAGGCGAAGAATGACGGCGGGAGATCCTGAGAGGTCAGAGAGAGGGTGCCGGCGAGGAGAAGCATTGTGGCTATCAAGGTTGCAGTCAGCCGAGCGATCTGGTAGCCAGGCCTGACGATCCGACTCGACTCGTAGACGGACAGAGCATTTGATGCCGCGAGCCAGACTACGATTCCGACACTTCCCAGCAGATAGAGATTGTGATGCATGCCCCCGGCGCTCACAGTCAGCGCCAGGAGAATGACGATCAGATCGAACATGCAACACGCGAGGCTGAACCAGGTCAAAGCTGCGCGGCTGGAGGCGCGACCTTCCATCTGGGCATGAGCGACGCTGGCCAGCCGATCAGATTGGGCCTGAACGAGACCGCCCACGTGTCCCGCGGCTTCCACCGAGAGTGCTTTCATTTCGTCTAGCTTGACCCTGTCCTTTGATCAGTTTTGAGCCAGATACGCGACAACGGGCCCGCCACGCCGAGAGTGTGGCAGGCTCAAGCCCCCGCCTCGGCCTCGCCTTCGTCGGCTAGTGTCGGGTAACTACGCGGTCGAGGCCGTCGTCCGGTACAGGATTGCCCGCCTAACCCGACCCTGCAGAATCAGGCTAACGCACGCGGGTTGAGGTTTGGTTGCGCGGCCGTGGTGGATGAGTTACGAGTAAATCAGGCCTGCTGATGAGCGGGACGAGCCTTTCCGAGGGAGTCGAGGATCCCGGCCCCGGTCGGGAACTTGGAAGGTTGGGCACAGGCGGCGGCGATGTATTGCGAGACCGTCTCAGCTCTCGAGGTCGCCTCGCTGCCTTGATCGTGGTCGGAGACGCGAACAGGAGTCCTTCTGGAGCCTGCCCCCGGTCCTCGCTGCAGGTTCCGCTAGAGGGTCGCGTTTGCCACCGAGAAGATGCTCGACACGCTCCGCAAGGTCGTCATGATCGCGATCGAGACCACGGAGATTGGGACCGGGATCAGGGCGTACCCGACCGGTCCACGACGCGTCTGGCGCGTGGTCCAAGGCCGTGCCCGGCCGGCTGTCGATTCGGAACCACGCCTCACGGGGCGGGGCGGCCCGCAGTCCGTTCTGTGCCGTAGTGGTGTCCGTTGGTCCGTGTCAGTACATCTGGGCCGGTCTTTCAATACGTATGGGCGACCCTGCCGGTGGGCTCCTCCACGTTTGATGGTGCAGAAGGCCAGCTTCGCGTGACCAGCGAACGCTGGGCCTGGAGGGAGCCATGGCAGTCCGGATGCCGGCGAAGGCCCGACGGCGGAGTCCATTCGGATCTGGGCTCCCTACCTGGCGATAGCAACAAGCGCAATTGGCGCCACGATCATCGCCGGTGCTCTGTTCAGCATAGCTACGCAACAGCCCGGAGACGCCATCATTCGTGATGTCAGCTTCTCACCCCGCCATCAGGCGGACTCCAGCGCGGACAGTCCCACGACGAGCGTCGTCGCGGCCATCGTCGACCGCGGCTCCAGCGACGGGCAAATCGGTGTTGCGCAATTAGAATGTCGCGCGTAATCGCCCCGCTCAAGGCCGAAGTGATCCAGGAAGCGCGAGTTGACCAACTGCACTCGCGGGAGCGACTCGATCAACGAGTTGGAGGCTCGTTCAGCCAGGAGACCCTCGCGACGATGGGATCAGACTCGCCTGCCAGCAGCCCAAGCACGGGCGCAACATCTCGCTCGCCTTCTGGTGAGGCTGGTCCGATGCTCCTCGTAGTCGACTCGGTGATCAAGGGTCAAGCAGGCGCTCCTCCCAGGTGAAGCCGATCCTGTGACCCCGTCGACCCGCGAGCCGACGCCGCAGCAGTGAGCCAGCGCAGCCCAGACGCCTAGCCTCTAGTCGACCTGGACCTGAACCACGGCACGCTGAGTGTCAAACGGACCCTGCGGGCGGCCAGGAGCGGCGTGCCCGCGTACGACGATCCGAAGACCCCGCGTTCGCGACGCACGTTCAAGCTCTCGCCCGACGCCGTTGCCGCCCTGCGCGTGGTGCACGACCGCCAGACCTTCGAGCGCCAGGCGCTCGGCGACGCCTACGCCGACTACGCTCTCGTGTTCGCCACGCGGCTCGGTACGCCGCTCGACCCGACCAACGCCCTCAAGCGGCTCAAGGCGGCGATGAAGGCGGCCGGGCTGCTCTCGTATACCTTCCACTCGCTCCGCCACTCGGCGGCGACGATGATGCTGGCCGCGCACATCAGCCCGAAGGTGGCGGCTGACCGACTCGGCCACCACTCGGCGGCGTTCACCCTGGACCGCTACTCCCACGCGGTCCAGGCACTGGATGAAGACGCCGCTGATCGGCTTCAGGACGTCATGCAGCGCGCTCGAAAGAGGGCGATCTGATGCTGGTTCCGGCAGTAATTCCGGCAGTAGCGGGTGGACCAGGCCCCCGGGAGCGCAGCCAGCGGGCTGCGCGCTATCTGGTGGGGACTGGTGAGGGCGCAGGGATTCGAACCCTGAACCTTGGGCTTAAAAGGCCCCTGCTCTGCCGTTGAGCTACGCCCCCTCGCGCGCCTGTATTCTATCAGTCGCGCCGGCCACCCGCTCGCGCGCCGCCG
>DASPXK010000040.1:0-25182 GCA_035637315.1 Chloroflexota bacterium
GGAACAGGTTGAAGGCCGACGAATGGGGGTGGGCTTCTGGGACCGGGCGTTTGCCCGCCAGAATCGCGCGCGTGTGGGCGATCAGCTCGTCCGTCGCTGCCTTCCCAGCTCCAGACGCTGCCTGATAGGTGTCCACCACCACCCGGCGGAGTCGGGCGGCGCGGTGCAGCGGAGCCAACACCACAACCATCTGAGTGGTGGAGCAGTTTGGGCCCGCGATGATCCCGCGATGTTGCGCGGCATCTTCGGGGTTGGCCTCCGGAACCACCAGTGGGACGCCCGGATCGAGACGGAAAGCCGAGCTGTCGTCGATGACCAGTGTCCCCGCCGCGGCCACCCGTGGCGCGTGTTCACGAGCGAGCTCGGCCGAGACGCTGAACAGCGTCAGGTCCAGACCCCGGCAGCTGGCGACCGTGAACTCCTCAACGGGCAACGACTCGCCGCGGAACGGCAGCCGCGTTCCAACCGAGCGCCGCGACGCGAACAGGCGCAGCGAGCCGATCGGCAGCCGCGAGTGCTCCAGGACCCCCAGATACTCGCGACCGACCATCCCGGTCGCGCCAACCACGCCAATTTTCAACCCAGCCATCAGCTATCAGCCCTCAGCTATCAGCGATCAACTGCCAGCAGTCAGCGGTCAAACTCCTGTTTGCTGATAGCTGATAGCTGATAGCTGATAGCTCGTTACAGCCCCATCAGGCGATCCAGCCCGTATACCAGACCCTTGCGCTTGACGACTTCCTTGACAGCCAGCACGACGCCTGGGATGAATGAGTCTCGCGCGATCGAGTCATGCCGGATGGTCAGGATCTGGCCGGGTCCTCCAAAGATGATCTCCTGGTGAGCCACCAGCCCGGGCAGGCGGACGCTGTGGATACGGATACCGCCCTCCACCCCACCGCGCACGCTCTCCAGGGTGAACGTCGTCGTGGGCGGATCGGCGAACGCCTCGCCTCTGGCCTCCCGCATTGCACGCGCCGTCGAGAGCGCCGTGCCAGACGGAGCGTCGGCCTTGCCGTCGTGGTGAAGCTCGATAATCTCGGCCGCGGACAGGAACCGCGCCGCCACCCGCGCGAAGTGGAGCATCAGATTGGCCCCGACCGCGAAGTTCGGCGCCACGACGGCCCCAATATCAGCCGCGTCGGCCAGACGCTCGATCTCAGCCAGGTTGTCTGGCGTGATCCCGCTCGTCCCGACAACCGGCGAGACGCCCATCCGCAGCGCCGTCCGCGCGTTGCTCATGGCGCCGTCTGGGTGCGTGAAATCCACCATCACGCGCGGCTTCACCCGCGTGATGATGCTCTCCAGGTCGCGCCCGATCGGGATCAGGCCGCCCCCGCCAGGCAGGTCGAGGTACTCCTCAGCCGCGCGCGGGTCGACCCCGCCGGCCAGGTCCAGCTCGGCGTCGTTGGCGAGCGCGGCGACGACCTCACGCCCCATCCGCCCCAACGCGCCCGTTACGATGACCTTCGTCAACGGCCCGCTCCGCTACCCACCGCGCCCGGAAGTGTAGCAAAAGCGTAAGTGGGCCGCCTGACTTCCCGAGAACTCTCGCCCTCCCCCCTCCGCCACGCTTGCCAGAGCGGGGTTGGGGGTGGGGACCTGCCCGGACCGTGCTAGCGGACCGTGATCGTGCCCGCCATCAGTCCGGGGTGGAGCATGCAGTGGAAGGCGTGGGTGCCCGGGACGTCGAGGACGGTCGACCAACTGTCGCCCGGCGCCATCAGCGGCGACTCGAATACTCCATCGTCAGCCACCACGTTGTGCACCAGCAGCCCGTCGTTGGTGAACGTGACGGTCATTCCGGCGTCGATCTGGACCGCTGGCGGAGTGACCTCCAGGCCATCCTCCACGCTGATCGTTACCACTTGCGCCAGCGCCGAGCTGTGAACAAGAATCGCGCCCACAAGGGCAGCCAGAGCCAGGAAACGCCTCATCCCCCCCATGCTCGCCATCCCGCCGCTTTCACCCTGGCACGCCCGGAGGGATTCGAACCCCCGACCCCGTGGTCCGAAGCCACGTGCTCTAGTCCGCTGAGCTACGGGCGCATACGAGCTATCAGCTGTCAGCCATCACGAGCTAACCGCTACTGACCGCTGACAGCTGATGGCTGATAGCTCGTGCGGGGTGAGCGATGGGATTCGAACCCACGATCTCCAGGGCCACAACCTGGCGCGTTAACCGCTACGCTACGCCCACCATGCGCCGAGCGGCGACTCGGCAGCGACCGAATTGTACCCGACCTCCACCGAGCCGCGTCAACGCAGCCTCGCCCCCCTTTTCCTTGTGGGTGCACAGCGCTGGGCCGTAGAATCGCAAATAGGAAGTCCTTGTCGTGACCGCCCTGGGCGGCTCGCGGCTGTGGGGGCCGGCGTGCGGGCTTCAGTCGTCATTCGCGCCAAGAATGAGGGCCGATTCATCGGCGAGGCGCTCGACGCGGTCTTCAGCCAGCGCTTCGGCGATGGCTTTGAGGTCGTCGTGGTCGATTCCGGGTCCGCCGACGGTACTCTCGAGATCGTTCGCCGCTACCCGCTCACCCTGATCGAGATTCCGCCCGCGTCATTCACGTACGGTAGGTCGCTGAACATCGGGATTGCCGTCGCCCGGGGCGAGCTGATCGCCAGCCTGAGCGCTCACTCGACGCCGGCCGATGAAGGCTGGCTGGGGCGCCTGATCGAGCCGTTCTTGGAGCCGAAAGTGGCCGGCGTGTTCGGCCGCCAGCTACCCCGCCCGAACGCCACTCCTCTCGAGCTGCTCGGGATGCGACTGAGCGGCGTCATGGACGAGCGGCCGCGTCGGCACACCCGCAACCCCATGTTCTCCAATGCCAACGGCGCCTTTCGCCGCTGGCTGTGCACCGAGGTCCCGTTCGACGAGCACGTCGGCGGCGCCGAAGATCTGGCCTGGGCACGGCTTATGCTGCGAGCCGGCTACGTTATTGCCTACGAGCCCGGCGCCGCCGTGTATCACTCACACGGCGAGCCGCTGCTCAAGCACCTGCGCCGAACCCTGCGCGACCAACCGACCGTCCTGCGCTCGATGCTCGGACTGGGGTCGACTCCCTCACCCCAACCCCATCTCCCTCAAGGGGAGAGGGAGCCCGTTCCCCCCTCTCCCCTTGAGGGAGAGGGGGCCAGGGGGTGAGCGCTTAGCCTAGCCCCGCGTGTCCGGCGCCCAGGGACGGGCGCTGACCACGCGCGGCATCTGGTGGCGATACTCCTGGGTTTCGTCGCCGCCGGCGGACTGCTCGCCGTCGAGCGAACCCGAGCCCAGGGCCTGCTCGACCAGCGGGTGCTCACGCCGCAGCCGAGTCGTGGTTAGCGTCTTGCCGCGCGAGCTTGTCTCGAGCTGCTTGTACAGGACCCCCTGCCGAATGAACTCCAGGATCTTGCCGTCCACCTGCTCGCTTGGCAGGAGCCCCACCTCCAGCCGCTGCTTGAGCCAGGCGATCAGGTTGCCCTGAGTCGGCAGAAACCCGCCGTACAGCGACTGCTCATATTCGTCGACCCGGCAGATCAGGGTGATATCCATCTCCGGCGAGGATACAACCTCGGACACCTCCAGCGAATCCTCGTCGCCGGCCGCCACGACCAGGTCGTGGCTGGTGGTCTCTGGCACGCCACAGATCACCACTCGCTTGCCCAATCGGTTGTTGAGCATCGCGACCACCCGGATGAAGTCGCCGTCTCCGGTGAAGAACAGGAAGGTGTCGATGGTTGGCCGCCCCAACGCCGTGTCGACGATGTCGATGATCATGTGGAGGTCGGCGATACTTCGGATCCGCTCGGAGCCGTCGCGATCGCGGTAGCGCTTGACGGGATAGTGCTCGGCCTCGAAGCCGGCCACGCTCAGGCGCTGGCGAAGCTGGGGTGGGTGCTGCTCGAAATCGGCGTATGCCCGGGCGATCCCGATCAGCCCGTACTTTCGCGCCTTGTCCCGCCAGGCCAATGGGTTTGGCTCCTGGTGCCAGCGGTTGAGCATCGAATAGCGGATGTTCTCGACGTCCACGAAAGCGGCGACTTCATTCATAGCGTGACCCCATAAGCGTCAGACGGTTGATTGTAGCCGTTCCCGACCGCCGGGATCAGTAGTGGCGGGGTCCCCGCGCCCCGCGAAGCGGACTAGTCCTGAGCGCGGAAACCGCGCCCCGACTCCTCGGCCGTGGGTTCGCGTGCCATCAACTCCGCGAGTGCTTGGAGTGGGCTGCGGGACTCGAACAGGATAGCGTGGACCTGCTCGGCGATCGGCATCTCCACCCCCAGACGCGCCGCCAGCGCCACCCCCGCTCGGGTCGCCGGGATGCCTTCGATCACCTGGCGGCTCTGCCCCACGACCTCGTTCAACGTTCGGCCCCGCCCGAGCTGCTCGCCAGCCCGTCGGTTGCGGCTGTACTGGCTGGTGCAGGTGACAATCAGGTCGCCGACGCCGGCCAGACCGGCCACAGTGCCGGCCTGCCCACCGGCCGCCCGGGCCAGACGTCCGATCTCGGCTAGGCTGCGTGTCATGAGCGCCGCTTTGGCGTTGTCGCCGCCGCCCAGGCCATCGCTCATGCCGGCCGCCAACGCGACCACGTTTTTGAGTGAGGCGCACAGCTCCACGCCCACGATGTCGCGATTGGTGTAGACGCGCAGCGCCGGACTGTTCAACCGTTCCTGAAGCATCGCCGCGACCGACTCGTCGGCACATGAAACGACCGCCGCCGTCGGGATCCCACGCCCGACCTCCTCGGCGTGGGTTGGCCCGGACAGCGCCGCGACCCGCCCACGGTATCCTGCTCCCAGCTCCTGCTCGATTACCTCCGACATCCGGAGCAGCGTGTCGACCTCCAGACCCTTCGTGCCGTGAACGACGAGAGCCGCCGGCGGCAGAATCGGCGCCAGCCGCCGAGCGAGCGCTCGAGCGCCTGCCGAGATCGGCACGAGCAGAGCCACGTCGCAGCCGGCCACCGCGCACTCCAGGTCGGCGGTAGTCACGACCGTCTCGGGCAGCAGCACGCCGGGCAGGTAGGTCGAGTTCTGACGTGATTCGCCCAGCGCCCTGGCCTGCTCGGCGCGCCTGGCCCAGAGCCGGACCTGATGGCCCTGCCTGCCGAGCGCCGCCGCCAGGGCGGTTCCCCAGCCACCCGCGTTGAGCACCCCGACGACGCTCATCCCACCTCCCACGTCTCAGAGCCCAGGCAGTCACTATGATATTCTCTAGGCCCGCCCGGGCCATCGTCACCTCCCCTCCCACGCTGGGGAGAGGGGGTAGGGGTGAAGGCACCTAGGGGGCGCCAGATGGGGCCGCCGCTCGTCCTTTGCGCGATCTTCGGATACTTGCTGGGCTCGATCCCGAATGGAATGATCGTCGCTGGGCTCAAAGGAGTCGACCTCACGCAGGTCGGCAGCCGCCGGACCGGCGCGACTAACGTCCTACGGGTGGTTGGGCCAGGACCGGCCGCCCTCGTCTTCGCGGCCGACTTCGCCAAGGGCGTTGCGGCCGTGCTGGTCGCGCGCGCTCTGGCCAATGGCGATCCGTGGGCTCAGGTGGTGGCTGCCAGCACGGCTGTCCTGGGCCACAGCTATTCGCCATTTATTGGTTTCCGAGGTGGGCGCGGCGTGGTGACTGCGATGGGCGGCCTAGCGGTGATCCAACCCGAGATCGCGCTGTTTGGATTCCTCGTTGGGGCGCTGGCGATCGCCGCCACTCGGTACGTGTCGCTCGGCTCGATTACCGGCACGGTCAGCGCGGGTGCGATCGGGATCGCGCTCGTGGTATTCGCGGGCTACCCGCCGGCCTACTTCTTGTACGGCCTGCTCGTGCCGCTCTTCATCGTCGTCAGCCACCGCGACAACATCGAACGGCTCCTCAGCGGCACCGAGCGCAAGCTGGGAGAGAAAGCCTGAGTCCCCTCACCCCCTGCCCCTCTCCCTCAAGGGAAGAGGGGAAGTCGTTTCCCCCTCTCCCCCGAGAGGGAGAGGGGGCCAGGGGGTGAGGGCAGGGACCCTTTACCCGCGATCAGGCTAGTCCTGACTTGGGGGGACGGTCCTGCGACCCGCCTCTGCCAGCGCCGCCAGCAGGCTCGCCATCTCCAGGGCGCTCTCGGCCGCATCGTAGCCCTTGTTGCCCGCCTTCAGGCCGGCCCGGTCAAGCGCCTGCTCGACGCTGTCAGTGGTCAGCACCCCGAAGATTGTCGGCACCCCGGTGTCCAGCGCCACGCGCGCTACCCCGCCGCTGACGCCGTTCGCGACCTGGTCAAAATGGCTGGTCTCGCCACGGATCACCGCACCCAGACAGATCACCGCCGCGTAGTCGCCGCTCGCGGCCATCTTCTTGGCGGCCAGCGGGATTTCCAGGGAACCGGGCACCCAGGCCACGTCGATGTGGTCGGCGGACACACCATGGCGGAGGAGGCCGTCACGAGCGCCTTCGAGCAGATGCCGCGTCACTAGCTCGTTGAACCGGGCGACTACAATCGCGATCCGCAGGCCCTCTCCAGCCAGCTGGCCGCGCAGCTCTCGACCCAAGCTCAGTCCTGCAGGGGCGCACGGCGTGCGCCGCGAGCCTCGAGACCGGCGTCGATGGGAAGGTCGACCTCGCCTTCGTTCTGGGTCGCCCTCGATCCGACGCCGGTCGGTTGGAGATCGGCGCCCTGGTGCGCGTCGAGCTCGAGCAGATGTCCCATCTTCGTCTGCTTCGCCTCGAGGTACTTGCGGTTCGAATCGGTCGTCGTGGCGACCAGCGGCACCCGATCCACCACCTCGAGCCCGAAGCCGTGCAGCCCGGCCCGCTTACTGGGGTTGTTGGTGAGGAGCTTGATCTTTTGGAGGCCGAGGTCGACCAGGATCTGGGCCCCGATCCCATAATCGCGCAGGTCCGGCGGGAAGCCCAGGTGAATGTTCGCCTCGACCGTGTCGAGACCCTGGTCCTCCTGGAGCTTGTATGCGCGCAGCTTGTTAAAGAGCCCGATCCCCCGCCCCTCGTGATGACGAAGGTAGACCAGCGCCCCGCGACCGGCCTCCCCAATCATCTTGAGCGCCATCCTGAGCTGATCGCCGCAGTCACAACGCCGCGAGCCAAAGACGTCCCCGGTCAGGCACTCCGAATGCATTCTGACCATCGGGGGCGGTCCCGTTCGCAAGTCGCCTTTAACCAGCGCCAGATGATGCTCGTTGGTGGGGATCGACTCGTAGGCGTAGCAGGTGAAGTCGCCGAACTCGGTCGGGATGGCCGCCTCGGCGACTCGTTGAACCAGCTTCTCGGTCCGCCGTCTATACTCGATCAACTGGGCGACGGTAAAGATCTTGATGCCATGAGCCCGCGCGAATGTAACGAGTTCGGGCAGCCGGGCCATCGATCCGTCGGCGTTCATTACCTCGCAGATCACGGCGGCCGGGTACAGCCCCGCCAGCCGCGCCAGATCGACCGAGGCCTCGGTGTGGCCGGCCCGCCTGAGCACGCCGCCCTCGGCGTAGCGCAAGGGGAAAAGATGGCCCGGCCGGACGATGTCCTCGGGCGTGCTGTTGGGGTTGATCAGCGCCCTAACGGTCAGGCACCGATCGTAGGCCGAGATGCCGGTCGAAACGCCCTGCTTGGCGTCCACCGAGACGGTGAACGCAGTCGACTGGCTGGGCACATTGCGGACGACCATGAGCGGGATCTGGAGCTCATCCAGCCGCCTGCCAAGCATTGGCATGCAGATCAAGCCGCGTCCGTGGGCAGCCATGAAGTTGATCGCCTCAGGGCTGACGTGCTCGGCCGCGATCGCCAGGTCTCCCTCATTCTCGCGGTCCTCGTCGTCGACGATCACGACCATCCGCCCGGCGCTGAAGTCGGCGATCGCTTCTGGCACGTCGCAGAACGAGTCGGTCGGTCTTGAACCGTTGGACCTGCTAGCGTCCCCGCTCGTGCTCAAATCGACTCTCCAGGAGGCTCTCAATGTACTTGGCGATCACGTCCACTTCCAGGTTGACGCTGGCCCCAACCGGCTTGCTCGGCAAGACCACCGCTCCCTGAGTGTACGCCACCAGCGCCACTCCAAACCGCTCTCCGGCCCTCTCCGTGACCGTCAAGCTCACGCCGTCGATACAAATGTAACCCTTAACCACTACGTAGCGCATCAGGTCAGCCCGCGCGCTGAACCATACTCGGAGCGAATCGCCGTCCGGTCGCCGGTCGACGATTCGCCCCACTCCGTCCACGTGCCCCTGAACATAGTGGCCCCCGAGGCGCGTCCCAGCCTGGACGGCTCGCTCGAGGTTGAGCCGGTCGCCGGCCCGTCGCTCTCCCAGATTCGTCCGCTGGCCGGTCTCGGGAGACAGCCCGACCCAGAATCCGCCCGAATCCAACTCCGTTACGGTCAGACAGGCCCCGTCGACCGCGATACTGTCACCCGTCGCGAGGGAGTCCAGAACCTTGACGGCCCCAATCGACAGCCGCGTACCATCGGAGGCGACGACAAGCTCCCTGACCTGCCCGATCTCCTCTACGAGCCCGGTGAACATGCCCGCGTGTAGCCGACGATCATCAGATCTTCTCCCAGTCGTTCGTAGGTGACCCCGCGCAGCCGGACCGGTCCTGACAATGGGCTTGTCTCGGTGACCACGTCCGTCGGCCCGTCGCCCAGGCCCGGCGTGATGAAGACCACCAGCTTGTCCGCCAGGCCTGCGGCCAGCAGCTCGAACAGGCTCGTCGACCCGCATTCCACCATCAGCGAGGTCACCCCAGCCGCGCCCAGTCCCGCCAGGCCAGGGTCCTGCGTGAGCAGTGGCTCAGTGCCGATCACCGTGCGGTCGACCCGCGTTCGCAGCCGCTCCAGCTCGGCCTGAGCCGGCTCGCCCAGGAGACCCACCACGCCATCCTCGGCGATCCGCCCCGCCACCGTCATCGCGTACACCACCGTCACCAACGGCCGACCGCTGGTCACCCACCACAGGTAGCCCTCGTTGAGACGACGGGCCTCCCGCTCGAGCTGCCCCACGGTCGTCTGGATGCCCGTCCGCTGGAGGGCGGCTCGTCCGGCCCCATTCACCCAGGGGCTGGGGTCGATCGTCGCCATGTGGACCTGGGCGACCCCGGCCGCGATGATCGCTTCCACGCAAGGCGGAGTACGGCCATAGTGGGCGCACGGCTCCAGGGTCACGTATAGCGCGGCGCCGCGCGCCTGGTCGCCGGCTTGGCGCAGCGCCATGATTTCGGCGTGCGGCCGCCCAGGCGGCTGTGTTGAGCCCTCGCCGACAACCCGCCCGCCCGACTCCAGGACAGCCCCAACGGCCGGATTCGGGCTGCTCGTTCCCAGCGCCCGGGCCGCCAAATGCAGCGCGCGCGCCATATATTCCATCGCTCGGTGGGCCCCGCCTACAACAGGAGGACCGCCGTCTGACCGTCCCCCGGCTCGGATGCTAGCACACCGAGCCGTCAGCCATCCGCTGCCGCGCCCCCACCTGATAGCTGATAGCTGATAGCTGATAGTTAAACAGCTGACAGCCGCGTGCTACAATCCCCGGCCGTGATCGCCGCGGTTGTCTTGATCAATGCCGAGCGCCTGCGGATACCTGAGACCGCCGAGGCGCTCGTCGAGCTCGACGAGGTCAGCGAGGTCTACTCCGTCGCGGGCGAATACGATCTGGTCGCCATCGTCCGCGTGCGCGAGTACGACCAGATGGCTGAGGTTGTGCCCCGCAAGATGGCCCGCGTGCCCGGGATCGTCAAGACAACAACCCTGATGGCGTTTCAGTGCTACTCGCGGCGTGATCTGGAGCGGATGTGGGGCATCGGCCTGGACGAGGAATCGGTGCTGGGCGAAAGCCCCCGAGCGGGATAGCTCTTCCCGTCTTTCTCCTGTCCCTGGTACCTATCCTGGCGATCGCCTGGGCGAGCGGAAGTCTGGACTTCGGCGTCTGGTGGCTGACCAACGCCACGTCCCCAGCCGTCACCGCTTCCAGTCCACCTGCCGTCGTGCGGGGCGCCGTCCAAATCGACGTCCAGCTCGCTCCGAGTGGGCGGGCCCGAATAGTCGATGCGGAGGTCGACGGCAGGCCGCTTGGGCTGGGCGAGCCGATCGTCGTCGACACGGCCAGTCTGCCGGACGGACCCCACCAGGCGGTCGTCGTGGCGGAGGACATCTCCTGGCGGCGCAACCGGACCTCCAGCTCGGTCAGCTTCAACTCCGACAACACGCCGCCCCAGCTCACATTCGAGTCCGCTTCGGACCGTGTCATCCAGGGCCACACCTGGCTGCTGCGCATCCGACCGGACGAGCCGGCCGCGATCCAGGCCTGGCTCGGGGGCAAGCGCCTCGAGGTCCAGGCCGGCGACGGCTTTGGCTGGGCGGTGGTCGGCTTCCCTCCGGATGATCAGCCGGCCGTCGTCCCCCTCGTCGTCAGCGGCACGGACCAGGTTGGCAACCAGACCGATCAACAGCTTTCGATCCAGGTGGCGCCTGGAGAGTTCCCGCTGGATAGGGTGGAAGTGCCAACGACCCTGCTGCCTCTGTTAGCCTCGGCAGTGCGGGACGAGGAGGACCGTCACCTGGCTCCTACGTATTCCAAGGTGACCCAGCCGCGCCTCTGGGAAGGCCGGTTCCTGATGCCGGTCCAGGGCCCGGTCATCACCGAGTTCGCCACGCTCCGTTCGTACAATGGCGGACCGGTTGCCGGCCACCACGCGGGAGTGGACCTGGCGGGCCCGGCCGGGCGGCCAGTCGTAGCGCCCAACCGCGGCCGGGTCGTACTGATCGATGAGACGCGGTTGCGTGGTAACCTTGTCGTCCTCGATCACGGCCTTGGAGTCTTCACGACGTACGCTCACCTGTCCGCGGTCGAGGTGGAGGTCGGCCAGCTCGTAGAGCGCGGCCAACCGTTGGCCAGGGTCGGCAGTACCGGCCTCTCTACTGGCCCACACTTGCACTGGGAGCTCTGGATCGGCGGTGCAAACGTGAATCCGCTCGAGTGGACCGAACGCAGCTTTCCATGATGTGCTAGCTTTCAGCTTTCAGCCGCCGGCTATCACCTATCAGTTGAATGGATTTGGTGACCAGCTGACTGCTGATGGCTGATAGCTTGGAGCAAGGATGCCAACTGCCTCAGAGAACCGAATCGAGGCCCGCTTGTCGCGGGCCGCGCGGACGCTTGCCAGCCGCCCCGGCATGCGCGACTTCGCGCCCGCCGCGGACAACGTCATTTCGCTCACCATCGGCATGCCGGCCCCTGATCTGTTTCCAAGCGCTCAGCTCGCGGCACTGACCCAGGAGGTCCTGGCCCGTGAGGCCGACCAGGCCTTGCAGTACGGCCAGCTGCTCGGGGTGCCTGGCTTGCGCGCCTACCTGGCAGCCCGACTCAACGAGCAGGAGGGCCTACAGCTCGGTCCCGACCAGTTCATCATCACGGCCGGCTCGTCGCAGGCGATCGCCATGCTCGGCCAGATGTTCGTCGACCCCGACGACACGGTCCTCGTCGAGGGGCCCAGCTTCATCGGCGCGCTGCGTACCTTTCGCATGCTCGGCGCGCGGATCGTCGAAGTCGCGCTCGACGACTCCGGCCTCGTCGTCGACGATCTGGCCCCTCTGCTCGATAAATTGGATGCCGACGGCGTCCGCCCAAAGTTTCTGTACACCATGCCCACCTTTCAAAATCCGACCGGGGTGACGCTGCCGGCCGAGCGACGCGCGAGCCTGATCGCTCTGGCGCGCGAGCGCGATCTGTTGATCGTCGAAGACGACGCATACGGGGACCTGCGCTACGATGGCCAGACGCTTCCGAGCCTGCTGTCGCTCGATCGCGATGGCCTTGTCGTTCGCCTGGGCACGTTCTCGAAGATCATGGCGGCCGGCGTCCGGCTGGGTTGGGCGGTGGGTCCCCCTGAGCTGATCGCTGGGCTGGCGAGCATGAAGGTGGATGCTGGCACGAGCCCGTTTGCCAGCCATCTGGCGGCTGCATTTGGCCGATCGGGCCAGCTCGACCGCCATATCCAGATCCTTCGGGCCGGGTACCACCGTCGCCGCGATGCGATGCTCCAGGCCCTAAAAGAACACTGCGCGCCCTACGCCACCTGGACCTATCCGGAGGGTGGCTTCTTCATCTGGGTGCGCCTGAAACCGCACGTGTCGCCCGAGCGGATGCACGAGGCGGCCGCGCGCGAGGGCGTCACCTATGTTCCCGGCAACGTTTGCTTCGCCAGTGGGGAGGGCCAGGAATGTCTGCGCCTTGCCTTCAGCTTCGCCCCCGAGGACCAGATGCCGGAGGCGATCGCGCGCCTCGGCCGGGCGATGGCGTCCGCCTCTCCGTCATGCTGACCTGGACAACCCATCCACCAGGCGTCGCGCCTGGTGTTCTACCGAGCTAGACGACGGACGACGCACGTCGGCTACCGCCGGTCCATCGTGTATCGTCCGTCGCCCTAATACGCTGGCTGCGCCCCGGCCGTAGCCAGGCGTCCCTCGCGCTGGATCGCCTGAAGCTCTCGCTGAGCCGCCGATGCCATGAAGCCACCGTCGCCCGAGACCGCGATCAACTGCCAGCCCTGGTCGATGCGCTTGTTGCATGCCTCCGCGTTTGGCGTGTGCAGGCCTGGGGCAATGCCGTGCCGCTTGCAGGCGGCGAGGATCTTCTCAAGCGCTTCGTCGTAGATGGGATCGTCCGGGTCGAGGCTCGGCTTGAGCCCGAGCGAGGCCGACAGGTCGTTTGGGCCGACGAAGCAAGCGTCCACGCCCCGCACCGAAAGGATGTCGTCGGCGTTCTTCACGCCCTTAGCGGTCTCGATCATGAGGATGACCAGGATTTCTTCGTTGGCGTGCTGCACATAATCGGCGCCGCCATACAGGGTCCGCCGCGAGCCGCCCAGCCCGCGCCGACCGTCCGGTGGGTACTTCATCGCCCACACGCACAGCTCGGCCTCCTCGCGCGTCTCGATGGTCGGAATGAACAGGCCGTACGCTCCCGCGTCCAGCGCCCGCTTGATCGCCTGCGGATCGGCCCAGGGCACCCGGACCAGCGGGATCGTGTCGGTCGTGCTGATCGCTTGTAGGAGCGACTGGAGCAGCGTGACGTCTATAGCCCCGTGCTCCTGATCGATGTTGAGCCAGTCCCATCCGAGGTGGGCCAGCCACTCGGCGGCCAGCGGACTCCCCAGGTTCAGCCAGGTCCCAACGGCCGGCTTGCCCTCTTTGAGCAACCGTCTAGCGGTATTCGGTCGCATCGGTCACCTCCTCCTCGAAACGACCGATTATAGTGAGTAGCGAGTGGTGAGTAGTGAGTAGTGAGTAGGCTCGCCGTCCTCTGCCTACTGCCTACTGCCTACTGCCTACTCGTGAGCGCCTGCCAGCCGGCCAGGCTCGCTCATCGTGAGCGTGCCGCCGTCCAGGTGCTCCGTGTCAACATCTTGCGAGAGGCCGGCTATGCTCCGCTGCTGCTCATGCAGCGGCGCCGGCTCCTCGAGCGTCGGGTCCCCGACCTGGCCGTCGAGTGGAAAGTTATCCCGACCCAGGAAGCCGTCTTCCAGGCTCTGGCCTTGGGCGGCCTCGACGTTGCGACCGGCTCGGCGGTCGCCTTCCTGCTCGCTGGCGAGCATGGGCTGCGGGCGCGGGTGGTGGCCGGGGTCTCCGAGCTGCCACTCGGATTGGTGGGCAGCCGCGCGGAGGCGAGGTCCCTTCGCGATCTCGGGTCAGACGACCGAATCGCCGTGCCCGCGCGCGGCGGCCTGGAGCACGTGCTGCTCCGCATGGCCGCCCTGCGCGAGCTGGGCGATTGGCGCTCGCTGGACCCGCTCGTGGTCCCGAGAGCGCACCCGGAGGCCTTCACCGCTCTCCTGGCACGCCGCGACGTGACCGCCCACGTGGCGGAAAGCCCTTTCTTGGACGATGAGCTGGAGACGCCGGGTCTCCATCGCCTGGTCGATGGATCCGAGGTGATGGGCGGACCCACCTCGACGGTCGTGGCATTCAGCACCACTGCCCTGTACGAGCGCCACGACGCCTTGTTCGCCGCCTTCCGCGACGTGCTGCGCGAGGCCACCGAGCTGGCCACACGCGAGCCGGCCGAGGTGGCAGCCCTGCTGGCCGAGGGGGATGGGTACCCGATGTCAGCCGCGAGCGTGGCTCGCTACCTTGGCCGCGGCGGGCTGGTCTTCTCGACCCGGGTCCCCGGCCTGGCGCGCCTGGCCGCCTTCATGGAATACAGCGGCCAGCTCACCAAAGGGCCCGACCTCGACCTGTAGGGGCGATGCTTGCTGCGCCCTACCGCGTGAAGCGAATTCGGAGGCTGTCCCCGTCGAACTTGGCGCCGCTAGTAACCAGGCCTACCAGGACGCGCGGCAGGATGACGTTGCGCTTGTGCGGGCCTACTTGGACCAGCAGTTCGTCGCCAGCGTGCAGCAGGTTGACGTCACCCTTTTCCACGAACGGCAGCGGCAACGTAAGCACGTATCCGCCGTCCGTCCTCTCGATAGCCTGGCTGCGCCCGCGGAAGAAAATCTGGGCCGGGTCCTCGTCGCCAAAAAGCGCCCGCGCCATCTCCTCCAGTCGTTCGAGCCCCACAACCTCATCCTGAAACAGGGGGACCTCTCTGATCGGGACCGGCGCGAACCGCTCCTCAACCATCGCCCGGTAGCGGGCCTGGGACTCCTTCCAGCCAGCGAAGTAGGCGTCGTGGATCGCATCCGGCAGGACCCGGTTCAGGACCACCAGGTCAGACGGGTAGCCGAACAGATTGAAGTAGGTCCAGGTCCGCTGGGCCTCTTTGATGACCATCTTCTCGGGATTGATCACCAGCCGCGCCGACGTCATCCCCGCGTCGACGAGCATCCCATGTAGGCGGTCGAGCTGGCCAAACAGGTCCTGGACGGCATCGTAGACATCGTCCTCGGGCATCGGCATGCCCACCGTGGCGCGTACGATCGGGCGCACGACGGTCGCCGCGGCGCGGTGGATCGGCAGGAACTTGTCGATCCACCAGCGCCCGATCTCCGGGAAGCTGAGCAGCCGCAGCGTCTCGCCTGTCGGCGCACAGTCCACCACGATGACGTCGTACTCGCCGCTCTCGCGGTGGCGGTTGACCCACAGCAGGTTGGCCAGCTCCTCCATGCCCGGCAGAATGCTGACCTCGTCGGCCACGATGTCGTCGATCTGGCGCCAGGCCAGCAGCGCACGAAGCCACTCCTGGACACGGCCCCAGTGGGTGCGGAGGTTGTAGTAGATGTCGGTCTCTTGAGCCCACAGGTTGGGCGCGATCTGGACCGGCTCGGGGGCGAGCGGCAGGTCGAAGCTGTCGGCCAGGCTGTGAGCCAGGTCGGTGCTCATGACCACCGTCCGGTAGCCCAGTTGGGCAGTCCGTACGGCCGTCGCCGCCGCCACGGAGGTCTTCCCAACCCCGCCCTTGCCGGTGTAAAGAATGATCCGCATATCTCGCCGTCAGCCTGAGTCCACATTGTCATCCTGAAGGAAGCGAAGGATCCGCAGCCCGGGCACGGATTCCTCGCTACGCTCTGAATGACAAGCCAGTGAGACGAGCGCGTAGCCGACGATTTTTTCGTAACCTGTGAGCGAAGGGAAGGATCTCATGCTTCTCGCCAGGGGTTCTTCGTCACGCCCTGACTTCGTTATATGCGTCCCGGCCAGCCTGGCACAACGGTTGCTGGCGCGCCCGGGTGGGTGGCCCCCTCTGCCAAGCGTGGGACAGGGAAGAGGGGGTGAGGGCCGTCCCCTCTTGGCGCCTCGAATGGACGTCTGCTAAGGTCAGGCTAGGGAGCTCCGCGATGCGAGGTAACGTGCTCTGTCTACTCAGGGCGGCACTCATCCTCGCATCGCTCGCGAGCGGGACTGCCAGCGCCGCGCCGACCGCGGCCCCGAACCACCAGGCTGCCCCGACACCCGAGGTGACCATCCCTCAGCCACCAGGCCCAGCGGGTAGCGTCCGCCCCCGCGATTCGTACCCGAACGGCGGGGCACTCCTGGAGCAAAGCCTGTACAGCCGCGCGCTCAGCCAGGACATCTCGTACTGGATCTTTCTGCCGCCCGGCTACGACGCGTCCGCCCGGCGATACCCGGTCGTGTACATGCTGCACGGCCTCGACGCCGACTCGGAGCAGTGGCCCGCCTTCGGTCTCACTGGGACGGCCGACGAGCTGATCGCCGACGGCGATATCCAGCCGCTCTTGATCGTGCTCCCGTTTGGCTGGAACAGCTACTTCCTCAACGATCCTCGCGACGGGCTCCGCTGGGCCGACCACATCACCACCGAGGTGGTCGGCGACGTCGATCGGCGGTATCGGACGGTGGCCAGGGCTCGAAGCCGGGCGATCGGGGGCCTGTCGATGGGTGGCGACGCCGCGCTGCGCTTCGCGCTGACCTTTCCTGAGCTGTTCGGCGTGTCGGGTGCGCACAGCCCATCGACCCGCTTCTCCTACGACGAGGCTCCCGAAGGCCTCTTCGCTGATGAGGAGGCCTTCAATCGGGCTAACCCGCTCTGGCTGATCACCCACACGCGAGTTGCCAGGAAGCTCAAGGTGTGGCTGGACGTGGGCGAAGACGACCCCTGGCTCCTGAACGTTCGCGCTATCCACGAGCTGCTCGAAGAGCAGGGCGTCGAGCACGAGCTGCATATCTATGAG
Source organism: Chloroflexota bacterium (assembly GCA_035637315.1). Taxonomy (GTDB): domain Bacteria; phylum Chloroflexota; class UBA6077; order UBA6077; family JACCZL01; genus DASPXK01. The sequence goes on from DASPXK010000040.1 coordinate 16,582, forward strand.
GGCGAGCACGGCGACGAGTACTGGTCCGACCACGTGGCCGACTACCTGAGGTTCTACTCCGCCGCGCTCGAGTCGCGATAGCTCTGGCGCGCGGGGGGGCACGGCCATTAGTGCTGCTATCTCCTTGGCGGCGAGGGTGGTCCTCGCCCAGCGCCCAGGGCGGGACAAGTCCCGCCCTACGATCGACCAACCAGCCCTCGCCGTAGGCGTTAACCTCCCGTTAAACGGGGCCCGTCATCATTCACATGGTAAGTGGAGTGCGTACGAGTCTGGCCCGGCGAATCATCGGCGCGCATCTGGTCCTGACGCTAGCGGTGCTGCTTGGACTGGGGCTCTACGTGGCCTGGCTGATGCGCTCGGCCTACCTGGCTCAGCTCGAGCAGCAGCTTGGAGCCGAGGCGGCAGTAACGGCCAGCGAAGCCGGGCTGGGGTTGGCGGCCAGCCCTTCGGCAGACCTCCAGCCGCTGGCCACTCGGGTCGGCGCCGCCAGTGGCGCCAGAATCACGCTCATCGCGCCTGACGGAGTGGTGCTCGGCGACTCGGCCGAGTCGCCGGACCAGATGGAGAACCACGCCGATCGGCCGGAGGTCAAGGCCGCCCTGGGCGGCGAGCGCGGCGTGAGCGTTCGGCACAGCGCCACGGTCGGCTATGACATGCTGTATGTCGCCGTGCCGATCCTGGGAGACGGACGGCTGCTGGGTGTTGCCCGCGCGGCGTTACCCCTGGCGGCCGTCGATCGCCAGATCGCCACCCTGGCCGGCGCAGTTGGGCTGGCGATCGGTGTGGCCAGCCTGGCCGCGGCGGCGCTGGCCGTCTGGCTCGGACGGACCACCGCCAGGCCGATCAAGCGCCTGACGGAGCTGGCCGGGGCGATGGCGGCCGGCCAGCTCGACTCCCGGCTGCAGATCACCTCACGCGACGAGGTCGGCGAGCTGGGCCAGGCTTTCAACCAGATGGCCGACCGTGTCGAGCGAACGGTCCAGACCATCTCGGCGGAGCGCAACCGCCTGGCGGCCATCCTGGACACGGTCGCCGAAGGTCTGGTGATCGTCGACCGCGACGGGCGAGTGCTGCTGTTCAACCCTGGCGCGGAGCGCTTGCTGCGGGTCAACGCCAGGCGAGCCGTCGGGCAACGGTTCGTCGATGTCGTCCGCGACCACGAGCTGGCTGCGCTGCTCGACCAGCCGAACGGCGGCTCGGGACTGGTGGAGCTCGATCAGCCCCGCCGCCAGGTGCGCGCCCTCGCGGCTGCCATCACGGGCGCCGATGGCCAGCGCCTACTCCTGCTCCAGGACGTGACCGAGCTGCGCCGTCTGGAGACCGTTCGGCGTGACTTCGCGGCCAACGTCTCGCATGAGCTGCGCACTCCGCTGTCGGCCATGAAGGCGATCGTCGAGACCCTTGAGGACGGCGCTCTGGAGGACCCGGCCGCGGCCCGCACCTTCTTGAGTCGTCTCCACGATGAAGTCGACGAGCTGACCGAGCTCGTGCGCGAGCTGCTGGAGCTGTCGCGCATCGAGTCCGGACAGGCCCAGATGAACCCGGAGCCGACTGATCCTGAGCCGCTGCTTCGCTCGGCGGCCGACCGCCTGGCGCCCCTGGCCGGCCGGGCGGGGGTCGAGCTGAAGCTGGCTGTGCGAGCAGATTTACCGCCAGTGCTGGCAGATCCCGAACGGGTCCGCCAGGTCCTGGCCAACCTGCTTCACAACGCGATCAAGTTCACCCCACCGGGTCGATGGGTGGAGCTGAGGGCTGAGCGGCGGGCCGCCGAGCTAGCCATCAGCGTGGCCGACAATGGGGTGGGTGTCCGGCCGGATGACCTGGACAGGATCTTCGAGCGCTTCTTCAAGACCGATCGTTCCCGCTCCGGCGGTGGGAGCGGCCTCGGCCTGGCGATCGCAAAGCACCTGGTCCAGGCCCACGGCGGCCGCATCTGGGCCGAGAGCGGGGGCATGGGCGGGGCGACGTTTACCTTCACCTTGCCGCTGGCCCAGCCCACCGAGTGGGCCGCCAAGCCGCTGGAAACCGTATGGCCAAGGTCCTGATCGTCGAGGACGACGCGGCCCTGCGAGAGACTCTTCGCTACAACTTCGAGCGCGAGGGCTATCAGGTCTCCGTCGCCGCTGACGGGCCAGACGGGCTCGAGAAGGCCGAGCATGACCAGCCGGACGCGGTGGTCCTGGACGTGATGCTGCCCAAACTGGACGGCTTCGACGTCTGCCGGGCCCTCCGCCGCGACAGCACCGTGCCGATCTTGATGCTGACAGCCAAGGACGACGAGGTCGACAAGATCGTCGGCCTGGAACTGGGGGCGGACGATTACCTCACCAAGCCGTTCAGCGTGCGCGAGCTGCTGGCCCGCGTCAAGGCGATGCTGAGGCGCGTCGAGATGCTCCAGGCAGCCGAACCGAAAGCGGCTCGAGTCCTGCAGGCCGACGAGCTGCGGGTGAATCTCGACGAGCACCGCGTCCACCTCGACGGCGCGCCGCTCCAGCTCAAGCCCAAAGAGTTCGACCTGCTCGTTTTCCTGATGCACGAGCCGGGGCGCGTCTTTACCCGAGACTACCTGCTGTCCCGGGTCTGGGGCTACGACTTCGCGGGCGACAGCCGCACCGTCGACGTTCACGTTCGCTGGCTCCGCGAGAAGATCGAATCGGACCCGAGCCACCCGGTGCTGATCGAGACGGTGCGCGGGGTCGGCTATCGTTTCAGGTCCTAGCAACGTGGCATCCAAACGAAGAGTGCTCTTCCTCTGCACCCACAACTCGGCCCGTTCTCAGATGGCAGAGGGACTGCTGAGGCATCTGGCGGCCGATCGCTACGAGGCGTATTCGGCCGGGACAGAGGCTACGCTGGTCCGACCGCTGGCTATTCGCGCGATGGCCGAGCTAGGCATCGATATCTCGGGGCAGCGGAGCAAGGGCCTGGACGAGTACGTCGGAGAGGCGTTCGACCTGCTGGTCACCGTCTGCGACGAAGCCAATGAGGCATGCCCGGTCTTTCCCGGAGCGCGCGAGCGCCTGCACTGGAGCTTCCCGGACCCGTCGAAGGCGGCTGGGACCGAGGCGCAAAAGTTGGTGGCTTACCGGCGCGTGCGGGAGGCGCTCCGCGAGCGAATCGAGGCCGAGCTGATAGCTCTAGACCTTTGATCAACCCTTAACGTGGGTTAACCCTCGCTTAACCGTCCCCCGGCTACGCTTGGAAGGACGAATGAAGCGAGGGTCCCGTGTTAGTGGACGTAGCTCTCGAGCTCATCGGTCAGGTCCTCTTCAAGCTGATAGCCTGCGAGGCGACAGGCAGGATCGCCGAGCGCGCTGCTGGCGCGGCGCGCGAGCTGGCGCCAGTGTGGCAGGGCGAGCGGGCCGCCGACAGTCCAGTACTCAGCTTGATCCCGCCCGTTCAGATTGTCTCGCACACGCCGGGCCGGCTCCGCATGGAGGTTGCCGGGCTCCAGGACGAGGCCGAGCTGGCCGCGAAGATCAACAAGGCGCTCAGCTCGCTGGCCGGCGTGTACGAGGCCGGAGCCAGTCCGCGGAGTGGACGTGTGCTGGTCCGATTCGACACGGGCCGCGCCGAGGTTCAGGGACTCATTCGCGCTGTCGACCGCGTCCGCTCGCGCCAACTCGGGCGCCGCGCCCGCCCGGCCGCTCGCCTCGTCGCCGTCAGCTGAGGCCGCGCTAGTCGAGCGCGACCCGAGTCCACGGTTCACGTCCGCAGCCCGACCCGCGCTGCTCGAAGTTTAAGCCAGCCTTAACGAGGCGTTAATCGGGCTTAACACGGGTTAACTGGGCGTTCAAACTTCCCCTGCTATGGTCCTGAGGAAACGAGCTGACCAGATGCGCGAGGAGGGAACAGAATGAAGCGAGTCGCGCTGGGGCGCACGACGGGCCTCGTCGCGGGCCTGATGTTGATGGTCGCCTGCAGTGCTCCCACGCCCAGCCCAAGTACGGCGCCAGCGAAGCCGGCCGCGGCCCCTGGCGCCAAGCCGACCACCGCGCCAGTGGCGGCTCCGGCGGCGACCGCGGCCCCATCGGCCCTGGCCGTCACTAATCCCTGGGAGATGCCCGGCGCCGGCCTGATCAAGGGCCCGTATCCAGACGAGGCCAAGTCGCTCACCGGGGCCGGCGCGACGTTCCCGGCCGCGCTTTACAGCAAGTGGTTCGACGAGTACCAGAAGCTGGCCGGCGTTCAGATCAACTACCAGTCCATCGGCTCGGGTGGCGGGATCAAGTCGATCACCGATGCCACCGTGGACTTCGGCGCGACCGATGGGCCGATGACCGACGAGCAGCTCCAGGCAGCCAGGGGCGAGGTGCTCCACATCCCGATGGCGCTGGGCGGCGTCGTAGCCACCTACAACATCCCTGAATTGGAGGGCAAGGACCCGCTCAAGCTTAGCCCCGAGACGCTCGCCGGCATCTTCCTCGGCGAGATCACTAAGTGGAATGACCAGAAGTTGGCGGCCGACAATCCCAGCCTCCAGCTACCCAACAAGGAGATCGTCACCGTCCACCGCTCGGACGGGAGCGGGACGACCTACATCTTCGTCGATTACCTGAGCAACATCAGTCCGAAGTGGAAGAGCACAATTGGCACCTCGACCACCGTAAACTGGCCGAACGGCCTGGGGGGCAAGGGGAACGAGGGGGTCGCTGGCGAGGTCAAGCAGAACCCGTACTCGATAGGCTACGTCGAGCTGATCTACGCGCTGCAGAACAAGCTCGGAGTGGCGCACATCAAGAACCAGGCCGGCAAGTTCGTAGAGCCCAGACTCGAGAGCGTGACCGCCGCGGCGTCAGGTATCGCCGACACAATTCAGCCCGACCTGAGGGCATCGATCGTGAATCCGACGGGAGAGGACGCATATCCGATCAGCGGGTTCACCTGGCTTCTCGTCTACAGGGACGTTCCGGAGAGGCCGAAGGCGGTCGCGCTGACGCGCATGATGTGGTGGGCAACCCACGACGCGCAGAAGTTCAACGCCGACCTTGGGTACGCGGCCCTGCCCGAAGGCATCGTCAAGAAGGGCGAGGAGAAGATCAAGTCGATCACGTCGGGCGGGCAGCCGGCCTTCCCGGGCCGCTAGGCGTTTCTGCCAGACGCGGTCGCGGGTCACAGCAACGCCAGTGGGTCGCCGTTGAACGCAATGGATGTCAGCCGCATAAGCTCCGATGACCTCTCCGTCCGATCGGCTAGAGCAACCCTGCCGCTCGTCTCGGCCGCGGCTCGAGGGCCTGACGAGCTGTTTCGGATGGCCACTGCGGCCACCGCCGCCCTGATCATCGTGGTGCTGGTCGCGCTGGTCGGCCTGCTGCTGATGGACGCGAGTCCGGCGCTGGTTCGCTACGGGCCCGACTTCGTCACCACCTCGATCTGGGACAACGTCTTCGAGAGGTTCGGCGCCCTGCCGTACATCTATGGCACCCTCGTCACGTCGGCCGTGGCGCTGCTGCTGGCCACCCCGATCGCGCTCGGCTCGGCCCTGTACATCGCCGAGTACGCGCCGACCTGGCTCCGCGGGCCGGTCTCGTTCGTCACGGAGCTTCTGGCCGCCATCCCGAGCATCATCTATGGACTGTGGGGGTTCTTCGTGCTCGCGCCCTTCATGCGGGGCTACGTCGAGCCTGTTCTGAAGTCCGCCACCGGGCCGATCCCAATTGTCAGCGGGCTGTTCGCCGGACCACCGATTGGCAAGGACCTGTTAGTCGGCGGCGTCATCCTGGCGATCATGATCCTGCCCACGGTGATGTCGGTCTCGCGTGAGGTGATCCTCGCCGTGCCGACCACCCAGCGCGAAGGGATTCTTGCCCTCGGGGCGACGAAGTGGGAAATGGTCGCCAACGCCGTGCTGCCCTACGCCCGCTCCGGCATCGCGGGCGCCGCCATTCTGGGGCTGGGCCGCGCGCTGGGCGAAACGATGGCCGTGACGATGGTCATCGGCAACAGCTCGCGCAGCATCACCGGCTCACTGCTCACGCCGGGCTACACGATGGCCAGCGCCATAGCTAACCAGTTCACCGAAGCCGATACGGAGATCTACTTCAGCGCGATCGTCGCCGTCGGGCTGCTGCTGCTCATAGCCGGGATCGTCACATCCTTGCCCGCCTGCTGGTCTGGCAGTTCTCGCGCGGGCTCGCGGGCAACGTGCGGGCCGGCTGATGGAGACACGAGTCACCGTGCGCGCCCGCCGCCTGCCGTCCATCGCCCCGCCGACCAAACTCCTCGCAGTGAACGCCAACCTCGCTCAGCGCAGGCTCGTGGATGCCACAATGGCCAGTCTCATCGCTATCTGCGCCCTGCTCGGCGTGCTCGTCCTGGTCATCATTCTCAGCTACGTCGCGATGCGTGGCCTTCCAGCCCTGGATCTGGCCTTCTTTACTCAGCGTCCGCTGCCGTATGGTGAAGTCGGTGGCGGCGTGGCGCCGGCGATTGTCGGCTCGCTCACGATGCTGCTCGTGGCCTCGGCGATCGGGCTGCCGGTAGGCATCGGCGCCGCCATCTACCTGTCGGAGTATGGCCGCGGTCCGTTCGGATCCCTTGTCCGCTTCCTGACAGACGTGATGAGCGGGCTGCCTTCGATTGTCGTCGGCGTGTTCGTGTGGGCCTTTCTGGTAAGGGGAGTGGTCGGCAGCTACGCTGGCCTGGCCGGGGGCGTGGCGCTCGCCCTGATCATGATCCCGATCGTGACGCGGACAGTCGAGGAGGTCCTGCAGCTCGTGCCGGATCCGCTGCGCGAGGCCTCTCTGGCGCTCGGCGTCCCGCGCTGGAAGACCATTTTGTTCGTTGTCCTGCCTGCCGCGAGGGCGGGCATCGTCACCGGAGTAGTCCTGTCGATGGCCCGCGCGGGCGGAGAGACCGCCCCACTGCTCTTGACGGCGCTCGGCAACCAGTTCTTCAGCTTCGACCTGCTCCAACCGATGGCTGCCCTGCCGATCCAGATCTACAACTACGTGGTCTCGCCGTACGACGACTGGCATACCAAAGCCTGGGGCGGCGCCTTCGTGCTGATCGCGCTGATCGGCGCTCTCAGCGTGCTCACCCGCTGGGCTACCCAAAGAGGCCAGGGTGGATAGCGCGACTGCCGAGCGAACCCACCCGCCCGGCCCGGTGGGCCGGCCCAACGCCCGCGATAGCCGCGGCCGGACCGGGAAGGGACTCGAGGTCCGCAACGTCAGCGCCTGGTACGGCGAGCACAAGGCGATCCGGGCCATCAGCTTGTCCATCGTGCCGCAGCGAGTTACGGCCATCATCGGACCGTCCGGGTGCGGTAAGTCGACGCTCTTGCGGACCCTCAATCGCATGCATGAGGTCACGTCGGGCAGCCCGCGAGTTGAGGGGCAGGTGCTGCTGGACGGGCAGGCCATCTACGCCCCGGGCGTCGACCCTGTCCGCGTTCGGCGCTTGATCGGAATGGTCTTCCAGAAGCCGAACCCGTTCCCGATGATGTCGGTTTACGACAACGTCGCCGCCGGATTGAGACTCAACGGTCTGGCTCGCGGGCACGAGCTGGACGAGATCGTCGAGCGCAGCCTGCGGGCGGCCGCGCTCTGGGAGGAGGTCAAGGACAAGCTCAAGAAGTCGGGCGCCTCGCTCAGTGGCGGCCAGCAGCAGCGGCTGTGCATCGCTCGCACTCTAGCGGTCGAGCCGGAGGTGGTCCTGATGGACGAGCCCTGTTCCGCGCTCGACCCGATCGCGACCTATAAGATCGAGCAGTTGATGGTCGAGCTCAAGCAGCGCTACACCATCGTGATCGTGACTCACAATATGCAGCAGGCCTCGCGCGTCTCTGACTACACGGCCTTCATGCTGGCCGGTGAGGAGCGGGTCGGCGAGTTGATCGAGATGGGCGAGACCCGCCAGATCTTTACCAACCCGCGCGACAAGCGCACCGAGGACTACATCACCGGGCGGTTCGGATGACCGTCGGCAGCCCCCGTTCACACTTCGACCTGCAGCTCCAGGGGCTGCAGGATCACCTCTTGCTCCTGTCGAGCATGGTGGACAAGGCCATCTCCCGCTCGGTTGAGGCGCTCAAGCGGCGCGACCACGCTGCCGCGGAGAAGGTCATTCGTGACGATCAGGCGATCAACCAGAAGCGCTTCGAGATCGAGGAGCGGGCGCTGATCCTGATCGCGACCCAACAGCCGATGGCTGGCGACCTGCGCATCATCGCCGCGGTCATCCACATTATCACCGACCTGGAGCGCATGGCCGATCACGCGGCCGGCATCGCCAAGATCAACCTGCTGCATGGCGACCAGCCCCTTCTGAAGCCCCTCATCGACATCCCCCGGATGGCCGACAAGTGCCGCGACATGCTTCGACGCAGCATGGACGCCTTCCTGGCCCGCGACGCCGAGGCGGCCAGGCGGATCGCGGCCGAAGACGACGAGGTCGACCAGCTCTACGATCAGGTCTACCACGAGCTGGTCATGTTCATGGTCTCCGACCCCCAGGACAATCGAGCGGGCTACCTGGCTCCTGTGGGCCGCCCACAACCTGGAGCGCATCGCCGACCGCGTGACCAACATCTGCGAGCGAGTCGTGTTTCTCGTGACCGGTCAGATGGAGGAGATGAACGTCTCGACCTACTGACCATTC
>DASPXK010000041.1:0-5311 GCA_035637315.1 Chloroflexota bacterium
CTCGACCGGATCGGTCGTCTTCTCATCCTGGGGCGTCTCGTCGTCGCTCATCCTACCCTCCGCTTATTTTAACGTCGATAGGTCGTTCTTGGGGCCACTCGTGGAACAGATGCGCCAGCCAGCCCGGCGTCCGCTCGTTTCGCGCCCAACCCCGGCCACGCCCTGCCAGCCGCTTGCTCCCTCGCCCGAACTCCAAGCTCGGGAGATAGGTTTGGGGGTGGCGGCTGACAGGAAACGGGCCGGGCTCAGGGTAAGGCCCGCGGCTTAGGCCGGGACCTCGTCCTGCTGGACCTGGTCCGGACTGACCGGGATGTTGTAGCCGCCTCCGTCACCGTCGGCAAACACCGCCGGCACACTTGCCAGCGCCAACAGGGCCGCCAGAACCATCGCCCGAAGAGCACGCATGGGACTCCTCCCTTTCTCTCGCCGGCGCGCTAGGTATTTCGCGCCGACGGGGGCCCGGCCGCGACGCCGTTCGCCGCGGCCGGAACCTCCCTCCATTAAGAAATGCACAAAAGCGGCGAAAATCGGGCATGGCAGTGCCGGGGGCCGAGGGAAGCGCCGTCCCCGGGCGCGGCTCGCAAGCCGCTCAGGCGGCGGAGTTCTGGCGCGCTACGACGCGCCGACCAGGATAAACGGGGCCCAGAAGTAGGGGTGCGGCTCCGAGGCGCGGATCGACAGGGCCGCCTCGCGAAGGCTCGAGGCGCGGTCGTGACCACCCTGCAAGCCGGCATAGAAAGCGGCCATCAGAGCTGGCGTCGTCTCATCGTTGGCTGCCCAGAGGCTGGCCACCAGGGCCGCGCTGCCAGCTCCAAGCACCGCCCGGGTCAAGCCGAGCAGCTCATCGCCGGGTCCCAAGCCGTTCACCGCGCTGTGGCAAGCCGACAGCGTCACCAGGGAAAACCCGTGGCACAGCTCGGCAAGCTGGCCGACCGTCAGCCAGCCATCGGCCAGCTCCAGCGCTGAGAAGCTCGGGTTGTCGGCCCGGAACACGCCGTGCGTCGCCAGGTGAAGCGCGTCGCAGCGCGGGGCGTGCCGCCGAAGCGCCCCGGCGGTGGCCCGCCGCCCGCCAAGCGCGACCGCGTCCGGAAACACGCGCGCTACTCGCTTCAGCTCCTCGTCGACCCAGGGCAGGTCAGGCAAGTCCGGGCCGACCATGAGTGGCCGACTCGGTCGAGGCTGTCCGCGCTCCCTGAGGGCGACGAACACGGCGGCGCTGGGCGCGTATGAGACTGTGGCGTAGTCGAGCAGTGCTCCACTACCGAGCCGAAAGGCGTGAAAGGGCAGGTTGTGCAGGAGGCCATGCGGGACCACGAGCACCCGGTCGGCGCCGCGCGATCCGGCGAGGGGCGCGAGCAGAAGCTCGCCCAGCCGGCCCAGGATTCGGTCGACGGCCGGGCCGAGAGCGCGGGCTCTGGCTCGCAGGAAGTCCGCGCCATACGTACCCTTGCGGATGTGGAACCAGAACCACTCGCTCGCTTCCACGAGCTCACGACGGCTAGCCAGGCCACGATGCAGGGCGAACGATTCGCGGCGAACGACGAAGCAGACCAGCTCCTCCCCGAGCAGCGCGTACTCCAGCAAGCAGCTGCCCGGCGCAAGGGCGGCCTGGACACGCTCGGCGTCAAACGATTCGGACCGCGGCGGGCCGTCGTCTCGACGCATCAGAATCTGGAGCTCTCGAGTCGCCTTTGCCAGATCAGTCTCGAGGCGCCTGGCACGCTCTCGATCGTCCGCCCCGGAGCTCGCCGCCGCTGGGCGGTCCAGCGCGTACCGCTCGGAATAGATGCCGTTCAGTGCGGCTCTGAGGTCACCAATGCGCTCACGGAGGCGTGCCAGCCCTGGACCACTCCGCGCGCGCTCCCGCGAAGACCAGGCCAGCGCTTGCTCCAACAGTCCTCGCGATCTTCCTCGCTCGAGCCACCCAAACGCCCCGCGTGAGCTCTCAGCGCCGTCCGCTCGCAGGAGCAGCGCGGCGATGCGTTCGTAGAGGTCCACCTTGCCGGCCATGATCGCCATCTTCAGGTCGTCGGCCCGTGCCCGCGCCCTGAGGCGCTCGAGGTGCTCGACTGCCCGTCGGAAGGACGCTAGGGCCTCGTCGGGAGCGCTCGCTTCGAGCAGAGCGCCCTGGGCGGCCCGCGCCAGATGCAGCACGCCATCTGCCCCGGTCCGCTCGCCGATCGCCCCGGCCGCCTCATAGCTCGCCATCGCGGCTGGGGCCTGCCCAAGCCGGGCGTGCAGGTCGCCGATCACCAGCCGCGCGGCGGCCGCGTGGTCCAGCGCCCCGAGCTTGTCTAGCCGCTCAGCGGCGGCCCGGCTCGCGTCGAGCGCCCGCTCGAGACCGTCGCCATCCCGGGCCGCGAGGGCGAGCCGACTAGTCTGCACTGTCGAGACCGCTTCCCAGACCGAGTTGCCGATGCAGGCAAACACTTGCCTCGCCTCGCCAATCAGCGCCCGGGCCTCCTCCAGGTTCCCAAGACGTTCCGCTGCCTGCGCCGACCTCGTCAGAGCGTGGGCCAGCTCGAAGGGCAGACCTAGGTTCCGCAACGTTTCGACCGCTCGCTCACAGGCCTCGGCCGCCTCGACGTCCAGGTTCAAAGCCAGGTATGTGCGCGCCAGGACCAGGTCAACAGCCGATCTTTTCTGCGCCAGGCCCAGCTCCTCGCACAACGCCCGACTTACTTCCAGTGCCTCGAGCGCGCGGGCGTACTCGGCCCGCCGAGCGTACAGCAGTCCACTGTTCATCTGGACTGTCGCCAGTCGCTCGCGCAGTCCGAGCCTCCTGAACTGACGGGCGGCGTAGCGGCCGGCCCGCAGCGCCTCGCCGTAGCGGCCGAGGTCGGCCAGGACAAGGCTGACGTTCATGCTGGCTGTGGCCGCTAGCTCTCCGTCGCGCTGCTCGCGCGCGACCCGTTGGACGCGTCGAAAGCAGGCCAGGGCTCGCCGCAGGTGGCCCAGCCGCCAGTAGACGAGGCCAAGGTTCGTGGTCTGCTTGGCTGCCTCGACCTGCAGCGCTGGGCCGCGAGACTCCAGGTAGGCCAGGTTGTTCCGAGCTAGCTCGATTGCCTGCTCATAGCGGCCGAGGTAGCGCAGCGCCTCGACGTGGCCCAACCGAGCCCGCGCCACCTCATCCTCGAGAGCCAGCTCGACGAACGCCTGCTCGGCCTCCCCGAACCGCTCGTCGGCCCGTTCGTGCTGGCCGTTGAAGCGCAGGGCGAAGGCCAGCGCCCGGATGGCCCAAGCCCGACCCTCGCCTCCGGACTCGGCTGCGGCCCACCGCTCCGCGAGCGCGAGGGCGGCCCGCGGATCAGCCAGGTTGAGCCGGTCGACCTCGCGCCCGAGCGACTGCCACTCGGATCGGCGACGATGTTTGCCGAACTCAGGCGCTGCGACCCCCGGAGCGGGCTGGACTCCGGAGCGTGGGGGCTGCGAGGCGGCGCGGCGCACGCCGTCAATTGTACTCGTGGTCTGCGCCCGCGCCCGCATCCAGCTTTCCCCGCTAATGCCCGATTTTGCGGCCAAATGTGCATTTCCTAATGAAGGGACATTTTCGGGGGCAACATGTCATCTCTGCTCGCCCCGAACCGCGGTCCCAACCGCTCGACGCTCACTCGGCTGCGAGCGGTGTTGTCGAGAATCGGACGCTTTCGGTCAAGTGTGGCGGCAGCTTCGATGCTGCGTCGGCTGCGCGGCCGCGAGCGAGTGCTGGCCCGCCGGCTGGCTCAGGAGCAGAGGCGGGCGGAGGAGATGGAGGCGCTGGTCCGCCAGCGGACCGAGCTGATCATGAGGATCTCTCACGAGCTGCGCACGCCCCTCAACCTCATCCAGGGGTACGCCGAGCTGATGGCCGAAGGCGCTCGGCCGTTGCCACTCGAGGAGTTACCCGAGGTCGCGGCAGAGGTTCGGCGCGCCTCAGCTACGATGCTGCGGCTCGTCGACGATCTCGGGGACTGTCGAGGCTTCAGGCCGGCCACTTCGACCTGCAGCCGCGGCGGCTCGACCTGCGCGAAGTCGTTCTGTCCGTAACCAAGGCATTCGCCAACGCGTCCCCGCTCAACCAGCTCGCGGTAGAGGTTCCGGACCAGCCTCTGTCGGTCGTCGCCGACGTGGACCGCCTCCGCCAGGTGCTGGGAAACCTGATCTCGAACGCGATTCGCTACTCGCCCGGGGGAGGCAAGGTGTACGTCCATGCCCGGCGCTCAAAAGGCAGCGTGAAGGTGGAGGTGGTCGATCAAGGGGTGGGCGTGCCACCCGAGGAGGTCGCTCACCTGTTCGAACGGTACTATCGCGGCTCGGGCCGGGTGGCCTCCACCGAACGCAGGGCCGGGCTCGGCCTGGCGATCGTCAAGCAGCTCGTCGCGGCGCACGGGGGACAGGTCGGAGTCGAGAGCACGCCGGGTCTGGGCAGCACATTCTGGTTCACCCTGCCCCGCGAGGCCTCACAGGCGTCGGGGCCGCAGCCAGGAGAGGAGTCACCGACTGCTGTCTCCTACCGGACACCAGAGGGCAGGCAGACATCGTAGCTGCGGGACACGGTGTTTACCGCTACCCCCCGCCCCCCGTCGTGGCACCATGGTCCGGCGCAACGACGCCCGGCAGCGCAGCTGTCTCCGAGCCAGCCGAGGCCGGCCCCGGCGTGGGCCCGACCGTTGGCTCCGAAGCTGGCCGGGGCGGCGGGTCCAGTGCGTTGGCGACCGCACGTACGGCCGAGCTTTCCGAGCGCAGGCGCTCGATCTCGGCCTCCAATTCGGTCACCCGGCGGTCCAGGTCACGCGCCACTTCGGCAGCCGCGATGATTTGGGGGGCCTGAATCGAGCCGTCGTCCGCCGCTGCCAGCGCCTGGCGGCCCAACTCCCGCAGCGCCGCGTCGCGCTGTCCACGCAGGCTGACCAGGTCGAGGTTCAGACCGGTTAGCCGAGCCAGGCGGCTAGACTCGACGGTCACGTCGTCAAGACTCCGCTTCAGCTCGTCGAGCAGTCCCATTCGAGCCCTTCCGTTGCTTTCCGAATGGATTGTAACAGAGCGGACCGCCATTCTTGCGGCCCGGCGTACTACAATAATGCGATTGGAACGCGCGGGCAGGTCACCGGCTAAGCGAGGCCGAACATGGGTCGGCGAGCGGCCACGATGCCGCAAAGGCGGATGATGTCATCTGACAAGCTCGAAGAAGACGAGCTGATGCGCGTCTACGCGCAGGCGAACCAGTACGCGGAAGAGCTGCGCCAGCTCTATTTGGAGAGACGCGCTACTCAAGCCGAGCTGGAGCAGAAGGTGCGCGAGCTCGAACGCTCGCAAAAGCAGATGCTGGCCT
>DASPXK010000042.1:0-15668 GCA_035637315.1 Chloroflexota bacterium
GGCAGGCGAGGTCGAAAAGGTGCTGGCGGAATCCATGGCCGCGCTGAAATCACGCTGACGGATTGACCTTCCCTGTCACGACAAGGAGCGATAGTTGAGTGAACCGACGCGAGTGGAGAAGCCGTGGGGTTACGAGCTGCACTGGGCGAAGACCGAGCGGTATGTGGGGAAGCTGATCCACGTCAACGCGGGCCACGCCCTCAGCCTGCAGTACCACAACCAGAAAGATGAAACGATTTTCCTGTGGTCCGGGCGGATGTTGTTCGAGATTGCCGAGGGGCACGAAGGCACCGCCGGGGGACCGCTCACGAAACGGGAGATGAAGCCGGGCGAAGCCGTCCATGTAGTCCCGAAAACGGTTCACCGCATGACGGCCATCACCGACTGCGATATCTTCGAGGTTTCAACGCCGGAGCTCCAGGACGTGGTGCGCTTAGAGGACCGGTACGGACGCCAGTCCTAAACGAGAGGTCAGAGAGGAATAAACGATGGGAAGCGTGAACAAGGTAATCCTGGTCGGCAATCTCGGGAGGGACGCGGAGCTGCGCTACACGCCCGGCGGCGCCCCCGTCGCGACGCTCAATCTCGCGACGACGGAAGTGTGGAACGACAAGACGTCCGGCCAGAAACAGGAAAAGACCGAATGGCACCGCATCGTCCTGTGGGGCAAATCCGCCGAGTCGTTGTCCGAGTACCTGACGAAGGGGAAGCAGATCTACGTCGAGGGGCGGCTGCAGACGCGCAAGTGGCAGGACAAGGACGGGAACGACAAGTACACCACTGAGATCCGCGGCGACCGGATCGTCCTGCTCGGCGGCGGTGGCGGTGGTATGGGCGGTGGCGGCCGCTCGCAGCAGCAGCGCGGAGCCGGCGCGCCCGCGGGCGCCGCGGCGGGTGGCGGCGAGCACGAGTCAATGGGGGAACCGATCAGCGAGCTGACGGACGACGATATTCCGTTCTAAAAACGTCGACGGTAGAAGGTAATACGTAGACGGTAGTGTTTTACCGTCTACCGTCTACCGTCTACCGTCTACCGTCTACTTCGTGAACTCGTACACCTGGCTGCGGACCGGGTCCGTGATGGGGATCATGATCCCCATGGCGTCGAGGGCGGACCGCACGTCAGGGATCGTCGTGGCGCCAGCCGCTGGCGTCACCCGGTGGTGGTGCGGGATAAGCGTGTTGAGGTTGGGGTTACCGGTCATCACCAGCTTGACGGCCATCGCGATGTCCATCGGCTCGTGATTCCCGAACATGTGGAAGATCATCGCGTCCGGCTTGTACATCTGGCCCCACAGAGCCATGTCCTGGGTCGCCGCCGAACTGCCCGTGAAATACACCGTCCATCCGTTCTCGAACGTGATCATGTAGCTGGCCGCCAAACCGCCGTACGGGTTCATCGCGGTTGCCGGGCTCAGCTCCGAGCCGTGGACCGAGTTCAGGATGCGGACCACGATGCCGTCCATCCGCAAGACATCGCCAGGGTTGGCGAAGCGCTGGGCGATCTGCGCCTGCGGCACGCCCATCTCGATGAACCAGCCGTTCAGTCCGCCCGGGGCGAAGACCTTGGCGCCGGTCTTCTGGGCGATCTGCACGGTACTGCCGATCTCGTCGGGATGCCCATCCGCGGCAAGGATCAGATCGACCTTCGTGATGTCATCGAGCGAAATGGTCGAGTCCGGGTTCTGAACGAAGGGGTTGAGCAAGATCACCTTGCCGTTTGGCGACGTGAGCCGATAGTGTGACCACCCGAACCATTCCAGGGTGACGGTCCCGCCCTGGGCGCTCACAGCCGGCGAGGCACCGGTCATGCCGAGCAGCAGTCCCAGCGCGAGCGCCAGGGCGAGGCCAAAGCCGGCCAGGCGGCCAGAGTAACGGGGAAACCTCATGATCGACCCTCCCAAACAAAGCTTCTGGCGCGCCTCTTACAGCCGCGCGCCGTCCGCCAGTGTATCGACCCAAGGCTTGCTGGACAACAAATTTCAGCGTTTTGGCACGCGCCCTGCAGGGGAATATTTGTCACCGGTCCGCGTTGTCATACGTTGGTAAAGAGGATGGCTTGGCCAGACGCACGAGCCAGCCCGCTGCTGGAGCCAGCCGACGGCCAAAATGGAACTTGACGGGAGTGGCAAGCGTCGTTAATATGGGTGTGAGTCACGCGAGGCTGACCTCGCGTGAAGTCTGCCTAATAAAAGGTTTAGCACGTGGCTGTTGCTAGGCACTCGCTCAATGTAGAGCAGCATATGTGGCCGAGAATGCGCGAGGCCGGAGCGTGGAGGCGCGGGTCAGGAAGCTGATCGAGCACCAGAAACCTCCCACCCGGCCGCTCGCGCCTCGCCAGCCGAGCGGCTTTTTGGTTCCCGCCCGTGAGGAGGGCGGGAGGAGGATGCAGATGGCTATCAATCTAGAATACGATATCGATCTCCAGTTGGCGGCAGCGGCGACCGCGGCTGAAATCGATGCCAACGCCGAGCCGGGCCTGTCGGCGGAGGAGGCCCTTGGGGCGACGCCTGAGGACCTCAGCGCCGCCGCGCTCTACCTGCGCGAGGTCGCGCGCAACGCGCTGCTGACGCCCCAGGAAGAGATCGACTACGCCAAGGCTAATGAGGTCGGGCGGGCCGCGCGTGAAGAGTTGGAGCGGGCCGGCGAGAGCCTCGATTCAGAGCAGCGGCGCGAGCTGGAGGCGCAGGTCGCCCATGGCGCCTGGGCCCGCCGTCGACTGGTCGAGTGCAACCTGCGGCTGGTCGTCTCGGTCGCCCGCAAGTACATCGGGCGCGGGCTGCCCTTCCTGGACCTCGTCCAGGAAGGCAACCTGGGTCTGGACCGAGCGGTTGACAAGTACGACTGGCGCAAGGGGTTCCGATTCAGCACGTACGCTTACTGGTGGATTCGCCAGTCGGTCAGTCGTGCCGTGGCCGAGCAGGCCCGGACGATCCGTCTGCCCGTCCACGTCGGCGAGTTCCTGTCCAACATCGCCAAGGCCCAGCGTGAGCTGGCCGGCGAGCTCGGGCGGGAGCCAGCCCTGCGCGAGGTAGCCGACCACCTGGACCTTCCAATCACTCGCATCGAGGAGACGCTTCGGGCTGCGAAGCTGCCGATCTCGCTCGAGACGCCCGTCGGCGAGGACGGCGAGACTTCCGTCGGCGACCTCGTGCCCGACGCCGAGGCGACCGACCTCGAGGCGGCGGCCGAGCGCTCCGACCTTGCTCGTCGCCTGGACGTGGCACTCGGCGAGGCGCTCACCGAGCGCGAGCGGGCCGTGCTGCGGCTACGCTTCGGGCTTGGCGGCGGCGAGGGACAGGCGCTGGGTGACATTGGCCAGGAGTTGGGGATCAGCCGCGAGCGGGTCCGCCAGATCGAGGCCGAGGCCCTGCGCAAGCTTCGCCGCAGCGACCTGCGTTCCCGCCTGGCGGAGTACCTCGACGGGTAAGACCTCACTCCCAACCCCTCTCCCAACCTTGGGAGAGGGGGCTGGCGGTGAGGGCGGGCGTCCAGGACGTGGACACCTAACCTGGCCTCGGCCCGAGACGCGTCGACCAATCAGCTGTTGCAGTTTCGCCCTTCCCATCGGGTGAGGACGCCGTCTACGGCCGCGGCAACCTGCGCGCGCGCTCCGTAGCGGTCATGCCCGCGGCCCAACAGAGCATCGTAATCGGTCTCCCAATGGCGGACGTGAGCAATCACGGCCGCCCGCACCGCCTCCTCATCGAGTGCCTTTCCCGCCGCGCTCCGCCCCACACGGCCGCTGCCCGCAACGCATGCGTGTTCCGCGACCCGCGCCGCGGTCTCCTTGGGACAGCCGGGGAACAGGACGCGGATCCGGGCAGCGAACTGGTTCACACGCCGCGCGTCCAGTTTAGCCCGCCTTGCGGCCTCCCGCTCGCGGCGTCGCGCTCTGGCGTCGGCGTCTGCGAGGCACTCGGCTTCGGCCCGCTCGAGCGCCTCTGCCGATACTAAGAGGCCCTGTCGTTCATACCGTTTGCGGGCGCGACTCCACCTGACCACAACCGCGGTTAGCGTCGAGTGCTGCCGTGCTCGCCGGCTGAGCCCCACATCTCCGGATGGCAGAAAAACAAGGTGGTCGAGGTCTGCGCACCGAAGACACATTGCGCGGCGGTCGGGGCCCAGGAAAATCCAAGCGCTTGGCCCCAGGTCCTGTCGGCACTCGTCACAGGATGAGTCGCGGACGGTGATGAAGACCGTCAGTTGCCCTGGAGTGCCAATCGCCACAATCTTTGGGCCACTCGCCGCCACAATCATTGGGCCACCCTGCGACCCCGGCTGCGGCACCGCTCATTGTAGGCTCAGTCGATGACCCCAAGGCCTTCGGCGCGTTCGGCGGCGTAGTTGGAGCCTCCTATCTCGAGCTACCGGCCCGCTGTGGGCTGGGCGAATCGAGGGCAGAGTTGCCCAGGATCGGGTCGTAGTGTCGTCGGCTAGCCCCCGACCCCCGCGCCCGTTTATAACCCGAGAGATGCGGGCTGGCCACATCGAACGAGCGCTCGGCCGGTGATCGTAGGGCCCCACGCCGGATGGACCCTGGGGAGCATGAGATCCTTCGCTTCGCTCAGGATGACAAGGGGCGCTCAGGATGACAAGCGACGCGGGGGTGAGGTGACCGGAGCGGCCATTCAGGCGGACACGGACGTCCTGCAGAGTCATCCGCTCGATCCTGCGCTCCTGCTTTTCGGAAGCGACCCCACACCGGGCATCGTCTCGGTCAGCGCTGGTCGAAACGCCCTGGCCCGAATCTGGCGCCGCCAGGGCGCTGCCACCGTCTACGAGGAGATCCGCTTCCCCAACTGGTTCCTGCTTGCCGAGCCGGACCTGCTCGCCACGCTGATGCCCGAGCCAGTGGACATAGCCCGAGTGTGGGCTGGCAGCCCGGAGCTGTCCTCAGGCCTGGGCGTGGTGACGCTGGAAGGTCCTGGCGAGTATCGCTACCTGGTGCTGACGACGTGTTTCCCCCAGGTCGAGGCGCGCTTGCTCGCCGCGGCGGCCGGTGGCGGCGCCCCTCCCGCCCGCTCGCTTGGCGACCTGCGCGGAACGGTCTACTTGCGTTCGCCCGCCGAGCAGTATCTGGCGCTCTCAGGGCGGACCTATTTCAAAGGGATGGCCTTCGCCGACTTGCGGCGGATGCAGTTCGACCTCGAGACGACCGGGCTCGATCCATCAAGAGATCGAGTCTTCATGATCAGCATCGCCGACAGCACCGGGTTCCAGCTTCTGTTGGACGCGGCCGAATGGTCCGAGCGTGAGCTGATCGAGCGATTCGTTCAGGTCGTGCGCGAGCGTGATCCGGACGTTCTTGAAAACCACAACATCTTCGACTTCGATATCTCGTTTCTGGTGCGCCGCGCGGGAGTGTTGGGCCTCACGCTCGGGCTGGGCCGCGACGGGAGCGATCCGATCAGCCATCCTGATAGCGTAAAGGTCGGCGAGAGAAGCGACGCGTTTACCCGCTGGGCGATCGCCGGGCGAGAGGTGATCGACACGCTCCACGCCGTGCGGCGGTACGGGGCCATCGTCCGCGACATGCGTCAGCAAGGGCTCAAGGAGGCGGCCCGCTACTTCGGCTTCGCGCGCGACGGCCGCGAGTACGTGCCGGGGGCCGAGATCTGGAACACCTTCCAAATTGAGCCGGAGCGCGTCCGCCGTTACGCGCAGGACGACGTGCTCGAGGTGGCGGAGCTGTCGAGGCTGCTGCTCCAGACGCCGTTTGCGCTGGCGCAGATGGTCCCCAAGCCCTACGAGCGGATCGCCACTTCGGGCACCGGCCAGGGGCTCATCGAGCCGCTCCTGGTCCGCGCCTACCTCTCCCGCGGCCACGCTCTGCCTCGACCTCACGCCTCTGGTGGGTCGTATCCGGGCGCGCGAACGGAGCTGTTCACGAGTGGCGTGATCGACAATGTGGTCAAGGCGGACGTGGCCTCGCTGTACCCGAGCATCATGCTGACATATGGCGTCGGCCCCCGCTCGGACCGCCTCGGAGTGTTCCTAACCCTGCTCCGCGAGCTGACGACGTTGCGTCTGCGCCACAAGGCAGCAGCTAAGCGGCACTCGCCCGACGCGACAGAAACGGGCCGCGGGCTGGAGGATGCGGCCGCCTCCGGGGCCATGAAGCAGTTGATCAACTCGTTCTACGGCAGCCTTGGCGCTCCGTTCGCCCTCTTCGCCGACCTCCACGCGGCCGGCGAGGTCACCCGCCGCGGCCGCGAGATCCTCGGCCAGATGCTCATGGAGCTCGAGCGACGGGGCGTCATGCTCATCGAGGCGGACACCGACGGCGTCCTTTTCAGCGTGCCGGCCAGTTGGACCGAAGCGGACGAGCGGCGGCTGATCGAGGAGATCGGCCAGACCCTCCCGAAAGGCATCCACATCGAGCACGATGGCCGCTTCGCTCGGATGTACAGCTACGCCGAAAAGAACTACGTCCTGCAGGGCTACGACGGCGCCGTTCGTCTGGTAGGCGGCTCGTTCCGCTCCAGCAAGAGCGAGCGATACGGCGAGCACTTCCTCCGCCAGGCGGCACCACTTCTGCTGGCCGGCGACTTCCCGGCCCTGCGCGAGCTTTACCTCGATACCATAGCCTTCTTGCGCGCTCGCCACGTGCCGGTCGAGGATGTCTGCACCAGCGTCATCCTCACCAAGACGGCAGACGCGTACTCCAGAAGCGGCCGTAGCGAGGAGCAGTACGAAGTGCTGCTGGCTGCCGGGCGGGACGACTGGCGGCCGGGCCAGCGAGTACGCTACTACCAGGCCCGCGGGCGCCGCAAGAAGCTCCTCGAGCACTTCGAGGACGACTACGACGCCGAATACTACGTCCGCCGCCTGCGCGAGACGTACTGCCAGCGGCTGGCCAGAGCGGTCACGAGCGAGGACTTCGAGCTGCTCTTCGGCCAGAACCTGAGCCTCTTCGAGACCTCCCTGTCTGATATCCGCCCAATCACCACCCGCGAGCGTACCCCGACGCCGTACTAAGCGAATGAGGACCGGCAAGCTCGATCCGGAGACGCTGCAGAGGCTGGTGCTCGGTCGACTCGGGGTCCGGCGGGACGACGTGGTGGTCCACGCTCGACTCGGCGAGGACGCTGCCGCCGTCGCGTTCGGCGACGAGGTGTGTGTCCTCACCAGCGACCCGATCACGGGGACCGGCTCGGGTGCCGGTTGGTACGGGGTGCATATCGCCTGCAACGACGTCGCCGCGATGGGCGCTCGGCCCGTCGGCGTGCTGGCCACCCTCCTCTTCCCCGCGAGCGCCGACGAGGGCGACGTTCGCCAGATGATGGAAGACGTCCATCGTGCGGCGCTGGAGCTGGGGATCGAGGTGCTCGGCGGCCATACCGAGGTCGCGCCGGGCCTCACTGCGCCGATTATCGCGATGGCCGCGGTTGGCAGAGCAAAGCGTGGGCGGCTCGTCACGTCGGCCGGCGCGCGGCCAAATGACGCGCTCGTCCTCACCAAGTCGGCCGCCTTGGAAGGGACCGCGATACTGGCAACCGATCTCGAGGACCACCTTCGAGAACGGCTCGCCCCGGCCACCATCGCGGCGGCCCAGGCGCTCAGTGGCCAGATCAGCGTCGTGCAGGAGGGCATCCTGGCGGCGGAGCTCGGCGCGACTGCCCTCCACGACCCCACCGAGGGCGGGCTGCTCGGCGCTGTCTGGGAGCTGGCCGAGGCTTCAGGCACAGGCTATGAGGTCGAGGCTGAGGCGGTCCCGATCCTGGACGAGACGCGGCAGGTGTGCGGCGTGTTCGGAGCCGACCCGCTCCGCTTGATCTCGAGCGGCGCCCTCCTCATCGCCTGCCCAGACGCGGAGAGGATGATCTCCGGACTTCGCGACCACGGCATCGCGGCCGGCCAGATTGGCCGCGTCACCAAGCGGGACCGGGTCCTGCTGGCAGGCGGTCAGCGCCACGAGGTCGGCCCGGTCGTCCGCGACGAGCTGTGGCGCATCCTCGACGAGTTGAACGTTGAACGTTGAACGAATGCTAAAGGCCGTCCTGTTCGACCTGTACGACACGCTGGCGTACCTCTCCCCGGGCGTGGTCCAGGAAGGGCGCCGGGAGTTGGCGGCGCTTGCCGATGTGGACTGGGCCGCCTGGGCTGAGGTGTGGCGGTCCAGCGCCATGGAGCGCATGCTCGGAAAGCTCGGCAGCATGGAGGACCAGATCCGGCACATGCTGCGTGGGCTCGGCGCGGACCCACCACTGAAGCTGGTCGTGGAGCTAGCCGAGCGTGAGAACGAGGCCTGGGTCCGCGCGGTGAGGTTGTACCCCCAGGCGTTGCCAGTGCTGGGCGATCTCAAGCGGCGCGGCTACCGGCTCGGGCTGGTCAGCAACTGCTCGTGCCAGGCCGGCCGGGTTGTCCATGCGATCGGGCTGGCCGCGCAGATGGACAGCCTGGCGCTCTCGTGCGAGCTGGGGGTGGCCAAGCCAGATCCGGCGATCTTCCTTCACGCCTGCCGGGCGCTCGGCGTTGAGCCCCGTGAGTGCATGTTTGTCGCCGACGGCGCCTTTGGCGAGCTGGATACGGCGAAGGGACTGGGTATGGTGGCCGTCAAGGTCGAGCAGGCTCACCAGAGCGGCGAGTACGGTACCAGCACCAGCTTCGACCACCGGATCGAGAATCTGACACAGGTGCTCGACTTAGTAGCGAGTAGCGAGTAGCGAGTACCCCTCACTACTCACTACTCACTACCCACTACTCGCTGCTCGCGCCAGCGTCTCGGCCGGGCTGGCGTAGGCCAGCCGCCCCGGCCGGCGGGCAGCCCGGCCCTCGACACAGCCACGGTCGACCAGCAGGCTCATGAGGCGAGTGTAGCGGACCTCGGAGATGCCGGTCCGCCTGCAGACCCAGCCCCGTCCGGGCAGCCGGCCGTCCGGAGTGGTCCCTTCGTGGAGCGCCTCGACCAGGCGCTCGATCGCTCGGCGCTGGCCCGGCTCGGCCGAAGGACCGCGCACCTGATCGATCTCCAGTCCGGCGTGCAGGCGCAGGCGGTCGAGCGCCCGGCGGTACTCGCGGTACGCGCCGGTGCTGGTAAGCTGGAGGGCGTGCGCGACCTGGGCAAACGACTGGTCCTCGAGCAGGTGCAGCAGGAGCGCCTGGCGTGGGAGTGGGTCGAGGTCATCTAGCATCTCGGCTGCGATGAGCTGCTGGTCCCAGCTCCGCCCGTCGACTCCGGGTTCGTCGCCAGCTTGTTCGAGCAGCTCGTCATGCTGCAAGTTGTCCACCCGCACGGCGCGGGCACGCCGCCCGGGCGAGTGTGTCCGAACGTAGCGCCACAGCTCCCAGGGAAAGGCGATCCGAACGTAGGCCCCAAAGTCGCCCCCCTCGGGGTTCCAGCGTCGCGCCAGGGCGTCCAGGATCAGCCAGCTCTGCTGGACCAGATCGCCTGGCTCCAACGAGGCCGGCAGCGGCCGCCCGCCGTAGTGCCCGAGCGCCGTCGTCAGGATCGGCCGCAGCGCATCAAAAATCGCCGCCAGTAGCTCTGTCCGCCCGGCTCGGTAATCCAAGGCCAGCCGGTTGACCGGATCAGTCTCTGGTCTCTGGTCTCTAGGCTCTGGTCGGGAGCCAGAGATCTGATCGTCGTCCGACAACCCGGCCTCGGGACCAGCGGACCAGGGACTAGAGACCAGAGACTCGGGACTCGCGTTAATGGCTGCCTCCTCGGAGGTAGTACAGGAGCAAGCTAGCCAGAGTACTGAGGAACGTGCCGGTCACCGCCATCAGAATGGCGTTGAGCTTGGTCTCCAGACGGTCGTAGGCGCGGGTCAGGTGATCGAGCCGGGCGGCGCTCACCCGCCCGAAGCCGCAGCCGCTGTCGTCCAGACGACGGGCCAGCTCGGCCAGCGCGTGCTCCGAGCTCGCGGACCACGCGGGCTCGGTTCCTGAGCTGGCCGGAGGACTTGCCGCGGCCGCTGCCGGTGCCTCCGCGGGCGCGCTCGCGCCGGCCAGGCGGGCCCGCCGCCAGCGGTCGAACGCGCGGGCCAGCGCGCTGGCGCCCGGCTCGATCGGTTCGTGGTCGAGACTCACTTGGGTACCCCGATCTCGTCGCCGATCTCTTCGAGGATGCGAGCCAGCGCGGCGGAGACGGCGTCGGCAGTTCGCCTGTCGAGCGCGTGCTGGGTCTTGAGCGCCGTGCAGAGTGTCTCCACCTGATGGCGGAGCTCAGCCAGTACCTTGACGGAGTCGGCCAGGTTACCGTTGGTGGCGATTCGACGGATCGCCGCGCGGAGCAAGGCCACCTCGTACTTGAGCCCTTCGGCGTCGACGATGGCGGCCGAGTCGAGCGAGAGCAGCCGTTCGATCTCAGAAGGGGCGCGCCGCGGGCTAGTCCCACGACGACCCGAACGGTTGGTCTGAGAAGGGGGCACGCCCCACCTCCACTGTTAGAACGTATGTTCTATTACACCGGCAGCATAGCCCCTCTTCGGCCGTCCGTCAAGTTGCGCGCTGCTGGCTTCACTACCCCTGCCGCCAGCCCCGCTCTCCACGCCAGTAGGCCAGTAAGCGAGTAGGCCCGTAGACCAGTGGACAGTGGCATTAGCCAGTGCGCAGTGGGCGGTGGGAACTCTAGCCTGCCTCTGCTACAAACGGCCTACTGGCCTACTCGCCTACTCGCCTACTACAGCTCGATCACGGCCAGGTCGCTGGCCAGCTCGACGGGACCGCCGAACGCGGCCTGGGCCTCGGCCAGCATCGCCTGGGCCAGCCGATCGTCCGGCAGGTGGGTCAGGATGAGGCGTCGCGCCCCGGCCCCCTTCGCCGCCCGCCCGGCATCGCCGGCCGTCGAGTGGCCCTGGCGGTGGACTAGCTCAGCCTGCCCGTCCAGGCCACCGGACTCGTGGAACAGCGCCTCCACGTCCCGCGCAGCCTCGACGAGCCGCTCGCTGGGTCGGGTGTCCCCACTGTACGCCAGGCGGACGCCGGCCAGCTCGAGCACGCAGCCCAGCGCGCCGCCCTCCCGCGGCTCGTGGTCGACCAGGAACGGCGTCAAGCGGCCGCCGCCCGGCAGCTCGACGGCGACCCCGTCGGAAAGCGCGATCCAGACGAGCTGGCCAGCGAACAGTCTTGGGGTCGTAGTGGCGGTCGCCTCGAACAGCCGCTCGATCGCTTCGACCACCCGCGCCTCGGCGTACACGCGTGTGGGCTGGCTGGGGGGAGCCCCGCTCTCGCGCACGGTCCGCAGCACGCTCCACAGCAGCAGTGGATCGAGGCCTCCGACATGGTCGGCGTGGCGGTGGCTGACGAAGATGTGGCGCACTTCGCGCGGCTCGCACCCCGCTGCCAGCAGCTGCCGGACCACGTCCAGCCCGTTGCCTGTGTCCAGCAGGATCGGACCGTCCGCCCGGTCGGCCCGCTCGACCAGCAGACAGGCCTGTCGCCGACACTCGTTCGCCGCTCCACCTGTGCCCAGCAACCGAACCCGGACGCTGCTCATCGCACGCACCTCTCAGCCGCGCCTGCCGGCTGCGCCCCGCCGCTTAGCCAGCCATCGTGGCCCGCCCGGGCCACCTCGAGATCCTCCCAAGTGTAGTCTGTCGCCGCCCCTGCCCCAGCTTCCTTTTTCAACAGACCTGCGGCCAAGAACGGGTATCCTGCCTGCCGAAGCGATGGGAGAACTCGGGCTCGTCCTCGACCTCGTCCTCGCCGTCTCAGCCGCCTTCGTGGGTGGCAGTCTGGCCCAGCGCCTGCGGCAACCCGTTCTGCTCGGGTACCTGGCTGCCGGAGTCGTGATCGGCCCGTTCACGCCGGGGCCCACTGCCGACGTCCACGCGATCCAGGTCCTGGCCGAGATCGGGGTCGCCTTCTTGATGTTCGCCCTGGGCACGGAATTCTCCTTGGGGGAGTTACGAAGCTTAGGACGGGCCGTCACGCTTGGAGGACCGCTCCAGATCTTGGCGACGATGGCGCTGGGGCCGCTGGTGGGGCCACTGCTCGGGCTTTCGCCACTCCAGGGGATCTTCCTTGGAGGGCTGCTGGCGCTCTCCAGCACAGTGGTCGCGCTCAAGGTCCTGATGGGCCGCGGCGAGCTGCAGTCCCTGCACGGACGGATGGCGCTCGGCATCCTGCTCGTGCAGGACATCGCGGTGGTCCCGATGGTGGTAGTGCTCCCTACCCTGGCCCGCGGCACGGCCGGGCTGCTCCCCGAGCTGGCCCTGGCATGCGTAAAAGCGGCGGGCATCTTGCTCGGCGTCTACCTGCTCGGCGTGCGGGTCGTGCCCTGGCTATTGGGACACGCCGCGCTGGGGCGCTCGCGAGAGTTGTTCTTGCTGGGCGTGGTGGCCCTGGCCCTGGGAACCGCGGTCTTGACGTGGTCGGCCGGGCTGTCGTTACGTTCCTGGCCGGCCTCGTGGTGGCCGAGTCTGAATACCGCGCGCAGGTGGTCGCTGAGGTCTTGCCGCTGCGCGACCTGTTCGTGGCGCTCTTCTTCGTCTCCGTTGGCATGTTGATCGACCCGTCGGCGCTGGTAGCACAGGCCGGCCTGGTCGCGATCCTCGTCGCGTTGGTCCTCATCGGCAAGGCCGTGATCGTCGCCGTCGTCCTGCCGCTCTTGGGGCCGGCGCCGCGCGTCGCCGTGCTCACGGGCCTGAGCGTGGCCCAGGTGGGCGAGTTCTCGTTCGTGCTGGCACGCGTTGGCGTCGAGGGCGGGGCGATCCCGCCCTCGTTGCTCTCCCTAACCCTGGCCACAGCGCTGGTCAGCATCCTGCTGACGCCGATGCTGCTCGCTGCCGGGCCGCTTATCGTTCGATGGCTGGAGCGGCTCCCGCGTGTCGGAAAGCGATTTGGCCAGCCCTTGGATATCAGGCACGCCAGGGAGGGAGTGCAGGACCATACCGTGATCTGCGGCTTCGGCCGCGTGGGGCGGGAGCTCGCTGACACACTCGAGAACTGCGGCTTGCGCTATCTCGTGGTGGAGTACAACCCACTCATCGTGCGGGAATTACGAGCCCGTGGCACGTCGGTCATCTTTGGAGATGCCGCGAATCCAGCGGTGCTGGAGCACGCCCAGGTGGATCGAGCCAGGCTGCTCGCCGTACTTACCCCCGACGTCCTGACCACCGAGGCGACGACGCGCTACGCCCGCTCCCAGCATCCAGAGCTGGACATCCTGGCGCGGGTCGGAGCCGCTGATCAGGTCGAACGCCTCCAGCGCGCCGGGGCCACCGAGGTCGTGCAGCCCGAGTTTGAGGCGGGCGTCGAAGTCATCCGCCACGCGTTGCAGCGCTACGGGATCAGCGGGCTTGAGGTCAGCCAGGTGGCCGCTGACCGCCGTGAAGCGTTCTATCGCCGAGGGACGGCCCACTCTGACTAGGGGCGGGTGAGAGCCGAGGTGGATCGCAGCACACGCTACCTCGGGCCGAGTTGGCGATCAGGCGAGTCCTGAATCCGCTCATGATGCGACTCGGCCTGGTGACCACCCTGGCGGTCCGCGGGCGCGTGAGCGGGCGCTGGCACACCGTACCAGTGAACGTCTTGGAACTTGGCGGCCAGCGCTACCTTGTGGCGCCACGCGGTGAAACCGACTGGGTCCGCAACCTCCGGAGTTCCCTTGCCTCACGCCCGCTCGAACGATCGATGCTTCACGTGAAACGCGCTACCCACTGCCGACTACCCACTACCCACTCGTCTGCTAGCATGCCAGCATCGCCCACCCACGAGGAGTCCAATGAGCGGTCTGGCCCGCTTCACCGTCCTCGATCTCTCTCAAGACTGGGACACCGACACGCCCGGCTTCGCGACCTACGATGGGCCGAGCATCAAGTGGCGCAAGCGGGTCGCCTTCGATCGGGTCGGCGGCATGGAGATCACCTCCACCCTGCACGTCGGCACCCACCTGGACGCTCCCAATCACTTCATCACCAACGCCAAGGGCATCGGCGAGCTGCCCATCGATTTCCTGGTTGGCCCGGCCTGCGTGGTCGATCTCCAGAAGATGGGGGTCGGCGACTACGACATCTACGGGCCCGAGCATTTCGAGCGCTGGGAGCGCGACAGCGGCAACCGGATCGAGCCCGGCGATATCCTGGTCATCCACACCGGTTACCATCGCTTCTACCCCTCCAACTGGACCGCCTCGTGTGGACTTCAGGAGCCGGACGAGACCCGCTACTTCATCAAACACCCCGGCCCCACCCGTGAGCTGGCGACCTGGGTGCGGCAGCGGAAGGTCCGTTGGCTGGCGATCGACGCCGGCAGCCAGGACCATCCGATGAATACGGTGATCCGCAGAGTGAGGCCGGACATCGCCGCCAAGGCCGAGGCCCACCTGGGCCGGCCCCTCACCGAGGTCTTTCCGGAAGATGATTACCAGGTCATGCACTACGATCTCTTCCCGCACGACATCATCCACATCGAGAACGCCGGCGGCGAGATCGACAGGGTCCTTGACCAGCGCGTCACGGTCGGCTGCTTCCCCTGGCGCTTCATGGGGGGCGAGGCCGCCTTCTGCCGCTTCGTGGCGTTCTTGCCAACCTAACCCCCCAACCCCCTTCCCTAAAGGGAAGGGGAGCTTCTTCAACTTCCGCCAGCATTGCATGACCGCCATACGCCTAACGCAGTTCCCCCTTCCCTTTAGGGAAGGGGGCTAGGGGGTTAGGTTCTCCGTGACCCCCGATCACTCCTCGAGTGGTCGCCAGATCTCCGGGTCTGGCCGTTCCGCCAGCGGTGCGTCCGGGCTCGTGGCGTCGTGGACTCGGCCCATCAGGCGCGCCCGCCGAGCCTGCCGCGCCGTCGCCTCGGCACGCCCCCACGCGCGTTCGGTCTCATTGGCGAGCTGGACCTGCAGCGCCTGGAGCTGATCAGCCAGCGCCTCCAGCTCGCTGCGAAGCCGCGCCTCCAGCACGCCGGCCTCCTGGCGGGCCGCCTGAAGCTCGGCAACCGCACGCGCCACCCGTCGGGTCAGCTCGTCTAGTTGATTGAATCGCGCCGCCAGCTCGTCCATGTCCTACCCTCTAAGTCTGACACCTGCCGCCCGGCGAGCGCCATCGAGGGCGGCGCGTCGTTCGCCACTCCCAGAGACGGGCCGACCCCTCCCATCGGCCGTCAGCCGCACGACAAGCAGCGCCGCGATGCGCTAGAGTTATCCGGACTGGGCGACGACTTCGACTCGGCGAGGGAGGCTGCCATGCCAGTCAAGGGGTTGATCCATTACGCGCTGGAAGTGCCGGATCCGGTGGTCGGGGAGACGTTCTACCGGGACTTCGGACTTCAGCAAAAGGATAGCCGCGGCAACGCTATCCAGCTCAAGACGGGCCATGGTAGCGGCGAGCTGGTCCTCTACGAGGGGCCGCGCAAGCGGCTGCACCACGTGGCCCTGGCGGCGCCCGGCGACGAGTTCGAGGCGGTCCGCGAGGCGCTGAAGCGGGCCAACGTCCTGGAGCTCGACCCGCCCAAAGACGCGCCCCAAGTCGGCATCTGGTTTCACGATCCGGACGGCAACCTGATCAACGTCCGCCAGGAAGCGCGGCCGGCCCTCCCGCCCGAGCCGCTGCCTATCTATAACGCGCCCGGTAACCCGGCCCGCCCGGGCACCCGCAACCTGCCCAGCTTCGACCGCGCCGCACCCCGTCGCCTCGGCCACGTGCTCTTCTTCACCCCGGATCCGGACGCGGCCACCCGCTTCTACTCCGAGACGTTGGGCTTCAAGATCTCCGATCGCGTGC
>DASPXK010000043.1:0-9247 GCA_035637315.1 Chloroflexota bacterium
CGCGGTATACACGGTAGGCGCCGGACCGCTCGGCCTGATGACGGGAACGCCCGCGCTGTTGCGGAGCGCCCGCAACGGGGTGCTGGCGGTCGCCGGACTGCTGACCGTGGCCAGCGCGACGCTGTTGGCCGGGTTCCTGACACACGACTTCTCGATTCGCTACGTCGCCGAGCACTCGAGCCGAGACATGCCGCCGTCGCTGGTGGCGGCCGCCTTCTACAGCGGCCAGCAGGGCTCGCTGCTCTACTGGGCCTGGACGCTGTCCCTGTTCAGCGCCATCGTCGCTATCCAGAACCGCCGCTCGCACCCGGCCCTGATGGCTTACGTCATGGCGACCCTGATGGCGATCATCGCCTTCTTCGGCCTGCTGCTCGGGTTCGTGGCTAGCCCCTTTGAGCGTCTGGCGGCAGTCCCGCCCGACGGACTCGGCCTCAACCCGCTGCTCTACGACTCCGGAATGCTGTTCCATCCGCCGATGCTGCTGGCGGGCTACATGAGCTGGTCGGTTCCGTTCGCCTTCGCAATCGCCGCGCTCATCACCGGTCGGCTGGACGCCGAGTGGATCAAGGCCACCCGCCGCTACGCGCTGGTCGCCTGGGCGATCCTGGGGACCGGCAATTTGCTGGGCGCCTGGTGGGCGTATCACGTCCTGGGCTGGGGCGGCTACTGGGGCTGGGACCCGGTCGAGAACTCGGCCATCATGCCGTGGCTGCTGGGGACCGCTTTCGTCCATTCGGTCATGATCCAGGAGCGGCGCGGGATGCTCAAGGTCTGGAACGCTATCCTGGTGCTGGTGACGTTCTTCCTGTCGGTCTTCGGCACCTTCATCGTGCGCAGCGGCGTGATCACGTCAGTCCACTCGTTCGCCCAGTCGACCATCGGCCCGTACTTCCTGTCCTTCCTCTCGCTGGTCGTCATCGGCTCGCTGGGGCTGCTGTTCTACCGCCTACCGCTACTGCGTTCGGACAACCAGCTCGACTCGGTCCTGTCACGCGAGGCGAGTTTTCTGCTCAACAACCTGTTTTTCGTGGCGGTCGTCTTCGCGACGTTCTGGGGAACCGTATTCCCCCTCATCTCCGAGGCGGTCCAGGGCACAAAACTGAGCGTCGGGCCGCCGTTCTTCAACCAGGTGGATGGCCCGATCTTGCTCGGGCTGGTGTTCCTGATGGGCGTGGGGCCGTTGATGCCGTGGCGGAAGGCGTCTCGGCAGAACCTGGTGCGAACGTTTGGGCCGCCAATCGGCATCGCCCTTGCGTTTGGCGTGGCGCTGCTGGGGGTCCTGGGGCCGAGCCACCCGGCCGCTGTGGTCGCCTTCTCCTGCTGCGGATTCGTCGTGGCGGCGATCGGCGAGGAGTTCTGGCGAGGCACTGTCGCTCGCCACCACGCAACTGGCGAGGACTACTGTCGGTCGCTGCTGTCGCTTGTGCGGCGGAACAATCGGCGCTACGGAGGCTACGTCGTCCACCTCGGCGTGATCGTCATCGCCGCGTCGGTGACCGCGTCTAACTTCTACCAGACCGAGCGGCAGGTCAAGCTCCGACCGGGCGAGGCGACCGAGATCGGCAGCTATCGCCTCACCTATGCCGGTCTGCACGAGCGCCAGGAACCCGGCGTGCGCGTCGTCCAGGCCCAGCTCGCAATCGAGTCGAACGGCCGCGTGGTGGACTCGGCGGCACCTGAGAAGCGGTTCCACAAGAACTTCGAGCGCCAGCCCAGCACGGGGGTCGCGATTCGCACCACTCCCCTCGAGGACCTGTACCTGGTCCTGGCCGGCTGGGAGCCCGATGGGACCGCCAGCTTCCTGATCTTCGTCAACCCACTGGTCGTCTGGCTCTGGCTGGGCGGGGTGCTGGCTGGCCTGGGCGCTTTCATCGCGCTCTGGCCACACCCCGAGCCGCGCCTCGCGACCGTGACTCGTCCGGCGCCCGGTATGGCGGTGAGCAGTGCGTGACCCGAGTGTCATTCTGAGCGGAGCGAAGAATCCGTACTCAATGCCCGGGCACGGATCCTTCGCTTCGCTCAGGATGACAAAGCTGCTCAGGATGACGAAGCTGCTATGGCTCGCGTTCGCGCTGCTCTGGCTAACGGCCCAGGCGGCGCTGGCCGACAGCGTCGATGACGAGACTCGACGGATCGCGAAGCGCTTGCAGTGCCCGGTGTGCGAGAGCGTGACTGTGGCGGACTCACCGGCCGAGTTGGCTGGCCAGATGCGGAGCGTCATTCGGCGCAAGCTGGAGCAGGGTGACAGCGAAGACCAGATCATCGCCTACTTCGTCGAGCGATACGGCGATGGCGTGCTGGCCGAGCCGCCTCGGCGCGGGCTGAGCCTGGCCGTCTGGGCAGGGCCGCTGGTCGTCCTGCTTGCCGGCGCGGGGCTCCTCGCGGTCCTGGTCCGAGCCTGGCTGCGCCCGGACCGGCTCGAGCTGCCGCGTGACCCAGCCGCCCAGTCCACGGCTCCGAGCCCGAACGGCACGCAGGAGGCGCCCGGACCCGGGATCGAGCCGTCCGCCTACGTGGATCGAGCTCGCCAGGAGCTCGAGGGCTTTCGCCGGGACGCCTGAGCATGGAGCTCCTGGGTGGGTCGATCGTCGTGATCGCGGCCCTCGGGTTCGTGTGCTATCCGTTGATTCGATGGCGTGAGCCAGGCGCCGGCGGCCAGGTGGACGCCGAGGATGGCCTGGCGGCGCGACGTCGCGCGATTTATCAGGAGATGATTGACCTGGACCTTGACCACCGAGTCGGCAAGCTTGACGATGCCGACTACCAGCAGCTCTACCAAACCTGCTTGGCACGCGCTGCGGCGCTGTTGGCTCAGGCCGACGCCCAGGCCACTCAGGCCGAAGAACGGGTCGAGCGCGAGGTGGCGGCCATGCGCGAGGCGCTTCGCGCCACCGGTCGAGCGACCGTGGCTGGGCGACGGTCGCGATGACGATCTGGCCTCGCCGCGCCACCGCGCTTGCGATCGTCGTCCTGCTCGTCGCCGCCTTCGACCCGGCGGCGGTCGGGGCCGAGGGCGGCGGCCGGATCGACGGCCAGGTGATCAACGGCACGGCCGGCGCGCCATCCCCGGCCAGCTTGAGAGTGACGGTCCACATCTTCCAGGACCGCTCCAAGATCGGCGAGCAGGTGGTGGAGACCGACGGGGCCGGGCATTTCATGCTGCTCGGTCTAGACATCGGGTCCGGCAAGCTCTACTTCCCAGTCGTCGAGTACGGCGGCGCCTCGTACTTCCCCGAGCGGCCGATCGTCCTTGACGACGCGACGGCGAAGAGCGTGGAGATCCGCATCTTCGAGCCGAGCAGTTCGGATGACGCGATCGCTTTCGATCGAGCCAACCTGCTGGTGCTCGGCGTCACGCCGACCGCTCTCAGCGTCATGCAAATGGGCGCGGTGGTGAATCGCTCCGACCGGACCTACGTTGGCGGGTCCGGCGCGGACCCGGCGAGCAGAGAACCGACGCTGCGCTTCCCCTTGCCGAGCGGCGCGGCCCAGGTGACGCCCCAGGCCGGGCTGTCGCCCGGCGAGCTGACGTCGACCGCGGATGGGTTCGCCAGCACTGGCCCGGTCCTGCCCGGACGGCACGAGCTGGCTTTCAGCTACCAGATCCCGATCGACGGTCCGACACTCGACATCACTGCGCCCCAGGCGTACCCGACCGGTGCATTCAACCTGTACCTGCCCGCCACCGGCCTCTCGGCCAGCAGTCCGCAGCTTCGATTTCAGGGCACCAGCGAGCTTGGCGGCCAGCGCTACCAACTCTACTCGGCCGAAGAGCTCCCCCGCGGCGCACAGGTCTCGATTCGCCTGAGCGGCTTGCCGGCCGCGTTTCGCCCACGCCCGCAGCAGCTCAGCCTGGTCGTGTTGGGCGCCAGCTCGGTTGTGCTGGCGTGTGGTGCCCTGGTCGCGCTCCGCCGCCGCCCGCCGCGCGTCGCTGCCGTCGGGGCTGGCGACCTCACTAGCGGACCGCTTGATCCCGAGCGCTTGACGCTCGTTCGCGCCCTAGCCGAGCTCGACGAGCGGTACGCGGCCGGCGAGATCGACGAGTCCCAGTATCGAGAGCAGCGGCAGCGAGACAAAGCCCGTCTCGTTGCCCTGCTTCAGTCCTCATCCCCGGGCTGATGGTGAGAGCGGCGCCCAGCGGCCTCGACCGCCTGGCACCCGACGGCAGCTCTGGCTCGGCGCCACCGATCGAGGCGCGCGGGCTGCGGGTCACCTTCGGCGACCAGGCGGTCCTTCGAGGTCTCGACCTGGTGGTCGGGGCCGGAACGCGGCTGGCAGTCCTGGGCCCCAACGGGTCTGGTAAGACAACTCTCATCCGAGCGCTCGGCGGCCTGCTCCGCCCGACCGGCGGCAGGATCTTGATCGAGGGGCAGGCCTACTCGAGCGGTGGTGCCGCCATCCGCCGCTCGATCGGGCTGGTCAGCCACCAGGGCTATCTGTACCCCGAGCTCACGGTCTGGGAGAACCTGCGCTTCTACGCCAAGCTGTATCGAGTGCCCGAGTGGGAAGACCGGGCCCGTGAGGTACTGAAGCGAATGGGTCTGTATCAGCGCCGCGCCGAGCGCGCCGCCAGCCTGTCGCGCGGGATGGCTCAGCGCCTGACCCTGGCGCGAGCGCTCCTTCACGACCCGTCGATCCTGCTGCTGGACGAGCCGGACACCGGCCTGGACGCACGAGCATTTGCGACCCTGGAGGCGCTGCTTAGAGAAGTCGAGCGGACGGTGGTGCTCACGACCCACGACCTCGACCACGCGCTCCGGCTAGCCGACGAGATCGCGGTCCTGCATGGCGGCCATCTCGTCGACCGCGTGCCGAGCGCTCATCTCGATCCGACGGCGCTCCGCGATCGGTATGCCGCCGCCACCTTGCCACGCGGCGAGCCGGCCGAGGTCTGAATGCCAGCCTTCCTGGACGTGGTCGGCACGCTGGTCTGGAAGGACCTCCTTTCCGAGTCGCGCACCAAAGACGTGCTCAGCACCGGGGTCGCCTTCGCACTGCTCGTGCTGGTGATGCTCAACTTCGCGATCGACCTGGGGGCCGAGAATGTGGAGGCCGTCGCGCCGGGCGTGCTCTGGGTCAGCTTCATCTTCGCCGGCACTCTCGGCATCGGGCACGCGTTCGCCGCCGAGCGCGACCGCGGGACATTCGAGGGCCTGCTCCTGGCGCCGATCGATCGCGGCGCGATCTACCTGGCCAAGGTGGCGACCAACGTGGCCCTCATGGGGATCGTGGAGCTCGTGTCGCTGCCGATCTTCGCGGTGCTCTACAACGTAAGCCCGGCCTGGCTCCAGACGCTGTCAGCCATGGCGCTCGGGACGATCGGCTTCTCGGCGGTCGGGACACTGGTGGCGGCCATCGCCGCCAACACTCGGGCGCGCGAGCTTATGCTGCCGCTATTGCTCTTCCCGCTCGAGGTCCCGGTCGTCATCGCCAGCGTCAAGGCGACCGCCGCCGCGATGGGCGCCGCCGAGGCCGACTCCCTCCCCTGGCTCCAGCTACTGGTCGGCTTCGACGTCATGCTGGTCGCGGCGTCCTTCCTCGTGTTTGAATACGTCGTTGAGGAGTAGCCACAAGGGACCGCATGAAGATAGGTCCGCTAGCCGTCGCGACCCTGGCGGCGATGGCCGCCGCGCTCTACGCTGCCCTGCTCTACGCGCCGACCGAGCGAGTCCAGGGCGACGTGCAGCGGATCTTCTACATCCACGTGCCGATGGCCTGGAACGCGTACCTGGCGTTCTTCGTGGTCTTCGTCTGCAGCGTCGTCTACCTCTGGCGGCGCGGTCTCTGGTGGGACTCGTTGGCGCGAGCGTCGGCCGAGGTCGGGCTCGTCTTCACAACGCTCGTGCTGATTACCGGCTCACTCTGGGCGCGGCCGATCTGGGGCACGTGGTGGAGCTGGGACGCCCGGCTGACCACCTCGCTGATCCTGTGGTTCATCTACGTCGGGTACCTGCTGCTTCGAGGCTCGGTCGCCGACGAGCGACGGGCGGCCCGCTACGCGGCCGTGGTTGGCATCGTCGGCTTCGTCGACGTGCCGATCATCCATCAATCGGTCGTCTGGTGGCGAGCGCTCCATCCGGAACCGGTGGTGCTGGCGCCGGGCGGCCCGGCCATGCCGCCCAGCATGCTCCTGAGCCTGGCCGTCTCAATCGTCGCCTTCACTTTGCTCTATGTCTGGCTGGTGCGGCTGCGGCTTCAGACCGAGCTGGCGCGGACCGAGATTCGCGAGCTGCGCCGCGCGCTTGCCGAGGCGACCGCCTGAGCATGGAGGGGAGCCTCGGGTTCCTGTTTGCCGCCGTGCTCGCCACCTGGCTCGTGATCTTCCTGTACTTGCTTTCCCTTGGCGGCCGACTGGCAGCGCTCCAGCGCGAGCTGGAAGCGCTCAGGGGCCAGCAGCCGACGAACGACGACGCACCGCGGACGAAGGACGACTGAGACGGAGTGAGCGATGGCAAACCAATCGTCTGGCACCAATCGTGGCTTCGCGGGGCACGAGGGCGTGCGCAGCGCCTCGCGCTACGGCGACCCTGACCTGGCCGGCTTCATCACTCGCTCGTTCGCCAAGTCGATGGGCTTCTCGGACGAGGACTTGCGACGGCCGGTGATCGGGATCGCCCAGACCTGGAGCGAGTTCAATAACTGCCACCACCACTTCCGTGAGCTGGCCGAGGCAGTCAAGCGCGGTGTCTGGCAGGAGGGGGGTCTGCCGCTCGAGTTCCCCACCATTTCGCTCGGCGAGGTCTTCCTGAGCCCGACCAGCATGCTCTTCCGCAATCTGCAGGCGATCGACACCGAGGAGATGATCCGCGCCCAGCCGATCGACGGGGTGGTGCTGCTGGCTTCCTGTGACAAGACGATCCCAGCCCAGCTCATGGGCGCCGCCAGCGCCGACGTGCCGGCGATCATGGTGACCGGCGGGCCGACGCTATCCGGGCGCTGGGAAGGACGTGACCTGGGTGCCTGCACCGACTGCCGTGGCTTCTGGACGGAGTACCGGGCTGGCAAGATCGACGCCGCCACGTTGGGCGAGATCGAGGACTCGCTGTGCCGCAGCGACGGCCACTGCACCGTGATGGGCACCGCCAGCACCATGGCCGGCATGGCGGAGGCGCTGGGGATGGCGCTGCCCGGCTGCGCCGCGATTCCCGCTCCGGACGCGCGGCGGCTCCGAATCGCCGAGGCCTCGGGACGCCAGATCGTCAGGCTGGTCGAGCTGGGCCTCAGGCCCTCCCAGATCATGACCGAGCGGGCCTTCGACAATGCGCTCAGGGTCATGCTGGCCCTGGGCGGCTCGACCAACGCGGTCGTCCACGGCGTGGCGATCGCTGGGCGGCTGGGAATCCCGCTTCCGCTCGACCTGTTCGATCGACTCTCCCGTGAGACGCCGCTGCTAGCGAACATTCGGCCATCGGGCCGCTGGCAAATGGAGCAGCTGTTCGAAGCCGGCGGCGTCCCAGCCTTGATGAAAGAGCTGCTGCCGCTCCTGCACGCCGACTGCCGCACGGTGAGCGGGCGGACAATTGCCGAGAACGTGGCCGAGGCCCGGGTACGGAATCCCGACGTGATCGCTCCGCTCGATAGACCGCTCGCCGCCGAGGGTGGGATCGCCATCCTGCGCGGCAACCTGGCGCCGCGCGGGGCCGTGATCAAGCAGTCGGCCGCCTCGCCTGAGCTACTCCGGCACCGCGGGCGAGCGGTGGTCTTCCAGGACCTGCAAGACCTGATGGGGCGGATCGACGATCCGAGCCTGGACGTGACGCCGGACTCGGTCCTGGTCATGCAGAACGGCGGCCCGGTCGGCGCGCCCGGTTTCCCGGAGTCCGGCAATCTGCCGATACCCAGAAAGCTCCTGGCCCAGGGCGTCCGCGACATGGTGAGGATCTCGGACGCTCGGATGAGCGGCACGGCGTACGGGACAGTAGCGCTGCACGTTTGCCCCGAATCGGCGGTCGGCGGGCCGCTCGGCCTCGTTCGTGAGGGGGACTGGATCGAGCTGGACGTGCCAAGCCGCCGCCTCAGCCTCGAGGTCGACGAACGCGAGCTGGCAGGTCGGCAGGCGGCCTGGACTCCACGCCCCAACCCGTACGCCCGCGGCTGGGGTCGCCTGTACGTCGAACACGTCCTCCAGGCCGACCTCGGCGCCGACTTCGACTTCCTCGTGGCTTCGCCCTCAGCTGCGCGGGTGGCAGGGGGCGGCTGAGCGCGAAGAATCGGACCACTGTCCGCGCGTTCGCGGTACACTTACCCCAGACACCCGGCCGCCGGGGCCGGAAAGGAGCGACAAGATGTTTGCTTTCATTCTCGGCGCCATCGCCGGCGCGGCCGGCTACTGGGCCTATCAGCGCTACGTGGTGGGAAGCGACGACGACGCCTTTGCCGACTTCGAGACCAGCTCCCTTGACCGCCCCACGACCTCCGAGATGCCGAGCGGCTCGCCGTCCGAGGGCGCTGGCGGGTCAGGCGCATCAAGCAGCACGCCCGGCTCGACGTCGTAGCCCTATAGAGACGTCACGATCTCGCGCAGGGCGGTGAGGAAGCGCCAGGCTTCGATCGGATAAGCCAGGGCGCCTAGGTGAGGTCCGGTGCCCTGGACCTCGCGGCGGGCGTGGCCAAATAGGCGGGTGATCGTCACGCGCGCCGGTCGCCCGCCAGGAAATGCCGTCGCCAGCCTCAACGTCTCGGTAAACGGCACGAGCTGGTCGGCGTAGCCGTGGACCAGGTGGACTCGGGCGCGGACGTCGGACAGCGATGGGCGAGCATCCAGATCGGGATAGCGGCCGATCGCCGCCGCCGCCAGCGCCTTGGCCAGCTCGGCGGCCTCGGCGAGGTCGTCCGGCAAGCGGCCGGCCGGCGGGGCCAACAGCTCCCACAAGCGCCGGGCGCCACCGCTCAGCCGTTCGCAAAGCTGGACCTTGAGCGAATCGTAGACCGGGGCATCTGAGTAGGCGCCGTTGCGGCCCGCCGTGAACGCCAACCGATGCAGGCCAGCCGCGACCGCCTCACGCTCCTCGCGAGCTCCCCATTCATCGGATAGGTCCGACAGCGCGTTCGAGCCGACGATCCAGCGTCCGTAAGGATCCGGCATGAGCTGGTACGCTTGCCTCTCCCACTCGTGCCGGCCGGTCAGCATGCACGCCACCGTCCGGCCCATGTCGCACGAGGTGCCGAACCCAATTACCGCCGACACGAACTCCGGCAGCGGAGCTCTGGCGGCCGCGGACAGGGTCGCTGGGACGGCTATGCTGAA
>DASPXK010000044.1:0-7402 GCA_035637315.1 Chloroflexota bacterium
CACCGGAAACGCGAATCCCAAGCTCGCCGATCTCGGTCTCTAGATCAGCCGGAAAGGCGCGCAGGTCTTCCGCCAGCGCCGCAAGCCGGATCGAGTATTGGACCGTGTCCGCCGGGTTGCCCACGCCCCCTCCCCCAACCCCCTCCCCCAAGCTTGGGCGAGGGGACCAGGGGGGTGGGGGCGTCGCGGAACCATCGCCCTCGAACAGCCGCACATTGTCACGGACGGTCCCCGAGAAGAGATACGCGTCCTGGGGCAGATACCCAGTTCGAGCTGCCCGCTCAGCGGGCGGAATCTCCTCGATAGGCCGGCCGTCGAACAGAACCTGACCTGCTTCCAACGGGTACAGCCCGAGCGCGGCCCGAGCCAGGGCGCTCTTGCCGGACCCGACCGCGCCGGTCACCCCAACCAGCGCCCCGGCCGGCACATCGAGCGAGACGTCGTCGAGAGCTAGAACGCTCGCGCCCGGATAGCGAAGGGCCACGTGTTGGAGCGAAACGGCGATCGGGCCCCGTCCTCCTCTCCCTCTCGGAGAGAACAAGTGCGCTGCGCGGAACAAGTGCGCTGCGCGAGGTTGGGGTGAGGGCACCGACCCCCCTCCAACTAAAAGACGCTCTGGGTGCCTGTCTAGTCCAGCCACGTGGCCAGGCCGGAACGAGGCGCGTGGCGGCTC
Organism: Chloroflexota bacterium; assembly: GCA_035637315.1. Lineage (GTDB taxonomy): Bacteria > Chloroflexota > UBA6077 > UBA6077 > JACCZL01 > DASPXK01. The sequence continues at coordinate 674 of DASPXK010000044.1, forward strand.
GGCCTGGACTACGAGCGGCGGGGCCAGCAGCGGTCGCAGGCGGGCGTACGCCGCGGCGCCGCTCTGGACCGAGTTCACGAGCTGCGGCACTCGAAAGCCGCGGTTGACGAAGCGCAGGAACAGCTCGAGGTACGCCACGAACGCGCCGACCGTCATGGCCCCGTCGACGACCCGCTGGCCACCCTGCCAGACCAGCAGCACCACGCCCGCGGTCATCATCGACGTATAAACCGGCTGGAGGCCGCCCTTCAGTCGGGAGGTAGCCAGGTTGGCGTCAGCCTGCCGACGGGAGAGGCGCTCGATCCGCTCGACGGCCGCGCTGGTGCGGCCAAACAGACGCAGCACCCGAATACCGGCTAGCTGCTCCTGCAGCGCGGCCGTCAGGGCAGCGTTGGCCTCGCGGGCGGCCGTCGTTCGGCGGCCCACCCAGCGCCCGGCCGCGTGGGCCAGGACCATCGCGGCCGGGACTGGCAGGAGCGCGAGCGCGGTCAGGCCGGCGTCGTAGAACAGCATCGCCACGATCAGCGACAGCGAGAACAGGACGGTGTCCCAGATCTCGATCGTGAACTCTCGCACGCCGACGCCGAGCACCTCCACGTCGCCAATGATCCGCGCCATCACGTCGCCGACTGGCGTCTTGTGAAGCCGTTCCATTGGCCAGGCCAGCACACCGCGGAGGGCGTCCGCGCGCACGTTCGCGCGGATGCGCGCGTTGGCCGTTACCAGCCACCAGCGTTTGAAGATCCGCGCCACCTCGGGGATGGCGGTCGCGCCGATGAACCCCAGCGCCGCCCAGGCGACCGCCGCCGCGTCGACCTCGCCCCGCTCCAGCGCCAGGGCAGTGTCGATCGCGCGCCCGAGCGCGATCGCCGGCAGCACGATCGTCGTGTTCATCACGACCCCGGCGATCGAGCCCACCAGAAGCTGGCCGGCTACCTGCCTGAAGTAAGGGCGCATCGCCCACAGGAAGCGAGTCACCGCGCCGCCGTGCCAGGACAGGGTGGGCCGGGACGCTTGACAAGCACTCGTCGGCAGCTCACGAGTATCGCTGGCAGTAGGCGTACAGGGCGTCGTAGACGGGCAGCTCTCGTTCGAGCTGCTCCTGGTCGTCCGCGCAGGCCAGCCGGAAACCCTCGGCGATGGCCTCCAGGCCGCGCGACTCTGGCGCCAGGTCCTTGGCGGCCGTGTCGGCGCCCCGCACGATCGTCGCCAGACGCTGGAGCGCCGGATCGGTCAGTCCGTACTTCTTGATGATCGCGTCGAAGCTGCACTCTGAGCCGTGATGTCCTAGCTCGACGCCCGGCACGTCGAACGGGATCGCGCCCTCCCGCTCGGCTACGGCCAGAACCTGGTCGGCGGGCGCGTACAAGATCTCAGCAACGGGATCGACGAAGCGCTTGATCAACCATGGGCAGGCGACCCGGTCCACCTTCGGTCGCTCCCGCGTCACCCATTTCATCAGGACCCCTCCTCTAGGACTTCAATCACAGCACGAAAAGGTCCGCGAGCATCGCCGCCAGGCCTGCAATGGCAGCCGCGCCAACCACTCGACCGGCCGGCTCGCGCCGCTCCGCCACGAGTCCGGGCGCCAGCGCGCTGCAGGCGAACGCCAGCACCCCGCTGCCCGCGTCGGCCCAGCTCAGACCGATGAGCGGCGCGTCGACGTCGAACCCGGTCGCATTGGTCGGCTGAGCCCACCAGCGGTGGGGATCGCCGAGAGGAGGCGGCCTGGCGGGTCGGCGTCAACGGTCCTCCTGAAGATGGGCGGCGACGCGCCGGCTGTAGCGCAGTCGCGGGCGGGGTGTTGCCTGGCTCGGCGGGCGCTCGGCGACCTTGGCCCGGCAGTAGGCGTAGAGCGCGTCGTACAGGGGCGCCGTCAGACGCAGCTTCTCGTGGTCGTCGGGCACCGACAGCTGGAGGCCGCGGGTCAGGGCATCGAGGCCGGCAGCCTCGGGGCGGCGGGTGCGGCTCGGAGGCACATCGGCGTCGCGAATGATTCGTCCCATCTCGACCAGGGCCGGATCGGAGCTGAGCCGGTGGCGCTCCAGCATCACCTCGAAGGTGCACCTGCCATCCTCGTGGCTGTACTCCGCGCCGCGCATGTCGAAGGTGTGGCCCTCCAGTTTGACCGGGTCGACGCCCGGCCCGACGAAGGCGAACGCGGCGTGCGGGTCGATGTGGCGACGAATCAGCCAGGGGCACGAGGTTCGATCGACGTGCGCGTTGCGGCGAGTGACCCACTTCACCGGCGCACCTCCTGGGGGAGGGCGGCTGCCGCTGGGCGAGCGAACAGCTCATCGCAGCGCGCGAACAGCTCCGGCACTTGGCGACCCCGCGGCGTCCCGAAATGGTCCCTTGCCTCGATCTGCTGAGCCCAGAGCTTGAGCTTGTCGAGGTCGGTCTGCAGCGCCTGACGCTCGCTCGGCCCGAGCTCGCGGTGCTCGCCTTCAGCCCGCACATAGTCGAGGAAACGCTCGGCCTCGCGGGCCAGCTCAGCGTATTCGGCCGCCCTCGCGGCGCGCGACTCGGCCACGATCTCGGCGGCTCGCCGCGAGTCCAGTCGGGCCGCCTCGACCAGAGTCGCCCGCCCACCGAGCTGTTCGATGCTGGTGGCGACGACGCGCAGCTCGCGGGCGGCCTCAACGCGGTCTGGCAAGGCGCAAACGCCGTCGCGCAGGTAGACCACGCCCAGCTTCTTCAGCTTCCGCCAGACGAGGGCGCGCTTACGCGAAGGGTGCGCGGGGAGGGTGTAAATCAGGAGCAGCCAGAGCATCTCGGAATAATGCATCTAACACTTGTTAGATGCATTATACTGCGAGCCCGCGAGCCGGGACCAGTCACGCCGAGCCGACCGTAACGTCGTCGAAACACGTGACCGAGTCGGCCTTGGTCCACAGGCCGATCTGGCCTGCCTGGTACGTCTCGTCGCTGGTCTCGACCACCAGCTCGCCGTTGAGGAAGCCGCGCAGCTGGTTTCCGCTGGCCTCGACGCGCAGCTCCTGCCACTGCCCGGAAAGGACCGCCGTGTGGCCCTCCTTGAGGGTGCTGCGCCGCCCACCAGCGTACTTGTAGAAGTTGACGTTGTTCTCCAGCGCGTTAGCCCGCAGGATGTAGTAGTCGTCCTTGTCCTGGACCCTGAAGATCAGACCGGCCGCCTGGTCAGTTCGGCCCGAGATGGGCCTGAAGCGAGTCCACATCATCAGATCGGTGTACACCGCGTCACCAAGGGACAGGGCTGGGAACTCGGCCCGCCCGGTCTGACACAGCGCGTTCGGCGGGCTGGGCGCATCCGGCTCCGCGCGCACGGCCCAGGTACCGCTGAAGACAACCGCGCCCTGGGGCAGCCCATCGGCCGGGTCGGAGTCGAAGCTCCATTGCGCCGGCTGGGCCGGCGGACTCTCGTTTTCGGCCTGGTACCTGGCCACCGCCCGGCCGCCAAGACAGCCCGACAGCAGCAAGGCAACCGCGGTCCCGAGCCTGATCAGGATGCTCTTCACCTTCTCTCGCCTCCCAGGTCATCCGCGTACAAACTCTTTCACCAGCATCATGTAGCATACTTCCGCGTCGTGGCCGCAGCGCTCGAGGTCGAAACCACCAAGACACCAGGGCACCAAGCGCGAAACCAAGACTTGGTGTCTTGGTGTCTTGGTGGTTCACTCCGTTGGCTGCGGCGCCATCCAGACCTCGCGGCCGTCTCGCTGCTGCTGCTCGTCGGCGGCGCCTTGCGGCTGGGGCTGGCGTTCCGTGCGCCACCATTCTTCGTCGGCGGGGACAGCCAGACCTATCTCGTGCCCGGCTACGAGCTGGCGCGTGGGCTCGGCTTCAGCCCGATCCTGAAGCGTCCGCCCCTCTATCCGGCCTTTATCGGCGCGGCAATCGGCGGGCTCGGAGAGGACCTGCACGGGCTCGCCCTGGCCCAGCACGCGCTCGGACTAGTCACGGTGGTCTTGACCTATCACCTGGGGCGCGTGGCGCTCAATCGCGCGGCCGGGCTCGTCGCCGGGCTGTTGGTTGCCGTCAACGGGCCGCTGATGATCTATGAGCGCTACGTCATGGCCGAGACCCTGTTCACGACCCTGCTCGTGGCGGCATCGCTGGCGCTGGTGGTGGGCATGCGCCGCGCTAGCTGGCCCTTCTACGCCCTCGGTGGGCTGCTGCTCGGACTGGCCACGCTGTGCCGCCCGGCAGCGGAGCTGCTGCTGCCCGTCGTCCCGGCGGTATCGCTCGTCTGGCACCGCCGGCCTGGCGTCGCGGCGCGCTTGTGTGGCGCGGGACTCGCCGGCTTCGCGCTGATCGCCCTACCGTGGATCGCGCTCACGTATCTGGAGTCCGGCAGCTTCGGCTCGTCCGGGCTCGGGGAGGCGCTGTTCTGGCGCGGTACCCGCGAAAGCCCAATCTTGATCGGGCGCGAGATAGGCCGGCCGGCCGACGTTGCCGACCCGCTCCGCCAGGCGGCGCGCCGGCTCGCCTATCAGCGCGCTGTCGACGAGGAGCTCCCCAGCGACATCGCCGTACTACTCCAGCAGCGCTTCGGCGTGAGCGAGGCTCAGGCGGACGGTGTCTTGCGGGACGTCGCGCTGGAGCTGTTCGCGCGCCAGCCTGGGCGGTACGTCCAGACGTCGTTTGGCCTGTTCGGCGAGCTGCTGGTGGGGACCGAGCAGTGGCTGGGCGGCCAGGGGAAGAGTGGCGGCCTGCGGCGCTATCCCAATCCCCAGGACAAGTACGGCGATTGGTGGGACGAGCGGATTCGCCAGCTGGCCCAGCCGCCCAGCGAGGCCGAGTCGAACGAGTTCCGCAACGCCCAGGCGATCACCGGCCTGTACCAGCCATATCGCTACGCCACCCTGTCGCTCGCGCTGCTGGGGTGCGGGCTGCTCGGAGCAATGCTCGTCCCCGGCTGGCGAGCGGCGCTGCTGCCGGCCCTGATGGCCCTCTGGCTGCTCCTGTCGACGGCGTTCCTGTCGGGCGCGCTGCCGCGTTACCGCTACCCGGCCGACCCGCTGCTCGCGGTGGTTATCGGCGCCGGCGTCGTCGGCCTCGTGTTGGCGGCGCGTGAGCTGCCGCGGACCATCCGCCGGGCCGCGCCCAACAGCGCCTCAGCCCCAACCCCTACCAGGACGAGCCCGAGCGCCACGGTCGGCAGGTAGTAGCGCTGCCAGTCGAGCCCCAGGTTGGGCGCCGTGCCCGCCAGGAAAGTGGCCGTCCAGGCGAGGAAGAGCGCCTCCCCGCCGACCAGTCCACCCCTCCGGCGGGCCCTGATCGCGCGCCAGGCTAGCACCGCCGCGCCAGTGACCGCCAGCGGCGCGTCGAGGGGAAGTCCGGTCCGCCTGAAGAGAGGCGCCTCGCCAACGAATGTCCGCTCCAGCAGCAGCCCGACCCGGACCGGCAGATCCTCGGGAGTTGCCTGCTCGACATTGAGGGCCCGCTGGCCGACCAGCTCCTGCTGGCGGAACTCGAGCATGGCCTGGAGTCGGGCGACGGGGTTCGGCCACAGGAACGGGTTGACCCCGACGAAGACCAAGAGCCCAACCACGGCGGCCAGCCCGCTCCAGCGCGAGGTGTCACTCGCCACCTGCTGGCGCGACCAGATTCGCACGAGCCCGGCACACACCGCGAACCCACCCAGCGCCGCGAGCCCGAGCACGCCCGGGAGCTTGGTCGCCGCGGCGAGGCCGGTGGCCAGGCCGGTGGCCAAGGGCCACGGTCGAGGCACCGCATGCCGTGCCTCGACACGGTCCGTTGTCCGCACGCCGAGGTAGAGCCCCAACAGAGTGAAGAAGACGAGCGGCGATTCGGCATGCGCACGCGGCAGCAGTGTCAGGGCCAACGGCGCGCCGAGCAGGCCCAGCCCGGCCACCAGCCCGGCCACCGTCCCGCCGAGGGCCCGCCCCAGCAGAAAGAGCAGCACCACCGCGCCCGCCCCGAAGAGAGCCATGGGCAGCCTCGCCGCGGCCAGCACCTCGGCCCGCGGTCGCTCGATTCGCCGCTCCTCGGCCAACCGACGTTCGTCCGTGAACGTGCGCGGGTCCCAGAAACGCTCGCGGTCCGGACCGCGCACCTCCTCGATCCGGTGGTCCGGGTTCAGGCGGGGGATCGGATTGCCGCTCACCCAGATCGCCGCGCCAAGCACGTAGCGCGTCAGGGGCGGTTGGGTCAGCGTCCAGTACGTCTCGTCCCAGGCCGGCCCGCCGAAGCTGTGGTCCAGGAAGGCGATCTCGAAGTACTGAGCGGTAGCGATGAACTGCCCCTCGTCGGTGTTGTAGCCAACCTGGCCAGTGCGCTGGACCAGCACCCCCGCGGCCAGGAGAAAGACGGCGAGAGGGATGAGGAATGAGGAGTGAGCATTCTTCTTGTCATGCTGAGCGAAGCGAAGGATCCGCGGCCCGCGCAGCGCACTTGTTCCGGGCACGGATTCTTCGCTGCGCTCAGAATGACAATCAGGTTGGCGTGACATCACACACGGCTCGCCAAGACGCCCCACGCGGCGAAGCGCATTATACTGGCCGTTCCTCCACCATTCCCTGCCACCCCCAATCCGCTACTCACTACTCACCACTCACTATTCACTACTCATTCCTCGCCTATACTCCCCTCGTGGTTGAGATTCGGCTCATCGCGGTGCGTGGCGTGGGAGAGGTGCGGCCGGGCGACGACCCGGCGACGCTGCTCGTCGAGGCATTCGAGGGCCAGGGCGAGCGATTCGAGAGCGGCGATGTCCTGGTGGTCACG
>DASPXK010000045.1:0-39457 GCA_035637315.1 Chloroflexota bacterium
GGCAAGCAAGGGTCTGGGCAAGGCGGTGGCGCTGGGGCTGGCCCGCGAGGGCGCTCGCGTCACCATCTTCTCTCGTAACGAGCAGCAGGTCCGAGCGGCGGGCGATGAGATAGCGCGCCAGACTGGCGCCGACGTACTGGCGCTAGCCGCGGACGTCACCAGACCCGCCGACATCCAGCGCGTGGTGGATGCGACGCTCGAACGCTGGGGCCGAATCGACGTGCTGTTCAACAACGCCGGGGGACCGCCGCCAGGCAAGTTCGACGATTTCGGCGACGCCGAATGGCAGAAGGCATTCGAACTGAACCTGCTCAGCACGGTCCGCCTGACTCGGCTCGTGCTGCCGACCATGCGCAAGCAGGGATGGGGACGGATCATCAACTCGACGTCCAACGCGGTCCGCCAGCCGATCGACAACCTGATGCTCTCGAACGCGATCCGCAGCGGTGTGATGGGGATGAGCAAGACGCTCTCCAACGAGCTGGCGCGCGAGGGGATCACCGTCAACTCGATAGCGCCGGGCCGCATCGCTACCGAGCGGCTCATGCAACTCGACGCAGACGCGGCGAAGCGGCAGGGGATCAATGTCGAGGAGGCGACGCGCCGATCCGAGTCTCAGATCCCGATGGGGCGTTACGGGCGCCCGGACGAGTTCGCCGCCCTGGCGGTCTTCCTCGCCTCCGAGCAGGCCAGCTACATCACCGGCCAGACCCTGCTCGTCGACGGTGGCCTGGTCAGGGCAACCGCCTAGCGCAGCCCGGCCAGCACACGCGGGTCGTCGCTAGCGATGACGTCCACCCGCATTCGAACGAACTCGAGCGCCTCCAGACGGTCGTTGGTGTGGGGCGACATCACCAGCAGACCAGCCCGGTGGAGCGCCTCCACAATGCCGCGCTCGATCGGCCTGAAGCAGGGGTGCGCGTAGGCAGCGTCCAGACGAGCGCACCTTGCGACCATCTCGCTCGCGATCCCTCGCCGGAACAGCACACTGCGGGGTATGCGTGGGGCGATCTCTCGCACCTCGGCCACCAGGTGAGGAGAGAAGGAGCCAGCGATCAACTCGACGTCGTGGGAGGCGCCGACTCGCGCCAATTCGCCCAGAGCGATGCCCGTCCGGGGAGCCTTGAGCTCGACGTACAGCCCGAGCCGGCCGCGCGCCAGGTCGAAGACATCCACAAGCCGCGGAACGCCGTAGCCGTCGCCGACGTCGACCTCGGCTAGCTGGCGAGCGGTCAAGTCGGCCACCGCCTGCCGACCGTCGGCAGAGTCCACGTATGAGTCGTGGATCACCACGAGCTGGCCGTCCGTGCTCAGGTGGACGTCCAGCTCGGCCAGATCCAACCCGTGCTCGATAGCCAGCTGGAAGGCAAGGAGCGTGTTCTGGGGCGCAAGGGCGCTGGCCCCACGATGGCCGACCGTTCGCAGTCGCGTAGCGGATCCTTCGCCTGCCATTCGCCGCGCCCACCCTTCCAGAGCTTGCATCGTGCGTCAGGAGCGCTATAGTGGTACTTGAACGGTGTGAGAGGGGCCGCCGAGGTCCGCGGCTATTGTGCCGTGCCGATTTGGCACGGACAACAGACCACCTGGTCGGAGGGATGCCGTTATGCAGAGGAGAGAAGCGCTACGTCGGCTCATGGGCATGATGACCATGCTCGCTACGGCCTGCGCGACCACGCCGACGCCGGCCGCGCCGTCAAAGCCGGCCGAGTCGAAGCCTGCGGAGGCAGCAAAGCCGGCCGAATCGAAGCCTGCCGAGGCGGCGAAGCCTGCGGAAGCGGCGAAGCCAGCCGCGGCGGCTACGGCCACGCCGGTCGTGGAGGCCAAGGCCTCCGGCCCGGTCAGCGGCGGCGAGGTGGTCAAGATCACCGCCTGGACGATCGGTCCGGACGCACCGTCGTTCTACCGCCGCGACAACTTGATCGCCGCCGCCGACGGCCTCAACAAGGATCTCGAGAAGGAGGGCGCGCCACAGCGCGTCCAGGTGGAAGCGACTTTCGAAAGCGGCGGCCAATGGGCCGACTTCAAGCAGAAGTTCACCCTCGCCTCCGAGGCGAAGCAGGGGCCGGATATCATACTGGCCGGCCACGAGGACATGGCTCCATGGGCCGCGGCGGGCTACGTGATCGAGGTCGATCCGCTCGTCAAGAAGTACGAGAGCAAATTCGCCGACATCTATCCGACGCTCTGGCCGGCGATGCAGCTCAAGGGCAAGACCTACGCGATCCCGCAGGACACCGAAGCCCGGCCGATGTACTACCGCAAGGACCTGCTCGCGAAGCTGGGCTGGTCGAAGGACAAAGTCGACGGACTTCCCGAGGCCGTGAAGAAGGGCGAGTGGGGGATGCCGGACCTGGTCGCCACCGCCAAGGAGGCGATCGACAAGAAGATCGTCGAGTCGGGGAAGGGCTGGTATCACCGCCCCACGCAAGGTGCCGACCACTACATGTTCTACTACCAGAACGGCGGCCAGATGCAGGACAAGGAGTCCGGCAAGCTAGTCATCGTCAAGGACGCGTTGGAGAAGCATTACCAGCTCCACTACGACGCGGTCAAAAGCAACAAGATCACGCCGGAGAACTTCATCAACTCCGATTTCAGGCAATGGCACGAGACTGTTACGGCTGGCAAGGTGCTCTTCTACAATGCCGGCACCTGGACCTGGAAGGACTGGCAGGCGACCTACAAGGTGCAGGAACAGGACCTCTGGGACAACGTCGGCTTCATGCTCATCCCGGCGGCCGCGAAGGGCGGCAAGCCGGTCACGCTCTCCCACCCGCTGGTCTACATGGTCACCGGCAACAGCAGGAACCCGGAGCTGGCGTTCCGGGTGATCGCCAACGCGAGCGCGCCGGAGCTGAACTGCAAGCACGACGTGCAAAGCGCGCACCTGCCGATCGAGAAGAGCCAGGAGAAGGACCCGACCTGCCAGCAGGACAAGTTCTTGTTGGCGACGAACTACATGATCGAGTACACCACGTTCATCCCGAACCATCCGAAGTTCGGCCCCTATGATCAGGTCCTGTTCCGGCTCCTCGGCGCCGTCGAGAGCGGCCAGATGCAGCCGAAGCAGGCGGCCGACGTTGCCGCCGACGAGCTGTCGGCCCAGCTCAAGGACGACCTGATCGTCAGATAGCCGATTGCTGATACCTTCCCGAATCCTCGCGCTCCAATTAGGAGTCGGGAATCAAGAGCGGAGCGAACCATGGCGGTCGTCGAGCGCGGGGCGCTAGCGGTGGAGGCGCTCCCGGCAGCGAAAGAGAGCGCCCTCAAGAACTGGTGGCGTGCCAACGCCACGGCGCTCTTCTTCATGGCGCCGGTCGTCGTCATGGTGGCGGCCTTCTTCCTGGCCCCGGTCCTGATCACGCTCGGGATGAGCCTGACCGATATGGCCACCTCAACCGGGCTCTCCCGCTGGCAGTGGATCGGGCTGGACAACTACGAGCGGATCATCCGGAGCCGCTTCAGCCTGACGATCCTCGGAAATACGTTGCTCTTCGTCGCCGCCACCCTGGCGTTCAACGTGCTGGTTGGGCTGGGGGTCGCCCTCCTGACCATCCACGTCGACTCGAAGACCGGCACCGTCTTCCGGGCACTCTGGCTGCTGCCGCGCATCTCGCCCTCGGTAGTATACGCCTTGATGTGGAGCTGGGCCGCGGCGGCCCCGCCATTCGGGATCATCAACCAGCTCGGGGAGCCGTTCGGGGTCGAGCCGCGCTTCTGGCTCGCGACCGACCCGTGGCTGATCCTCATCCTCGTCAACGGCTTCGTCGGGGCCAGCCTCGGCATGCTCGTGTTCACCAGTGCGATCAAGAGCATCCCGGAGGACCTGTTCCGCGCCGCCCGGGTCGACGGAGCCAACGCCTGGCAGATCGTGCGGCGGATCACCCTGCCGCTGCTCAAGTGGCCGATCCTGTTCGTCCTGACCTACCAGACGATGAGCCTGTTCGCCTCCTACGAGTACATCTTCCTCACGACCAACGGCGGGCCGGGCCTGTATGGCACCGAGACCTGGAGCCTGTGGGCATTCCACACCGCCCTCAACAGTTACTATGGCAACCTGGAGTTCGGCCTCGGCGCGGCGATGGCGGCGGTCCTGGTGGTGATGGGCCTGGCCATCAGCGGCCTGCTCCTCCGCCTGTTCCGCTTCGGCGACCTGGTGGGCGACCCGAGAGTCGAGATTACGTGAGATGGCCGTTTCGATCGAGGTGCAGCGCAGCAGGGGCTGGCAGGGCCTGATCCCGTACGCGATCATCCTGCTCGCCACCCTGCCGATCATCATCCTCTACGGCTGGCTGCTCTACTCCTCGTTCTTCGAGCGCGTCGAGGGGCTGCGGCCGGTCGGGCCGTTCACGCTCGACAATTGGCGCTTCCTCTGGGCGCCGGAGAGGGTCCAGCAGTTGCAGAACAAGTCGCCGATCATCCCGCTGACGATAAACACCTTCGTTTTTGCCGGCAGCGTGGCCGGCGTCGTCCTGCTCGTCTCATCGATGGCCGGCTACGCCCTGTCCCGGCTCAAGTTCAAGGGCCGTCGGATGTTCCTCGGCGGCGTGCTGCTGCTCCACAGTTTCCCGACCGTCGTGCTGCTGATCGCGACCTTCGTCGTGCTGCGCTGGCTGGGCCTTTACGACCAGCTCCTCGGCGTGATCCTGGTCAAGGCGGCGTTCGAGCTGCCGTTCGGCGTGTGGATCATGAAAGGCTTCTTCGACACGGTCCCGTGGGACCTCGAGATGGCGGCGCTGGTCGATGGCGCGAACCGGATCGTGACCTGGTGGCGGATCGTGATGCCGCTGGTCAAGCCTGGCATGCTGGCGCTCGGCCTGCTCTCGTTCGTGCAAGGCTGGAACGAGTTCCTGCTGCCGTTCATATTCATGCCGAGCGGCAACCAGGCGACCCTGTCGATGATGGTGCGGAGCCTTCTCGGCGAGGGTCGCTTCGTCGACTATGGCACGCTGACCGCGATCGGCCTGTTCTACGTGATGCCCGTCCTGGCGCTCTTCCTGTTCGCCCAGGAGTATTTCCTGAGGATCTACAGCGGCGGAGTCAAGGGCTGACGTGCGCGTCCTGCTGGACCAGCTGAGCAAGAGCTTTGGACCCGTAGCAGCGGTCGAATCGCTCGATCTGGAGATCAGGAGCGGCGAGTTCGTCGCGCTCTTGGGCCCGTCCGGGTGTGGCAAGACGACGACCCTGCTGATGGTGGCCGGTATCTACAAGCCGACTGCGGGCACGATCGTGTTTGGCGAGCGGCGGGTGGAGCACCTGCTGCCCAAAGACCGCGGGATCGGGATGGTCTTCCAGAGCTACGCGCTGTACCCGCACATGTCGGTCGAGCAGAACATCGCGTTCCCGCTGGACGTGCAGCGGAAGATTCCCAGGCCCGAGCGCGATCGACGGGTCCGCGCGGCCGCCGAGCAGGTCCAGGTCGGCCACTTGCTGGCCCGAAAGCCGGCCCAGCTATCGGGCGGCCAGCAGCAGCGTGTGGCCCTAGCTCGAGCGCTCGTCAAGCAGCCGGATATCTTGCTGCTCGACGAGCCGCTCAGCAACCTCGACGCCCGCTTGCGCCACGCTATGCGAGGTGAGATCAAGCGACTCCAGAAGGACCTCGGGATTACTTCGATCTTCGTCACACACGACCAGGTCGAGGCTCTGACCATGGCCGACCGGGTCGCACTCATGCGAGACGGCCGGCTCCTGGCGTATGACACGCCCGAGGAGCTGTACGCCTGGCCGCGCAACCTCTTCGTGGCCGAGTTCATCGGCAACCCACCCATGAACTTTCTCCCGGTCGAGATCACCCAAAGGGACGGCTCTCTCGTCGCGGTCTCGGATGGCCTGACGATCGATCTGCCTGAGAGCAGGCGTGCTGCCCTCGCGGCCAGCGCCCCTGCGCGGGCCACGTTGGGGATTCGGCCAGAGGACGTGTCGATCGAGCCGGCCGGCCAGGGCCACCTGAGTGGTGAGGTGTACGTGGTTGAGCCGATGGGCCGTGAGCAGGTAGTCGACGTGCGCGTCGGCTCTTGGGCGATGCGAGTCATCGCCCCCGCGAGCTTCGGCGGCCAGATCGGCGACCGGCTCGACGTCGCCCTTGACCTCGAGCGCGTGCACCTGTTCGACCCGGACAGCGGCGAGCGGATCGGGTGACGCTCGCGCCTCACCCCGACTCGTTTCTCAAGACCGTGGACGGCCGCACAGTTAGCTTGAAGGCGCACGGCTGCGTCTGGAGCGGCGAGTACCCGGAGAACTCGCTGGCCGCCGTCGAGGAATGCTACCGGGAACGTGTCGCGCGGGCCGAAATCGATATCAACATGCTGCTCGACTCCGACTTTCTGGTCACGCATGACGCGCAGCTCGACGGTTCGACAACCGGGCGCGGATTGGTGAGCCAGACCACACGACTGGAGGCGGAGCGACTACGGTTTCGGCACGGCCCAAGGGTCCTGGACCATCGGCCGCCGCTCCTGAGCGAAGTAGTGGCGAAGATCCGCCAGCAGCCCTTCCCGACGCGGCTCGAGCTGGACGTCAAGGACATCCAGCCCTGGCCGTGGCGGCGGGTCGAGGAGCTGGCAGGCCTGGTCGAGCCGGTTAAGGATCGGGTGATCTTCGGCGGGTGCTCGGACTGGAATCTCCGACGACTGAGGCAGGCCGACCCAACTGTGCCGCTCGGCTTCGACCCGGATTTTTACCTGGAGCGGGCGCGAGCCGGCCCGGTGTTGCTCGCCGAAGACCTCCACCGTCGACTGGGCCAGCTCGTTGGCCTGGTGCCGGGGGCGCGCGAGCTCCATCTGCGGCTCAGCGCCTTCGAACGCGCGTTGCAGGACGGATCTCGCGAGGTCGCGCAGCTGGTTCACGAGGCGGGTCTACTCCTGGACGTCTGGACGCTGGACGCCGCAACGCCAGATTGGGACAACAGACTCGCCGGCGCTGTGGCGGCTGGCGTGGACATGATCACCACCAACACAGCACGTGCTCTGGCGGCCAGTTGGCGAGCCGCTCGGTCGAGCTGCTAGGCGACGACCAGCAACAGCGTCGCCGTGCCGAGCTTGCCGCCGCTGGGCGGGGTGCGGTGAAGCTCGGCGCCGACGACCGGCAGCTCGACCCGTTCGGTCGCCAGCGCCACCAGGTGCGGGGGCGCGGCCCGCCGCCGATCAAGAAACAGGTCGACTGTTCGCTCATACAGGTCCACGGCGACCGAATCGACGCCCGGCAGGTCGGACAGGCGAGCCGCCAGCGCTCCCTGCTCGACCCCATCTAGACTGGCACAAAGCAGCCGTAAGACGGCGGCGTCGGGCGGAAGCTCGAACGGGCGCGGCGGGAGCGCCTCCTCACCCGCTGACGCGTTGGGGTAGCGGGACCCGGTCGAACGCTTCGGACGCCGGCCGGTCGGCGCGGCTCGGCGGGCTCGCGCGGAGGCTCGCAGCCCGAAGCGGTCCTCGCCCGATCCGCCGATCCCGTGCGCCGTCCTCAGGTGCTCGGCCCGCCCACTGACCGAGGCGCCGCACACGGGACAGTGCCACTCCCGCTCGACCATCACGACAATCATACCGGCCGCGATGCCCCGTCCCTGCGGTCCAGTCCTGCCATTCGCGTCGAGAGACCGCCCCGCGCTATGCTGAGCACCAATCCGCGCTCGAGGGCTGTTGCATGGCTCGTTTGACTGGTGGGGAGCTGGCCGTCCGGACGCTTTCGGCGGCCGGCGTCGACCTGGTGTTCGGGATCGTGAGCGTTCACAACGTCCCGATCTATGACGCGATGAACCGGCTGGGCTCAGTCCGCCCGGTGCCCGTGCGGCACGAGCAGGCGGCCGTGCTGATGGCCGACGGCTACTCCCGAGCAAGCGGGCGGCTGGGAGTGGCCCTGACCAGCACCGGGCCGGGCGCGGCCAACGCGATGGGCTCGATGGTCGAGGCGTACACGGCCTCGTCGCCGGTCCTCCACCTGACCGGCCAGGTCGAGAGTCAGTATCTGGGCAAGGCGAAGGGTTTCTTACACGAGGCCCGAGACCAGCTCGCGATGCTCGCGGCCAGCTCCAAGTGGGCAGGGCGGCCAAACAGTACTCGCGAGATACCCGTTGTGCTCGGCGAGGCGATCCGCCAGGCTGTCACGGGCCGGCGGCGGCCGGTGTCGGTCGAGCTGCCCATTGACCTGCAAAACGCCGAAGACGAGGCCGACGTGCCGGTCTTCGAGGGATTCGCGCGGCTTGAGCCGTCGAGCGACGAGATCACGCGTGCCGCCCAGATCGTGGCTGGCGCGAAGCGGCCACTCATCTGGGCTGGCGGCGGCGTGATCGCCTCGGAGGCCTCGGCCGAGCTTCGGACCCTCGCCGAGCTGCTGCGGGCCGGCGTGATCACCAGCAACACCGGGCGCGGCTCGCTCCCCGAGGACCATCCGCTCTGCATCGGCAACCTATCGGTGGAGGCGCCGGTTCAGGACCTGGCCAAGGAGGCCGACGTCCTCATCGCGATCGGGACGCGCTTTCAGGGCTCGCCCACGCAGAACTGGCGGATGACGCTGCCCGACACAATCGTCCACATGGATATCGACCCGACCGAGATCGGCAAGAACTACCCCGCCGCCCAGGGCGTCACTGGGGACGCCAGACCGGCTCTGGCGGCGCTCGTGGCGGCGCTCGGCGGCCGCGTCCAGACCGAGATGGGCTGGCCCGAGCGGGTCGCCCAGACGCGGGCGGCCGCGCGAGCCGCCCTCCGCGAGCGGATCGGCCAGCACGCCAAGATCATGGACAGCCTGCGGGCGGCGCTGCCGCGCGACGCGATCGTCGTCAAGGACGCGACCATCTCGGCCTACACATGGGGCAACCGCCTGCTCGAGGTCTACGAGCCGCGCACGTCGATGAACCCCACCTGCGGCGCGATCGGCCCAGGGCTGCCCCTGGCCCTCGGAGCGGCCACCGCGCGACCGGACCGTCAGGTCGTCTGCATCGCCGGCGACGGCGGCTTCGTCTACAACATGGCCGAGCTGGCGACGGCGGTCCAGCAGCAGCTCCCGGTCGTGGTACTGCTGTTCAACGACGGCGGCTACGGCATTCTGCGCCACATCCAGGACCGTGCCTTCGAGGGCCGGCGGATCGCGGTCGACCTGCACACCCCTGACTTCGCCAAAGTGGCCGAGGCCTTCGGCGTCTGGTCTCGGCGCGTCGACCGCATCGAAGCGTTCAACCCTGCGCTGACTGAAGCGCTCGCCGCCGGCGGCCCCGCCCTCATCGAGATCGACTCCCGTGCGATCGGCCCGATGCCCACACCGTACGCGGGCACCTCGCGCCAGCAGGCGACACGGCCGTAATCACCTCCGAACTCTGCGCATGGACACATTCTACGAGGCCCATGACCAGCCTAGACTCGCCCAGTCGGGGGTGGCCCTTAAAGTTTTGCGTAACCTGGTGCCGCGTGGGCATGGTGGGACGATCGAGGCGGGTTGTGGCCGGCTCTCGGGCCGCTTCGCTTCAAGTCTTGCGCGGGCCACCTCGCCCTCACCCCCTGGCCCCCTCTCCCTCCGAGGGGAGAGGGAGAAACCAGCTCCCCCCGCAAGGGAGAGGGGCTGGGGTGAGGGGGTTCTTGTTCGCCGCGCAAAAAGCTACGGGGCACCCCCCAGCCGGCCAAAAGTTGACATCCGCTGCTGAGCGCGTGTAATATGTACCCAGACCGGGAGGGCACCGATTTATGTGCCCGTGGCTTTGCCCCCGGTCTCGTTCTGTTTAAGCCACGGGGTATAGGTGCCTAGCTTAGTGTACCTGCTCTACATGGACGAGTCGGGCCACCATGACGCAAAGACGTTCGTGGTTGCCGGCATCGCGGTCTTCGAGAGACAGACGTACTGGCTCTCGGAAGAAGTCGACAAGATACAGCAGACCATCTTGCCTGACCTCCCGGAGCCAGTAGCCTTCCATGCCTCCGCGATACGAGCCGGTATCGATCCGCCTTGGAGCGAGCTTACCCAGACACAACGTTACCAAGTGTTGGACGAGATCTGTAGAAAGGTTTCGGAGAGCTTATCGGTAATGTTTGCAGTAGCGATAGAGAAGCAATGGGCTCACTCACTGCGGCGAAGATTTATACCAATTCGCCCTCGAGAGCCTCATCAGGCGGTTTGATGCGTTCTTGACGCGTCGCTTTCGGCAGGAAGGGGAGCGACAGCGGGGGCTGATGGTCATTGCGTCTTCGGAGTACCAGAAGGTGCTGGAAGCACTCGCCCTACGGGTCCGCCGTCAAGGGACACGCTGGGGAGAAATTTATAACATAGCCGAAGTCCCGTTATTCACCGCTGCCGCGAACTCACGTATGCTTCAGATCGCCGATTTCTGTGCTAACGCAGTGTTTGGACGATACGAGACTGGCCACGCCCGTCACTTTGACGAATTGGTTCAGAAGTTTGACCGGGACGAAGGTATCCTTCATGGACTGGGACATTTTTGCATCAACTACCAGGGATGTTTCTGTCCGGCCTGCCTAACGCGTCGGATGCGGGCGCCGCTGAGCGGCCAGTCACAGGTTGATCTCAGCGACTTAGCTAGTTTTCCGTCCCCTGAACCCTAGCAACATCTGGGATCAGGCTTACGGTGCGAGCGCGTCCCTGGCTCCACGGCCGAACCGAAGTTGCACGGCCCGTCGGGAACAGTGCACGGGTGGCCTGGGCCGCGCCAGTTGCGGGCTCGTGAACCCGGGGCCTCCGGCTGGTCGTCGTGTATGCCGGGGTCGGCAACGCCGAGGCACGGGGCTCACCGCGGCGGCCGCTCGCGTCTGAGCAACTGGCCGCGCCCGGGCTTGCCGACGTATTCGCCGTCGCGAGCGATGACGTCGCCGCGCGAGAGAGTCAGGACAGGCCAGCCGACGCAGCGCATGCCCTCGCACGGCTCGTAGCCGGTTCGCGAGTGGAGGCGGCTCTGTGTGATCGTCTCGTCGCGATTGGGGTCGAACAGCACCAGGTCCGCGTCCGAGCCGACGGCGATCGTGCCCTTTCGCGGGTAAAGGCCGTGCAGCCGGGCTGGCGCCGTAGCCATCGCCTCGACCAGCCGATTGGCCGACAGCTTGCCGCCGCCCACTCCGGCGGTCCACAGGCTCACCAACTCGGTCTCCAGGGCCGGGATGCCGTGTGGGATCAGGCTGAAGTCCTCTGCCCCGACCGACTTTTGCTCCAGGGTCCACGCGCAATGGTCGCTCCCGATCACGTCGAGAGTCCCGTCGGCCAGCCCCGCCCAGAGGCGATCAAGATTCCAGGCCGCCCGAAGCGGTGGGCAGCCGCTAAACATCAGCGGCTCGGCGCCCGGAGCCGTGTAGCGCTCGGAGTCGAGCAGCAGATAGCAGGGTCGGACCTCGGCCCATGCCTGCGCGCTACGGGCCTTGGCGGCTCGGACGCGCTCGAGGGCAGCGTCGCACGAGAGATGGACGACGCAGACCTTCGCGCCGATCAGGTCGGCGTAGTCGAAGGCGCGCGAGGTCGCCTCGGCCTCGCCTATCTCGGGGCGACTGTCCACGTACCAGCGGGCCGATCGCCGGCCCTGTGCGAACAGCTCCTGTTTGCGATGCTCCAACGCCCAGGCGTTCTCGGCGTGCGCCATCACCAGCCCGCCGGCCGCCGCCACGGCGCTCATCAGTCGCAGCAGCTCGGCGTCAGAGAGCCGCATCATGAACGCCTTAAAGCTGGGAAAGCCATCGGCCACGACGCTCGGCACGTCGGCCAGACTGGCGTCGGAGAAGTCGGTCGCGACCAGATGGAAGCCGTAATCGATCACGGCCTTTCCCTCGGCCCGCGCGCACCAGTCCTGAGCGGCTTCGGCCAGGCTTCGTCCGGG
Source organism: Chloroflexota bacterium (assembly GCA_035637315.1). Lineage (GTDB taxonomy): Bacteria > Chloroflexota > UBA6077 > UBA6077 > JACCZL01 > DASPXK01. The sequence continues at coordinate 11,801 of DASPXK010000045.1, forward strand.
ATGCTGGCGGGCGTAGTCGACAACGGTCGTCACGCCGCCGCAGGCTGCCGCGATCGTTCCCGACTCGAAGTCGTCGGCCGTCCGCGGGGCGCCCGGCAGCGCCTGGGCGTCCAGGTGGGTGTGCGCATCCACCACACCCGGCAGCACGAACAGGCCACTTGCGTCCAGCTCCGCGCGAGCCTCCCCGACCTCGCCCAGCGCGGAGATCCGGCCGCCAGCGATGCCGACGTCCGCCAGGCGTGTCTCGCTCGCCGTGACGACGGTCCCGCCACGGACCGCCAGATCAAGCTCGGGCATCGACGGCTCCTTCCATGCGCTCGTTCTCGCAGCGCAGGATTCGCCGCAGGATCGCGACCGTGGCGGCGTAGGTCGAGTCGATCCCTTCGAACGACAGGCGGCGGCTTCCGAGCGTGCGGGCCCGGGTGTAGGGGGTGTCCGAGGCGTAGTGAATCGCGCCCACCTCGAAGGGCAGGTCGCGGAAGTGGACCGCTTCGCCGAGCGGATAGCGGTCGGGATACGTGGCCTCGTACACGGCGCTCAGGTACGGCCCGACCTCCATCTCCACTACGGTGTACGCCTCCTGATAGAAGAAATCGAGGAAGCCGTGATTCTGGAGAAACGTGCCGCGTACGCTGACGGCCTTCTGCTTGTCCAACGCCGAGCCGCGCTCCAGCCAAGGCGCGACGTCGTCGTAGCCGAAGACGTTCGGGAAGGAGTAGGTGTTGCCAGTGTACTCGTCGAACACCACGTCGGCGATCATCACGTCCCCGACCGCGCCGTTGAGCGTGGCAGCTTTGCCAAGTACGTAGACGCCCGGTAGGCGAGGGAGGTTCTCGGCCACCTGGCGCAGGATATAGTAGGCGGACATTCCGAGCGGGTAGTCGATGTTCAGGATTACGGCATCGGAGCGGTCCAGCACGCCGGCCAGGCCTGCCAGCCTGGGATCGAGGTCCTCGGCACGCAGCCTTGCCAGCTCGATGATCTGACTGCAGACATCCAGGCCGTCCGTCGGTGCCAGGGTGAAGATGCCGCGCTCCTCTTCCTCAGCCACCCGCACACTGGGCGCGGGAGCTTCGGGATGGTAGGCGTGCCACAGGCGCGAGGCGTAGTACAGGAGGTTCTCCGGGTTGCTCTGGCCGCGCGCGCGCCGTAGCGCGGGTATCTCCGACAGGCCCTCACCCTCCGGCGTCTGCTCCAGGAAGCTCCACAAGGCGGCCGCCTGCCGACGGACGTAGCCCGAGACCAGATTGAGCAGCCCATGCGGGTTTGACGAGACGAAATAGATCGGGCGCTGCAGCAGGTCACGCTCGGCTAGCAGCGCCCCAATCGGCTCCCACCAGCGATCGACCAGCTTGGTGTATCCGACATGCGTCCCGCCGAGCATTCGAACTCGGATGTCCTTCTGGGCCTGGCCGATCGTCCTGAGCATTGGCCAGAAGCTCGGCCCCCAGATGCGTTGAAGGCGGACCCAGTCTTCGACCGGAACGTGGACCGCCTCGCCCAGCCACTTGAGCCAGGCTCCACTTGGGGATTCTGGTCGCTGGATGCGCGACCGGACCTCCGGATGCGCGGCCAGCAGATCGTGGAGCTTGTTCCACTCGATCTGGTAGGCGACCAGGGTCGGGATCACGTCGTCCAGGTCGGATGGGCTAGCGATCAGGCCAGCCAGCGTGCTCGTGCCGTCGAAGTGCCACCGGCGCCGCCGCCCGGGGGCCTCGACCCGCTCCCAACCCTCGATCCCGGCCTCCAGGACCGAGCCGAACTGCTCCGGGAGTTGCCCCAGCACGACCCACTCGACCTGGGCCGCGCACTCTGGCAGCCGCTGGAGGGCGTAGATGAAGGCGCCGGCGTCGAGCCAGGGGCTGGCGGCTCGGTGGTGCAGGCTGGAGTCGACGCCCAGGTGGGCCGCCTCGAAGGCTCGCAGCTTGACGTCGCCCGAGCTGCGCAGGATCGTGTTGTAGGTGCGCACGTAAAGCTCGACCGCCTGGCGGCCGACCAGAGCGTCCTCCCGGCCGACCGCGAGCCCGGCCGAATGGTGGGCGACGCGCTCGGCGAAGCCGATAGGTGATTCGGACAAGGTAGTCTCCGTAGGGCGCCCCGATTCATCGGGGCGCCCCTACATATTGACTGCCTGCGCCAGGCGGCAGACGCCCTCGCGGATGCTCGATTCGTCGAGCGCGGCGAAGCCCAACATCAGTCCGGGCCGCCCCGCATCACCTTGATAGTAAGGCGACAGCGGCGTCACGGCCACCCCCAGCTCTGCCGCGCGGGCCGCGATCGGGCGGTCATTCCAGCCCTGGGGCAGCCACGCGATCAGGTGGAGGCCGGCCCCGTCGCCGCCCGGCGTGACGATCCCGCACAGCTGCTCACTCAGTGCCGCCAGAAGGGCATCGCGGCGAGATTGGTACAGGCGCCGCATCCGTCGCAGGTGGCGTTCGAAGTGGCCCTCCTGAATGAAATCGCTCAGGACCTGCTGGTCTGGGGTCGCCGTCTGGCGGTCCGCCAACCACTTGGCCGCCACGAAGGGCGCCTCGAGGCCGGGCGGGAGCACGACGTACCCCACCCGCAGTGGTGGAAACAACGCTTTGGAGAAGCTGCCGACGTACGCCGCCACGCCATTGGAGTCCAGGCCCTGAAGCGACTCGAGCGGACGGCCGCTGTAACGGAACTCGCTGTCGTAGTCGTCCTCCACCACCAGCGCGCCTCGGCGCGCCGCCCACTCGAGCAGCCGAAGCCGACGGGGCAGACTCAAGGTGGCGCCGGTCGGGAACTGATGCGACGGCGTTACGTACACCAGACGCGGAGCGTGCTCGGTCTCGGGGGGCGGCAGCGACTCAACGCTGATCCCGTCCTCGTCGACGCAGACTGGCAGAATGGCGGCCTCGTGGGCCCGCAGCGCGAGGGCAGCCCCGGGGTAACCTGGCTCCTCCAGAGCGGCCATGTCGCCTCGGTCGAGCCAGAGCCGAAACAGCAGGTCGATCCCCTGCTGCGAGCCGTTGACGACCACGACCTGCTCGACACTGCACCGGACCCCCCGCGACAGGGCCAGGTGGGCGGCGATCGCTTCGCGAAGCGGCCGATAGCCGGCCGGGTCGCCGTACGAGGCCAGGTCCGCCGAGCGCTGGCGCCAGCGGCGGGCGGCCAGCCGACTCCAGATTCGGTGGGGGAAAGCGTCCCAGTCTGGGCGCCCAGGGCGGAAGTCGAACGGCATCGGCCGATACCGCTCGGTGGACATCTCGTCGGCGTCCAGGGCCGGTCCGCCGGCTGGCCCGACCCGCACGTCGGCCAGGTGAGCGCCCCAGCGCGACAGGCGGCGCCAGGCGTGGCGTGGGGAGATGGCGGCCGCGGGAACGGGATCAGGCGCGCGCAGCGTATCATCAGGCAGCTGGCGCGAGACAAAGGTACCCGCCCCGCGGCGTGCCTCGAAGTACCCCTCCGCCAGCAACTGCTCATACGCCAGGACGGCCGTTGTCCGTGAGATCGCGAGCTGGACCGCCAGCGAGCGAGTGGCCGGCACCCTCTCGCCCGGCCGGAGGCGCCCGGCCAGAATATCCTGGCGCAGGCCGGTATAGAGCTGCTGCTGAAGGGAGAGCTGCCGACTCTCGTCCAGCGAGATCGCTAGCGCGTCGGCCATGTGCGAGCCATCAGCTGTCAGCTTTCAGCCGTCAGCTGTCCGATGGATTGGTTGTACACTATGACACAAAATTGGCCCTTGCGCAAGTCCACTTGGCCGGTCTATCTTATAGGCAGGACTGAAGAGTCCAGGATCACGGCGACGGCGGTGCTGACCGCTGATAGCTGACGGCAAGGAGCTGGAAATGCAGGAAGCGACGTTTACGGTCAAAAAGGGCCTCGCTCAGATGCTCAAGGGTGGCGTGATCATGGACGTCGTGACGGCCGAGCACGCCCGCATCGCCGAGGACGCTGGAGCATGTGCGGTGATGGCGCTCGAACGCGTGCCGGCCGAGATCCGTGCCCACGGCGGCGTGGCTCGCATGAGCGCACCGGAGCTGATCGAGCAGATCATGGCGGCGGTCAGCATCCCGGTCATGGCCAAATGTCGGATCGGCCACTTCGCCGAGGCCCAGGTGCTCGAGGCGCTCGGAGTCGACTACATCGACGAGTCCGAAGTGCTCACCCCGGCCGACGAGGAGCACCACGTCGACAAGCACGCGTTCAAGGTGCCGTTCGTGTGCGGGGCGCGCGATCTTGGCGAGGCTCTACGCCGAATCGGCGAAGGGGCGGCCATGATTCGCTCGAAGGGCGAGGCCGGAACCGGCAACATTGTCGAGGCGGTCCGCCATCTGCGGGCGATCGTCGGCAGGATTAGGCGGCTGACGACGCGTGGGCCAGACGAGTGGATGGCCGAAGCCAAAGAGCTGGGCGCGCCGTACGAGCTGGTCCGCGAGGTTGCCCAGACAGGAAAGCTGCCGGTGGTCATGTTCTGCGCTGGCGGGGTAGCCACCCCAGCCGACGCGGGGCTGGTGATGCAGCTTGGCGCGGAGGGCGTGTTCGTTGGCTCGGGCATCTTCAAGAGCGAGAACCCGGCGGTCACGGCTCAGGCGATCGTGAAGGCTACGACCCACTTCCAGGACGCCAAGATCGTGGCAGAGGTCTCAAAGGGGCTGGGCAGGCCGATGGCCGGCCTGGAGATTGCGGAGATCCCGGAGCGCGAGCTGCTCGCGGTTCGGGGCTGGTGAGACACGAGCGATCAGCTGTCAGCCGTCAGCCGTTAGCAGCTGACAGGTTCGAGGGACAAGATGGAGGAGGATTTCTCTCAACTGACAATCGGCGTGCTGGCGCTTCAGGGAGCTTTTGCGGAGCACGTCGCGGTGCTCCGTCGGCTCGGCGCACAGGCCCGCGAGGTGCGGGTGCCGGGGGACCTGGAAGCACTTGACGGCCTGATCATTCCGGGCGGTGAGAGCACGACCATCGGCAAGCTGCTCGAAGCTTTTGACTTGCTCGCGCCGCTGCGGCGGCTGGTGGACGACGGGCTGCCGATCTACGGCACGTGCGCGGGCACCATCTTACTGGCGCGCGACATCGGCGGGCTCGACCAGCCGCTGCTAGCAACAATGGACCTGCAGGTCGAGCGGAATGCCTTCGGACGCCAGCTCCAGAGTTTCGAGACCGATCTACACATCGCCCCCCTTGGTGCCGAGACGTTTCGGGCGATCTTCATTCGAGCGCCCGCCATCCGTGGCGTTGGGCCAGAGGTCGAGACGCTCGCCAGGCTCGACGATGGCACGATCGTGGCTGCGCGCCAGGGCCAGCTGCTGGCGAGCTGCTTCCACCCCGAGCTAAGCGGCGACGACCGCTTCCACCGCTACTTCCTGCAAGCTGTCAAGCAGGCCGCCGCCCGCCAGCCAGCAGCCGCCGGCGCGCTCTAAGCTTAGATCAGCGGATAGATGAACGGCCCCAGCGAGGTGGCCGAGGCGAAGGCGATCAGGGCGATCAACAGCAGCAGCATCAGTACGAGCGGGATCATCCACCACAGGCGCTGGGCCCACAGGAAGCCGAGCAGCTCGAACGCGATCCCAAACTTGTCGGTCAGCCCACGCATCGCTTGCACCCGATCCCTTCCAGCTGCGGTCGAGGCGCCCGACCTGCGCGTCGGAGCACCAAGCGCGGATGATAGGTGCCAGTCGCGTGGGGTGTCAAGCGGACTGTTTTGTGAAGGTTTTGGAGAGCAAGGGACGGCCCTCACCCCCTGCCCCCTCTCCCTGCCGCGGGAGAGGGGACGTTCGACGCTCGGATCCCAGTGCTCCCCTCCCCCCTTGAGGGCCCCTTGAGGGAGAGGGGGGAGGGGCGGTGAGGGCCGGTTGTCGCCCGCCACCGGACCCCAAAATTTGGCGGCCACCCTTTCTGTCCTGACGTTCCGAGGCCTCGAAGGACGTGTTGCCGCCGGTGGCCTTGGACACCTACGCTGTACGCGTCGGCGAAGCTGATTCACTTCGTGCGGAGTGGGCTGAGGCAGCCTGCTGCGAGAGTTCGGACGCGACCGAGCGGGGAGGGGAGCCATGCCAAGCGTAACCGGGCGGGTAGCGGCCTTCTACGGCCCTGGGAAGCCAATGAAGATCAAGGAGTACGCGGTCCCGTCGCCGGAGCCGGGCGCCGCCGTGCTCGAGATGACAGTCGCCAACGTCTGCGGCTCGGACCTCCACCAGTGGCGCGGTGAGTTCGACGTGGAAAAGTTCGGGCGGCCCTATCCGCAGATCCTGGGCCACGAGATGACCGGCCGGATCCACGAGCTGGGCGAGGGCCTGAGCCGTGACGCGGCCGGCAGTCCGCTCCAGGTCGGTGACCGGGTCATCTTTCGATACTTCTATCCCTGTGGCAAGTGCCGCGCCTGCACCAAGCGAGTATTCCGCGCCTGCCCGTTCGCGCGTCTGTACCTGACCAGGTCGTGCGACAGCCCGCCCCATTTCTACGGCGCCTTCGGCGACTATCACTACCTGAACCGGGGCGCCGCCATCTTCAAGGTCCCGGACGAGCTGCCGGACGAGACGGTGGCCGGCATCAACTGCGCATTGTCGCAGGTTGTGGGTGGGATGCAGCTCGCCCAGCTCAAGCTGGGCGAGAACGTGGTCATCCAGGGCGCCGGCGGCCTTGGCGTGTACGCGACCGCGGTCGCCAAGCAGATGGGCGCCGGCAAGGTGATCGTGATCGACGGCATCCAGGAACGCCTGGACCTCGCAGCCGCGTTCGGAGCCGACGAGCTGATCGACTTCCGGCAGCTCAAGGAGGCCGACGAGCGGATCAAGCGAGTCTTCGAGCTGACCGACGAGTGGGGCGCCGACGTGGTGGCCGAGCTGGCCGGACATCCACGGGTCTGCCCAGAAGGTCTGCGGATGCTGGGCCGCACCGGGCGTTACCTGGAGATCGGCAACATCAGCCCGGGCCTGACCTACGAGCTCGACCCGTCCTGGCTGATCTTCGGCAACCGCACCATCTACGGCATGGTCTACTACGAGGCCGAGCACCTCCAGCAAGCGCTCGAGCTGGTGGTGCGAACGCGAGACCTGTATCCGTGGCACAAGGTCCTGAGCCACAAGTTCCCGCTCGCCGAGATCAACGAGGCCTTTAACATGGCCGACCAGGGCAAGGTGACCCGCGCCGCGATCGTGCCCTGAGGGCAGTAGAACTCTAGCGAATCAGTTATATAATTACGCCAGAGTCGTACGATGGCCACGAAGGTAGGAGCCAAGGGTCAGGTTGTGATCGACCAGGCCATACGGCAGAAGCTTGGTATTCGGCCGGGCATGCTGGCCGTGCAGCGTCTCGTCGACGATCACGTTGAACTGAGGTTCCTGGCCGGCTCCCACCGACGGTCTCTGGCGGGCGCGGCTCGACCCTTCATTCGTCGCTTTCCCTCAGCCGAGGAGCTCCAGGCTGCAGACGAGCTGTGGGCCGCGGAGGTGCGCCGCCACGCGCAGCCCCATACCGAGGAATCGGGCGTGTGACAGCGGTCTTGGACACGAGCGTCATGGTGCGGTACCTGACGCTCGATCCTCCCGAACACGGCGTCCTGGCGCAAGCCCTCATCGAAGGTCCCGACGACTTCGTCATTCCAAGCGTGGCGCTTGCCGAGGCTGCTTTCGTGCTCACTCGCCTCTACGAAGTCGAGCGCGCCACGTGCATCGATCTGCTGGTCGATCTGCTGGGACGGGCCAACCTAGCGCCCCTGGAACTGTCCAAGCCTCGCGCGTTGGAGGCACTGCTGCTCTGTCGAGCCTCCAGCCGCGTGTCTTTCGCGGACGCGCTGATTTGGGCCGCAGCCCGTGAGCCCGGACCGGGCCTCCTTTACACTTTCGACCAACGCTTCCCGGCCGCGCAGATCGAGCGCCGGCTTCTGGTGGCAGGAACCTGACCCGCCGCGGAGAACACCCGGAATATTTCGCCTTCCTCGAACGTTTGTCTACAGGCAGAGGGCGCACGAGAGGAGGGCAGCTTATGGTGGCACCCGTCCGCACCTACCTCGAGGCCGATGTCAAGTGCTATCACTGCGGCCACGTCTCTGGGGTGGCCCGCGTCGAACCCGGCCCAGGCAAGCCCGTCGCAACGTTCAAGCCGCTCGACTCGGACGTCGAGACGCCGATCGAGAACCGCGCGCTGCTCCGCTGCGCTCGGTGCAGCGGTCCGACCTATTTCGAGGAGTTCGAGCTGCGGCAGGAGTTTGCCAGGATCAACTTCCTGGACGACCGACCCCGCCGCGGCCGCCCGCCGAAGCGGCTCGTCGAGCAGCGCGGAGCTGCGTAAGACCGGTCGCGGGTCACGTGTCGCGAGTCGCGAGACGCTGGTCTCTGGTCTCGGTCTCGAGCCTCGGTTTCGCGCCCGCGACTAGAGACGAGAGACTCGCCACTCACGCACGAGGCTGGTCAGAACGAACATCAGGTTGGCCGGGCGCTCGGCCAGGCGGCGGACAAGGTAGGGGTACCACTCGCGGCCGAAGGGGACGTAGGTCCGTACCGGCTCGCCGCGACGCGCCAGCGCGCGCTGCAGATCGCGGCGGACCCCGTAGAGCATCTCGAACTCGTAGCGCTCACGAGGGACTCCTTCGCGCGCGATGAAGCGGAGCGCGTAGCGCAGGATCTGCTGGTCATGGGTGGCGATCGCCACGAGTCCGTGGCCCATCAGTAAGCGCTCGATCAGCCGCACATAGTTGCGGCGGAGGTAGGCCTGAATCACAGCCCCCACGTTCTACGGCCTGAAGCGGTGGAACAGGTCGAGGGTGCGCTGCGTACAGGCGCTTCCCTCCATGTCGATGCGGACGAAATTGCGCAGGCGCTGGGCGCGCTGGAGGATCAGGCGGACGTTCGCCTCGGCCAGTTGGTCCTCAACGGCGAGACCTAGCTGGGTCAGCTTGAGCAAGACGGCCGCGGAGAGGCCAGTCTCCGAGATCCGGTCCAGCATCCGCACGTAGACCTCGACGCTCGCCGCGGCCCCTCCGGGTCGGCCACTTCCTCGCCCAGATAGTCGAGCGTGGCCAGGACGCCGCCGGCGTTGAGCGAGCCCACCACGTCGATGGCGTCTTCCAGCGTCTCGCCCGCCACGAAGCGCCAGCCGAAGCCGCGCAGCACGCCGTGGCGCGTGATGAAATCCTGTAGCCGACGCGCTCGCGCCAGCCTCAGCAAAGTCGCTCTGAACACAGGCGACCTCGTTCAACGTTCAACGTCGAAGTGTAGGCGCCGGCAGGTCAAACGAGTTGAGGAACCGCCAGCGTCTCGCGCCTAAACGTTGAACCTTGAAGGCTGAACGACGTCCAGCGTGTTATCCTCTCGGTTGGAGATGGCGCTCTGGAACGCGGGGAGAGATGGCTCGTCGATCGGTGAGCTGGGTCGTGCTGGCCGCGGCGCTGGCGCTGGTCGGCTGTTCGCCCGCCAGGGATCGTTTTAGCCAGTTTCTTGGACAGCCCAGCGCGGCTGCCACGCCCGCGCGACTGGCGTACGTCGCCGAGGACAATCACGTCTACACGGTCGCCCTCGAAGGGGGTGACCCGCTACGCGCGGACTCGATCCCGGGCGAGCAGCCGGTGGCAGGCGAGGTCCGCATCTCCCGCTGGCCGACCTGGACGTCGGACGGGGCCCGGCTGGCATTCATGCGCCTGCGCTCAGGCGAGGGCGACGAGCCAGCCAACGCGGCGATCTGGACCACTGCCCCTGACGGCTCGGACCTCCACAAGATCTGGGAGTCACAGGACCTGGCGCCAATCTACATGGCCTGGTCGCCAGACGCTTCGGCCCTGGCGCTCCTGGTCCAGAACAACGATACCCTTGCCCTCCAGCTCCTCGACCCGGCCGGCGCACGCCCGCCTCGGACCGTCGCCGAGGGCGGTCCGCTGTATTTCTCCTGGTCGCCGGATGCCGCCGAGCTGCTGATTCACGTCGGGGGCGACCATCGCTCCAACCAGAAGGCCGAGCTGAGCGTGCTGCGACCTGGGCCGAACGACGAACGACGTTCGCTCGCGTCGCCACCGGCCGACTTCCGCGCGCCGGCCTGGTCGCCAGACGGCACCAGGCTGGCGTACATCGCCGAGGCGCAGGACAAGAGCGCCGTGTTGATCGTGTCGAACGCCGGGGGCGGCGAGTCCGTACGACTAGCCCCGCTTGGCGACGAGGCAGCGTTCCTCTGGTCACCCAATGGCGACTACCTGGCATTCGGCAGCCGTTCGCCCACGGAACGGATCTTCTACCAGGGGCTGGAGGTGGTCAAGAGCGACGGCAGCGGGCGCGCCCAGATTACCCAGGAGGCGGTCATGGCTTTCTTCTGGTCACCTGACGGCAAGAAGCTAGCTTTCGCCTCGATCGACCGCCAGGCCCAGGCGTTGGCGTGGTTCGTCAGCGACTCAACCGGTAAGAGCCGCAAGCAAGTCGGAACGTTTCTGCCCAGCCAGGACCAGATCCGACATTTCGCCTTCTTCGACCAGTACGCCCAGTCACACGCGCTGTGGTCGCCGGACAGCCGCTATCTGGTCTACACGGGCCTGCCGGCCGGGGCGCGCGCCGACCCCACCGCGGCTCGCAGGAGCCGCGTGTTTGTCGTCCCCGCGGACGGGAGCGCCGAGGCAAAGGCGATCGTCGACGGCAACCTGGCTATCTGGCCGGCCCACACCGCGCGCGGCCGGTAGACAGGATGAAATGACTGATTTCGACGCTGGCCAGCAGCGACACCTTTCCGCTGTGGCTGTTGGACCCTGAGGCGGCTAATACGGGCTGCCCTTAGGCGGCCCGTCCGACGGGCGTTGGCGAGCCCCGGGCGCGGGTCTTGATGCGCTCGCTCCTTCAGGCGGGGGGCCAATGGTATCAAGCGGCAGCTCGTCCTGCTCCAGGAGACGATAGACCGAAATGTTCTTCCTCGTGTACTCCAGGTGGGTATAGGCACTCAGGAAGGGTCTCTGGGCGATCAGGAGATCGGGTGTGGAACCAAGATTCCGCTTGATCAACAGATGGGTGATCCCCCGATCGTGCATCAGCCGCACCGCCTCGCGTCCATCTGATGCCTCGATTATCGGGCGAGCGGGCGAAGAGTCCGGCGATTCCACGATACCGGGCGCGTACAGTCGGTCTGCGGTCCCGATCGAGAATATGTGGACGGGATAGCCCTGCTTCCCCTGGGCGATGAACTGGTAAGCATCGTATGTTGGCAGGATGCGGGACAGGTAGTGCTCCCGAGATTCGGCTCCAAAGGCGACTGCGTATGGGATCCTGTCCGGGATGTTCGAGTATTTGGCCAGCCACAGCGGAAGGCCAATAGCTACCCAGGCCAGCGTCAGCAGCCGAACGAGAGGGCCCAACGCGCAGGGAGTGGTGAACGGCCACGGTCGCGAGCTGATGTTGGCTAGAGCGTACCCCGCCAGGGCGTAGACGAGCGGGAGCGCGGCCAGCAAGTAGCGCAGGTACTGGGCGGTGAAGGCCCAGGTGAGGCCGGCGGCGAGCACGAGCGCCACAAGGGCTGGCGTGTACTTCGGGAACGGCCGGCCTACGGCGAGGAGCGGCAGAAGCACGAAGCCAAGTCCCAGGACGCAGCCCGGCATCGCCTCTCCGAACGGCGTGGGGTTGAAGGTGACTTCCCATGGCAGCGAGAGCAGCTGGCTGGCCCCGGTCCCGATCCCGAACATACCGAGGTCCAGGCGCTCGTCGACGGGTGCCCACAGTGGGCTCCGAAACACATTGTTGAGGAAGGGGAAGACCGGATTGCCCGTTTCGAGGTATCGCAGCACCGGCCAGGGCGCGGCAGCTAGCGCCGCGACCGAAGCGAAGGTCAGCGGGGCTAGCCAGCGGCGGCCGAGCGCCTCGCCCCCGTTGCGCAGCGCGTACAAGGCGACGACGATCCCGAGCGGGACGAGGAACACGATGGCGTTCATCTTGGTGGAAATGGCGAACCCCGCCATGAGGCCGCCGACGATCAGCCAGGTAAGCCGTCGTTCGACGAGCCAGCCATGCACCGCCACCGTGGCCATGAACGTGTAGCAGGCGAGGGCCACATCGACATGGGCCGTCGACGCCTCCCAGGCTACGAGTGGGGTTGTGGCGTACAGGAGCGCGGAGAGGAGGCCGGCCTGCCCACTCAAGGCTCGCTTTGCGAATGCGAATACGGCGAGCCAGGTTAGCACCCAGAACACGAAATGCGTCAGCTTGGCAGCGGTCTGGTCCGCGATGAGCATGGCCAGCAGATAGTTCATGTCAGTCCCGAGGAAGAACCAGGACTGGAGCAGATAGGGAGTTGTGACGAAGCGCCGCTGTTCGATGTACAGCTTGGGCAGCACGAGGTGATAGTTGAGCGCGTCGGATTGGATCTCAGGCGCCACAGTCTGGACAAACACCAGGATGGTCCAACCGGCCAGCAGGGCAAGCAGGGGCAGCGTGAACCACTGCTCGGCGGCCTGCGCCAGCCTGGCAGGCATGAACAACAGTTCGCGGCCCAGCCGCAGGCGCTGGACCAGCTCGCGCCGGAAGACTACTGAGAGCGCCGCGAGCAGGCCGACCACGAGCCAGCGGTCGAGCAAGCCGAGCAGAGCCAGGCCCAGGGTCAGGTGACTGTAGAAGCCGAGGCCCAGCGTGATCGAGAACGCGGCGCCTTCGGGTCCGACTGGGGCGTCATGGCCACGGAACAGCCAGGCGAGCAGCCGGTCGCCAAACGCCCAGCCTAGCATGACGAGCCAGAGCACGGCCGCAGCTGCAGCCCCAGCCTGGCCGCCGACGAGGATCGCCAGCGTGAGCAGTGAGGCGGCGCTGAGGACCACGCCGGCATACAGCTTGGACAAGCGCCGCCGCCCGATGACTCCTACCAGCAGCCCGAGTCCCGCCACGACAGCCAGCACCTGATAGGTAGGCCAAGCCTGGCGGGTCCCGAAACTATCCGAATGGCCCAGGGTATCGGTTGAGGCGAGCAGATAAGGGGTGGTGATCGCCGCCAGCCAGACGAGCGGGATCAGCCCGAGCACATTGCGCCAGGCACGCACGCCCAGAGAGCCGGGCAATGCTACGGTCCGCATTCAGGGGCGCTCGCTTGCCGTGGCTTGGTGGCCCTCAGTTTCGACCGGGCCGCTCGGTAATACCGGGCCGGCCCGGAGTCATGGCTGCGTAGCCTCTCGCTTCGGGACATGTAGTCTATCACCCCGCCCCCCGGTCCACGCGGCTAGGTCGAACGCCGAGGGCGCGACGCCATACTGCGCTGTAGTCCCTTCGCCACGCGTCGTATCGTTGTCAGTTCTTCTAGGCCGTCGCCTGATTTAGCGATGATGTGCCCTGGGGGACAGCGAGTGGACGAGGCAACCGGCCGCGAGCTGGCCACGCTGCGCGAAGAGCGCGACCATCTGGTTGCCGAAGCTGAATTGCTGCGACGGCGTGAGGGCGAGCGGGCCGACGGCTCAGCGGGCTCGGATGGCCGGAAGTGGGCGGCTAGGCGGATATGTCACGTCTGGCGAGGTTTGAAGCCTCGGGCGTAAGATAGCACGGCCTCGCACCAAGCCCGATGACCATTCGCCAACGGCAACCGATCCATCGCGGACTCGCCTTCGTTGCGGGGCTACCCCTGGGCGTTAGCTCTGGCAGCCGGTGCCTTGCAGCACGCGTGAGGGGCGATGGCCTGCTTGTCGGACTGCTCTACGCGGTGATGAGTGTTGCGCTGATGGCGCCGGCCGCCTCGGACACCATCCTCCCATCCGCTGGTGATCTCGTACCCCACCTTGGGGAGATCGTTCAGGCGAAAATGGCGCTCGAGGAGGGCCAGTTCCCTCCACGCGTAGCGCCGTGGCAGCACAACGGCTGGCGGTACCCGGTCTGGCAGTTCTACTCTCCGTTCCCCTATACGGTCGCCGCGCTCGCGTACCGCTGGATAACCCCGGCAAATCCGTACGCAGCATACAAGCTTACGCTCTGGCTGGCGCTTACTGTATCCGGAATCTTCACCTGCCGGCTGGCCTGGCGGCTTACCGGCTCCCGCCCGGCCGCCGTGCTGGCCGGGGCCGCCTACATGGCCGCGCCGTACTTCCTTGTCAACATCCACGCCCGGGGCGCTTTTCCAGAAGCGGTCGCGCAGGGGATCGTGCCGGTCCTCGTCTATTACAGCGCGCGTGCCTACTTCGTCGCCTCACCCCGCCCGGTTGCGCTCGCAGCCATCTGCTGGTTCGCACTCGCGACCACGCACACCATCACTTTCGTGTACAGCTCGCTGTTCATAAGCCTCTGGTTCCTGCTGCTCGGTGGACGGCCCAGAAAGAGCGCCAAGCGTCTGATCGGGGTTGGGGCGTCATACGGGCTTGGCTGTCTGCTGGCCCTGTACTTCCTCGCGCCAGTGGTCTCGGCAGATTACCTACGCATTCGCGACAACCTACCCGACCCTTACACCAGGAACTGGCTCACGCCGCTGCCGACCCTGCTCTCGCCGGTCTCGGTAGCCCCGGAGCCCCAGCCCGGCCCGCACGTTCTGGTCCGAAACCATCACTCCGCCGTCGGCTGGCCGATCCTCTTGGGGGTGGGGGCAGTGGTCTACGCGCTGGTGGCTCAGAGGCCGCTGCTCCGTCGGCGAGGGACGCTGCGTTTCGTGCCATCGCTGCTCGCGGTGTTCGGCCTGGCCCTCTTCACGGTCTGGTCGCCGGTTGACTTCTGGGCCCTGCTCCCGAAGTCCCTCTACGTCACCCAGTTCAGCTACCGCCTGCTGACCCAGGTCATGTGGGCCGGAGCGTTGCTCGCGGCGTACGGAGTCGCGCTCCTGTGCCGATGGCAGCTCGACGGGCGGCACCTCGCTGTCGGTCTGTTCCTGATCGGGATGGCGAGCGGATCCTGGCTGCCCAGTCCGGTCTACGGCTACGCCGACATCAACGCCGTGGTACGGGAGCCGGACATCGGGTATGGACGGGACGATTATCGGATCAGGGAGAGCTCGGCGTTCTATTCGGGCGTCGCGGCCGAAACCGACCTGTCGATCGTCTACCCGGATGGCTGGTTGATGCTCGATCACGATGTGGACCTGCACGCGTTCCTCCCGTGGAATTCGCCGGCGCTGAGGCTCCATCTGGAGGGGGACGTGCCGCCTGAGGTGTTCCAGCAGCCGGTCACCTTGACGGCGCTGCTGGAGGGTCAAAGAATCGCCAGCACGCGGGTGGGCGGCGGGCCGTTTGCGTGGGACGTACCGCTACAGCGGACGCTCAGCACCATCGCGCGGGGCCGCGAGGGGAAGCCGGTCCAGCTGAGGATCGTGTCGGATCGAGTGTTTCGGCCCCAGGACCTTCTCAGCGTCCCGCTGCCCAATCTCAGTATGAGTCTGGACCGCTCGCGTCCACTGGCGGTCTACGTACGGAGCCTGGTCGTGAGAGGGCTGCCGCCGGACGGCACCGCCCTGCCAGTGCGACTGACCGAGCCGAGCTGCCGCCAAGGACCGGAGACGTACTGCAGCATCTCGGTCTCAGCGGAAACCGGGCTCGTCCAACTGCCGGTGCTGTTCTATCCCGGCCTCCTCGACGTGCGCGTCGACGGACAGAGCACGGCATACCTCCCGCTGGTCCACCGCTCGTACGTGCTGACCGGCCTCAGGCTGCCGCCGGGCAGCTACGACGTCAGGGTGCGGTTCGCGGGAATCACGTGGGCGAACTGGGTTAGCGGTGGCGCCTGGCTGGGGCTGATCGCACTCTTCGTCGCCGGCTCGATCGGCGTGCCGAAGTTACGCGCACGCGTCCTCCAATCACGGCGCGCCAACGTGCACGGATAGAGCCCGTAGATCTTTCGACGGTGATGCTCCTACAGGCGGAAGCCGGCACTTGTGGCATCGTCGTAGAACATGCGCACAGTGGCAAGCGAGTACTCCGTCAGGTCCCGGTCCACCAACTCCAGCTTGTGGAGGATGTCGTTCGTCATAGTGATCGCGTGGCAGCCGATGCTGTCCGCCTGGAAGACGTTGAGCACCTCGCGCGGACTCGCCCAGATCAACTCGGCGTTAGGGACACCGCGCAGCGCCTCGATCGCCATGTCCAGGGTCGGCAGCGGGTCGCGTCCGGTGTCGGCGATCCGCCCCGCGAAGACCGAGATGTGGGCCGGGGCACCGCCGGCTAGCACCTCGACCACGTCGCGCACCTGGTCGACGGTCATCAGCGCGGTGACGTTGACCTTGACGCCGCTGCGCGAGAGCCGGTGGACCAGCCGATAGGTCGGCTCACCATCGGTGTTGGTGACCGGGATCTTCACGTAGACGTGTTCACCCCATTCGGCGATCTCGCAGGCTTGGCGCTCCATTTCGGTCGGATCATCGGCTAGGACCTCGAACGAGATCGGGCGATCCGGCATGGCCGCTAGCACGTCCAGCGCGAAGGCTCGGTAGTCCGTCACGCCCGCCTTGCGAATCAGGGTCGGGTTGGTCGTGAAGCCCTTGATGTACGGCTTCTCGTACATCTCCAGCATGCCCTGCTTGTCGGCGCCATCGGCGAAGATCTTCACGCGGAGATCGGCGAGGCGCGTCATCCTCCGGGTCCCGGTTCGTTGTCGTCCGCCTGAGTGGCCGACAGGATCAGCGCCGTCGCGGCCGCCGCGTCCGGCGCGACGTGGTCGGCGTGGCTCGCACCCTGATAAGGGCGCGCTTCATGCTGAGCGATCAGGATCGTCCGGCAGCCGGCCCGTTGGCCGCACTCCACGTCGCTGTCGCGATCGCCCACCATCCACGATCGCCCAAGGTCGACCCCATGCCGTTCCGCCGCCAGCGCCAGGAAGTAGGGCTCCGGCTTTCGGCACCGACACGGCGCGCTGTGCGATGGGACGACGCCGGTCGGATGGTGGAAGCAGTAGTAGGCTTGGCGGAACGTCACGCCTAGGTCCCGAAATCGCTCCTCGACTGCCGCGGCGATCGCCTCGAGCGCCGCGAGCGACGCCTTGCCCTTGGCGTACGAGGGCTGATTCGAGACGATGTACAGCTCGAGCCCCCGCTCGCGGAGCTGCCTGAGCGGCCCCGCGACGTCCGGACACAGGCGCAGGTCGTCGACCGAGTGAGGCGACTCGTGCTGGCCGGTCGCCGGGTTCCAGACCGGCTCTGTCAACACCCCGTCCCGGTCGAAGAACACCGCCCGGCGTCCCCTCGACCTCATCGCCCCCCCTCCATCGGATGAATGCCGTCGCGCCTCACATCGATTCCCACTTCGTCGGGTGCGCCTTGAGGGCTGGATGAGAGACCAGCAGGTGCCAGATGACAGCCTGGAAGCCCTCGGTGTGGGCGGTGACCCGCTCCGGATTGACGGTCGGGACGGTGATCCAGGCATCGGCGACCTGGGCCGTGTAGCCGCCGTCCCGGCCGACGACGCCGAAGATCCGCGCACCGACGGCGCGCGCGTAGTCGAGCGCGCGAACCAAGTTGACGCTCACGTTCTTCGCCGCGTTGCCACCGCCGACCGAGAAGACGAACAGTGCGTCCCAGTCGCTCAGGCGGCTGCCCGCCAGCCAGGCCGCGAAGGCGGTGTCCCAGCCGTCGTCGTTGATACGGGCGGTGAGCTCGGAGACGTTGTCCGTCGGCGCATACGCCTCGAAGTCGGCGAGCTTGCGGAAGTCATTGACGGCATGCCCGGCGTGGCCGGCGCCACCGCCCACGCCGAGAAAGAAGAGCCGACCACCCCGGTCGCGAACGGCCGCGAGCTGGCGTGCGAGCTCTTCGATCGCCGTTGCATCGAGCGAGCGAGCGATCTCCGCCGTCTCCGCGAGGTAGCCGGCCACGAACGCCAGCCCCGCCTCCCCGGTCGTGGGCGCGCAGCCTGCTAGGCGAGCGGCGCCCGATCCGCTCGATCGAGGCGTCCTCACGCGTGTATCCCCCGGGCTTGCATCTCGAGCGGGGTCGGCCGCGTCGGCCGCTCCGCGGCGCCGAGGTAGCGCTCGGCCTGGCGCAGGCCCTCGAGGGAGCCGACCTCGTAGAACCGCTGGCTGACCTCGTACCCGGCCAGGAGCCCCGCCGAGGCGAGCTCCCGGCACAGGTCCGCTAGCTCGTACGGCCGGTCGGCCGGCACACGGTCGAGCAGGCCGGTGCGGAACAGGCTGGCGCCGTAGTCGATATGCGCCATGTCCTCGGTAGGGCGCCGCTTGTTGTAGCGGACAACTCGCCCGTCACGAAAGACCACGTTGCTGCGGTCCCAGCGGCCTTCGTTGCGATACACGGTCATCAGCGCGGACACCCTCCTGTGCAAGAAGTGCGCCAGGGCCGACCTGTAGTCGAAGTCCAGATACGAGTCGCCGTAGACCACCCAGCAGAGCGCCCCGAGCAGCGGGCAGGCCCGCCGGAGCGCACCGCCGGTCCCCAGCAGACGCGCGCCGTCGAACGAGTACTCCACCCGCAGGCCGAAGCGCGCACCATCGCCCACGTGGGCTACGATCTGGTCGCCCAGGTGGCCGACGCAGAGCACCACGCGGCGCACACCCCGGCGCCGAAGGAGCGCGAGCTGATGGTCGACGAATGGGCGGCCCGCGACGGGGATGAGTGATTTGGGGACGTCCGCGGCCAGCGAGCCCAGCCGGCTCGCCCGACCGCCAGCGAGGATCGCCACCGGTACGTCACTCGGCTTCATTGGACCGCGATCCTGGTGCCTTCGAACTCGAATCGGAAACGTACTTCGCGCAGCCCAGCCTGGGCCATCGCTCGACGCAACCTGGCCTTCTCCTCCGCGTAGAACAGCAGGAAGCCGCCGCCGCCGGCGCCGACCAGCTTCCCTCCCAGGGCGCCGTTCGCCATCCCGAGCGCATACCAGCGATCGATGTCGCTGTTGCTGGCGCCCCCGTCGCGGCGCCGCTTCTGCTCCCACTGCACGCTGAGCAGTTCGGCGAAGCGGTGCAGGTCGGCCTGCTGGAGCGCGACCTCGGTCTGGCGGGCGATCTTTTTGAGCTCGCCCAAGTTCCGTTCCAGGTCCGGGTCGCCGTTGTCGGTACGGCGGTTCTGCTCGCGCAGCGCTTGGGAGGCGGAGCGTGCATACCCACTGAAGAACAGCAGCAGGTTGTCCTCCAGGTCGTAGAGCGTCTCCCCCGCGATCGCGAGCGGCCGGAACGCCACCTCGCCGTCCTCGTGGAACGTGAAGCAGGTTATGCCCCCGATGGCGGCGATGTACTGGTCCTGCTTTCCGACGTCTTCCCCGAGCACCTCGATCTCGATGTGGCACGCCTGTTCGGCCAGCTCCCACGGGTCGATTACGTGCCTTCGGTACGCATGCAGAGCCTTGAGGAGAGCCGTGGTGAAGCTCCCGGACGATCCGAGGCCGGTCCCCGCCGGGATATCGGCCATGCTCGCGATCTCAAGCGAGCGACCGCTTATCCCCATCAAGCGCAGCGCTTCTCGGAAGATCGGGTGCTCAAGATGTTCGGCCGACGGGACGCGCTCGAGCTTGGAGTACTTGACGATCAGCTCGTTGTCGAACGCGTCGTGGACGGTGATATAGACGTACTTGTCGATGGCGGCAGCGATCAGAAAACCGCCATGCCGTTGATAGTACGAGGGCAGGTCAGTGCCGCCCCCGCCCAACGTGATGCGAAGCGGGCTACGCGTGATGATCACGACGCTACGTTCCTTCTCAGGGAGCCTCCCCATTCACGGGCGCACCCGGGCGGCCTCGAAATTCCGGCCGCGCAGGCTGGGGATGCGAACGAACGACAGCGCAATGGCGGCAGCCGCCACGAGCCAGGCGGCGGCGCTCACCCAGTTCGCCCAGGCGAGACCGCGGAACCGCACGCTGATGTCGTGGCTGCCTGGCGGTAGCCGAACCCCGACCAGCGCGTACGTCTGGTGAGCGAGCGGCACGTACGCCACCGCTTGCCCGTTCACCCGGACGTCGAGCAGGCTGGGATAGAACAGCACTGGCAACTGTGCCAGCCCGGCCTCCGGCGGAACCGAAATCGTACAGGTCGTCTCGAGGCTCTGGCGGACGCAGCGCCCCTGGGTTTGGGTCACCGGCAGGGCGGTCTGCTCTAGGGCTGCCCCGCGGAGCGTGACGACCGCCGCACGCACCGCCAGCGCGCGGCGGTCGACCGAGGTCGGATCGACGTCCCGCATGTGGAACACCTTGTCCGAGACGACCTGGAGCCGCACCGGCCCTGCCCGCCCGGCCGAGCGCGGGCTGACTGCCCGCTCTAGGGAGACTTCCCACCGGAAGGGCCCCTCCGGGAGTTGAATCGACGTGATCCGCTCCCCCTCAAGCAGCGCCGACAACCGAATCGGGCCGCCGAAGATCCCGCCTGGCACCTCCCCTTTGACTTCGAGCGCGAGCGAAGAGGACGACGATCGGGCAAGCCCTCGGATGTCCACGATGTCGTCGAGCAGCAGCCAGCCGTCGACATCCACAAGCGGTAGCTCGACTCCGGCCACGATCTCCGCGCTGTCGAGCGACTTGCGCTGGACCAGATAGTCATTCTTCCCGAATCCGATGTCCGGCCGTTGGACGAGGCGGTCGATCACGACCGTGCTCGCCTCGACTGTGGGGAGATACGAGCTGACTGCCATCCCCAGGAGCAGCAGGCCGGCCGCTACGTGCAGGGCGCCAAGCTGCGCCCTGAAGAGGATAACGAGCGCGTAGGCGCTGAGCAGCGCCCCGGGCCACATCACCTGGGTGAGGATCCGATACGGATATTGGGTCACGCGCAGGAACCGTGGCAGGACGGACCAGAAGTCGAACGGCGACCAGGTCATGAAGAGCGCCACTACGAACAGCGCCAGCAGCGGTCGCGCGAAGCGGAGCGCCGCCCGACGCCAAAGCAGGGCCGGCTGGGTCACCAGGGTGTAGAACACCACGGCCCACCCGGCCAGCATCGGCCAGCCGACCGCGGGGTGCAGATGGGGCGCGGCCGCATGGCCCGGCTGCGGCTCCGGCGCTACCGACACGGGGGAGAGCAGGGCCGGCAGCGGCGTGTACCAATTCAACGTATAGGGATTGTTCAGACCGGTCCGGACCTGCACGTTGTCGGTTAGGACGACCGGCGCGAGGAAGTAGAGGGCCAGCAGGCAGCCGAAGACGTAGGCGGCCCCGGACCTCATGAGCCTGGCGAGGGTCTTCCGCGGACGCCCGCCGAGGAGAAGGAGCCACAGGCCGACGAACAGCGTGCCGTAGACCCAAGTGATAGTGTGGGTGGTCGCCAGCGCGAACCAGGCCACGGCGGCCGGGACGAGTCGGCCGAGCCCCGGCTTGGCGTAACAGCGTGCGCTGGAGTAGACGACGGCCGGCATCAAGCCCTGAGCGACCACCTCCGGGAAGGCCCCCCGAGCGTGGATGTTGTTCATGAAGTACGGGGCGGCCATGTAGATCGCGCCGGCCAGTAGGGCGGCCGGGCGCGAGCCGCTCAACCACGCGGTGAGCCGGTAGGTGAAGAAGCCGGCCATGATCAGCGCAAGCCAGAGGCCGAGCTTGAGCGCCAGGTACGGGTTGGTCGGCGTGAGCCAGCGGTACACGATCGCGGCGAACGTGTACGGCAGCGGCGAGTAGAACTGGTATTCCGGATATTGCCAGCCGTTGTGCTGCCAGGGAGCGACACGGAGTGGAAACTGGCCCTCGTCGAGCGCCATCCGCGCCTGGACGATCGTCACCACGTGCGGGACGAAGTCCTCCGTCGGGACGATTCCATCGGCGGCCAGCGGCGCCAGCAGCGCGTGCGCCAGGAGCGCATAGAGCAAGACGGCCAGCATCGTGTCTCGTCGGGCGCCGAGCCACGAGAGTGGCGGCGGCCCCCCGATCCTAATTGAGCCGCGCAAGTCGAAGCGATCCCGATCGAGCCTGCCGGTCGACGTTCCGCGCGTCATCGGCGATGTTCCAGCAGCCAGGGATTCGCCTGGATGTAGCGTAGCGTTCGCATGACGGACTCGCGAATACTCAGCCTCGGCGCCCAACCGAGGGCCCGGATCCGCCGGCAGTCCAGGAGGATGAAGGGGCTGTCGCCGACCCAGCCGCGCTCGCCGCCGGTGTACCGTCTCTCGGGCGAGAGGCCCAGCCCGGCGCAGATCCAGTCGAGCGAGTCGTCGACTGTGCATGAATCGTGGGTGCCCAGGTTGAAGATCGCGATCGGCTCGTCGACGCACTCGACGGCCAGGAGGATCGCGGCCACGCAGTCGCCGACGTACAGATAGGACTTGCGCTGGCGGCCGTTCCCGAGCACCTCGATGGTCCGAGGGTCGGCCCGGAGCTTGCAAAAGAAGTCCAAGACGTGGCCGTGACTGTACCGTTCGCCGAGGATCGACACGAAGCGGAAGATCAGCCCCTGGATCCCGAAGCTCGTGCTGTACGCGGTGATGAGCCCCTCGGCGGCCACCTTCGACGCGCCGTACAGCGAGGTCTGGACCGGGAACTGGCAGTCCTCCGGCGTCGGAAAGAGGTCCGGCTCGCCGTAGACCGAGCCGGTGGAGGCGAAGGCGATCCGGCGGACGTCGGCCATCCGCATCGCCTCGAGCACCTCTTGTGTCGCGATTGTATTCTGCTCGAGATCCCGACGAGGGTGGTCGGTCCCGTGACGGACGTCGGCGTTGGCGGCGAGGTGGCAGACCAGGTCCTGGCCGCGCATGGCGTCGAGCAGCGGCGCCGCGGCGAGCAGCTCGCCGCGGACCAGCCGGAACGCCCGGTGACGACTGGCCTGCTCGAGGAACTCGGGACGCCCGGTCGAGAAGTTGTCGTACCCGGTCACCTGGTGCCCGCGCGCCAGGAGGGCGTCGACCAGATGGCTACCGATGAACCCGGCGGCACCGGTCACGAGCACGCGCAGCGGCTGGTTCGGGCGTGTCGGCATTGGCTCCGAGCCGCTCGCGGCCCCTGCCGCGTCGTCCGCGTCCATGACACCTCCCAGGCGCTCCCTCTCGCCGCCGGACACTCGGCGACCGGGGATCATCGCAAGATCGGAGCCGGGCCGGGAGTCGTAACGGATCTTCAAGCGCAGCGTCAAGCGCGCGACGCGAAACCGGGGGACCAGCCACTTGCCTCGGGACAGCGAGAGGCTGTACAGATATGTCTCGCCAATTCCCTCCGATCAACCTCGCTCCGGGCGTGCTCTCACGTGTCCAAGCTGCCGTATCTAAGCGTCGTCCTGCCTGCCTACAACGAGGCCGGCTCGATCCGCGCCACGTTGGAAGCGATGCGGACGTTCTTGGACGAGCAGGGGTACGGGTACGAGATCATCGTGGCCGCCGACGGCGACGACGCCACGCCGGACATGGTGCGCGAGCTCGCCCGGGCGTGGCCCTGCCTCCGGCTCAGCGCCGCGCGCGGGCGCCACGGCAAGGGGCGGGGCCTCCGACGCGGGGTCGCGCTTGCGCGGGGCGAGATCATCGGCTTTCTGGACGCCGACTACAAAACGGCGATCGACGAGGTGGTGGAGCTCCTGCCCTGGCTATGCGGCGGGTACGACATCGCGATCGGGTCGCGCAGAATGGCGGGCTCGCGGATCGACGTCAAGCAGCCCTGGTACCGCCGGATCGGCTCCCGCGCGTTCGCCGTCGGCATGCACACCATCGTCGGCCTACGCGACATCCGGGACACCCAGTGTGGGTTCAAGTTCTTTACCCGGCCAGCCGCGCTGGACATCTTCGGGCGCACCCGGATCGACGGCTACATGTGCGACGTGGAAATCCTCTGGCTCGCCGAGCGGCTCGGCTACCGGATCAAGGAGGTCGGGATCCGCTGGCGCGACGACGGCGACACCCGCTCACAACTCGTTTGGAGCAACATCCGGAGTTCACTGGACCTGTTTCGGATTCGGTTCTGCCACTCCTAAGTCGCCAAGTCCGCAAAATTAGGCAGGTGCCCGAGTACCCGCCGCGGCACCCACGAGCAGCGTGGCATCAGGCTGTGAGCTGGAAAACCGCGAGACCGACGACAACCAGAGTAACTCCGAGGACCCCCAGCAGCACCCGCGGGTCGTACCCCGGCGCCCCCCGCACCTCGCCGTCCGGCGCCACCTCCAGCGCAGCCCACTCTGCCCGAGTCAACCCATCGACGAACGCTGCCACGAACCGCACCGGATGATCGTCCGGGATCAACTCATCCAGCGTCGGCGTGAACAACCAGGTCTGCTCGCGGGTCAACGGGCGCAACGGCATCCGGCTCCATCTCGGCACGAAGCTCGGCCGTACCTTACCCTATCCAATACCCGGTTGAGTCTATCACCCCGCCCCCAGGTCCACGCGGCTAGGTCGAGCGCCGAGGGCGCGACGCCATACTGCGCTGTAGTCCCTTCGCCACGCGTCGTATCGTTGTCAGTTCTTGTAGGCATCGCTGATTCGGCGATGATGTGCCCTGGGGGACAGCGAGTGGACGAGGCAACCGGCCGCAAGCTGGCCACGCTGCGCGAAGAGCGCGACCATCTGGTTGCCGAAGCTGAAGCGCTCCGCCGGCGCGAGGGCGAACGGGCCGAGCTCGACGAGCTCGTCAGACGCCTCCTAGAACGCATGCAGCGTTCCTGGAACGCGGATGGCATCATGCGGGCCGGAGTCGAAGAGGTCGCCACCGCCCTCGGCGCCGGCCGCTGTCGACTCCAGCTGCTGGAGGGCTCGCGTCTGGCCAAGCCGACGGTCGAGGTCGCCCAGGCCGATGCCGAGCCTCTGGACGACTCGCTTGTCCAGGCGCTCGGCGCCCAGGCACTCGAGGAGGGGCGAACCATCCGGTACCCCGAGCCGGATCGTTCCGGGCCCGGCCGCAAGGCGCCGGGGGACACACCGCCCCTCCTGGCCGCGCCGATCTTTCGGCAGGCTGAGCCCTGGGGTGCGCTCCTGGTGCAGGGGCCGGCAAACGCGACCTGGACTGACCACGACGTCGAGCGGCTCGAGAGCGTTGCGACCCAGGTTGGGATCGGAATCGGACGGGTCGGCTATCAGGAAGCGGCAGAGCGGCGTGCGGCTCGCCTGCTCGCGCTGCACGTCGTCTCGACCCGGGTCCTAGCCGAGAAGGACCCGAATCGGACCCTGGATCTGATCCTCGAGCAGCTAGCGCGCCTGCTCGACGCCGGGACCTCCAGCTTCCTGCTCTGGGACCCAAAGCGGCAAGTACTGCGGACACACCGCTCTTTCGACACGCTCGGCGTGCGCTTACCGACCGAGGTCCGGCCAGATGAGGGGATCGCCGGCCAGGTCTTCAGGACCGGTCGGGCCGCGGTGGTCTCCGACTATCAGCACTGGGAGCACGCCATCCAGGTCAGCCGAGACGAGAAGATGGTCGCGGCCGTCGGCGTGCCGCTCAGGCGAGGCGGCGAGATCGTCGGGATTCTGATCGTCCGAAGCTACGACCCGAACCGCCGTTTCACTGAAGAGGACGAACAGTTGGCGTCGCTTTTCGCCGCCCAGGCCGAGGTGACCCTGGAACGGACGGGTCTTCTGAGCGAGATGGCGCGCCGCGCAGAGCGTTTGGAGGCACTGTACGAGGCGGCCGAGCTGATCAGCTCGAGCTTGGACACGCAGCAGGTGCTCAACTCGGTCGTTCGCTCGGCCTGCACTCTCCTGAATATGTCGCACGCCCGCCTGTGGGTCGTGAGCGAGAACGGCAGGCACCTGCACATGGTAGCGGCGTTCGAGGTCGGCGAGCCGGTGGGCGGCCCGACAGATCTTCCGATCGACGGCAGCTTGCTCGGCTCGGTCCTCAAAGGCTGGGAGCCGTTTCAGACATCGGACGTGGCCGACGACCCGCTCTTCTACGACCGCGACTGGGCCCGCGGCGAGGGATTCCACTGCTTCCTGGCGGTCCCGCTCCGGGTCCGTGAGCGGCCGTACGGCGCGATCTCGATGTTCTCGCGTGAGGTCCGCGCGTTTGAAGCCGACGAGCTGGCCCTGCTGAGCGCGCTGGGCCAACAGGCCACCACGGCCGTCGAGAACGCGCGACTCTACCGTGAGGCGGTGACGCAGCGCAACCAGCTGGACGCGGTCCTGGCGAGCATGAACGACGGCGTCGTGATCCTGAACGCCGACGGCAGCGTGGCACTCGTAAACCCGGCCGCCCGACAGTTTCTGACCGCCGCGCAAGAAAAGGGGGGCGTCGTGGACGAGCAGAAGGCGACCCTGCTGCTGGGGGTACCCGATGCGGACAATCCGACAGTGGCCCGCTCGGTCACGATCGGCGAGCAGGTGCTCAGCGTTACGGTCAGTCCGGTTTACAGCTACGACGGCGAGTACCTCGGCCAGGTAGCCGTGCAGCGTGACGTCACCGAGCGCGCGCGGATCAGATGAAGAGCGAGTTCATCTCGCCCGTCTCCCACGAGCTCCGCACGCCATTAACGTCGATCAAAGGCTACGTTGACCTGGTCCTGGACCGAGAAGCGGGCGCGATCAACGACACACAGCAGGAATTCCTGCAGGTCGTGCGCGCCAACAGCGACCGGCTGATCGCCCTCATAGACGATCCGCTTGACCTGTCTCGAATCGAGGCCGGCCGAGTGACCCTGAACCGGATCTCGGTCGATCTGGCGGCCCTGGTCCACGAGGCGACCGTTTCGATGCGGACCCAGCTCGAGGCGAAAGGGCAGCCCGTCCAAGTCGACGTGCCGGCCGAGCTGCCCGTCTGAGTTGATCGCGACCGCATCCTTCAGGTCCTGTCGAACCTCCTCTCCAACGCCTGCAAGTACACCCCGCGAGGCGGACCGCTCTGGCGTTCGCGCCCGACTCCTGGAGAATGGCGAGGCGCTGGTCGAGGTCTGGGACAAGGGCGCGGGAATGTCGCCGACGGACCGCGAACAGCTCTTCACCCGGTTCTACCGGGCCGACAGCTCAGCGACGCGCAAGGCCGGTGGGACCGGGCTCGGGTTGGCCATCACCAAGAGCATCTTCGAGATGCACGGCGGTCGAATCTGGGTCGAGAGCCAGCTCGGGCGCGGGAGCTGCTTCGGCTTCAGCCTGCCAGTGCCCACCGCGACCATTCCAGATAGCTTTCGGCAGGACGAGCCGCCAGTTGCCTCTCGCGGCGCCCGCATCCTGGTGGTCGACGACGAACGCGACATCGCCGACCTGATTCGACTTCGTCTCGAGCGACACGGCTTCCACGTGCCCCGAGACGGACGAAGCGTTCCGGCTCGGGGACGACGATTTCCTCGCCAAGCCGCTCGAGGAAGCCGCGTTGTTGCGCACCCTGAACGCGGTCCTGTCCCGAGCTTCCAACGGGGATGGCCCGAAGCAGGTGCTGGTCGTGGACGACGACGAGGCGCTGCTGCGCTTGCTCCGGGCCATCCTCCGTCCGCAGGCGTATCAGATGCTGACCGCCCGCGGCGGCGCCGAGGCGCTCGAGCTGACCCAGCAAAAATTTCCGGACTTGATCCTGCTCGATCTCCGCATGCCCGGCATGGATGGCTACGAGGTCCTGAAGCAGCTCAAGGCTTCCGCTCAGACCGCCGAAATCCCCGTCATCGTCATGACGGCCAGCCAGTCGGATGCGCCGACGTTTCGCGACCGGGTCCTGGAGCTTGGCGCGGTCGAGTTCTTCAAGAAGCCGTTCCCAGTGTCCGAGCTGGTCGACGAAATATGGCCGAGCGCACACCCGCCGATGCGTAACTGAGGAATACGCCGGCAGGGAGGGCGTACTTACCCTTTCAGGGGCAAGACGCCCGCCTTCCCAGCGCGGTGCCATAGCACGGCGGTCCCGAGCAGGCAGGCAGCCACCCCAACCAGGCTGGCTTCGGGCCCAAACTGCCCCCCGCTCAAGGGCTCCGGCCCAACCGCGCTCACTCGAAGCAGCCCACCCGCCCCGGTCCCGCT
>DASPXK010000046.1:0-18165 GCA_035637315.1 Chloroflexota bacterium
CCCAGGGCGCCGGCTCCGGCTTCATGATCGACGACAGTGGCAACATCCTGACCAACAACCACGTGGTCCAGGACGCCGACAAGCTGGAGGTGACGTTGCCGGATGGGACGACTATTCCGGCCGAGCTGGTTGGGCGCGATACGCGCTTCGACCTGGCGATTGTGCGGGCGTCAATCCCGCGCGAGCAGATCCGCGCGGTCAAGCTGGGTGATTCGGAACAGCTGCAGGTAGGTGAGCCGGCGATCGCGATCGGCAACCCGTACGGCCTGGAACGGACCGTGACCACCGGCGTGGTCAGCGGCCGCCGCCCAGCGGTGACCGAGCCGCAGGGCGATGGCGTGCTGGTGAATGCCATCCAGACCGACGCCGCGATCAATCCGGGCAACTCGGGTGGGCCGCTGCTCAACTCGCGCGGCGAGGTGATAGGGGTCAACACACTCGGGCTTCAGCCGAGTGGCGCTCCGGCCGGGCTGAACTTTGCGATCCCGGTCAACACCGCCAAGAGGGCGCTGCCGGACTTGATCGCCGGGCGAGCGTACGCGCATCCGTTCGTCGGCATCGCGACAGCCGAAATCACGCCCTCGATCGCTCAAACGCTCGGCCTGCCGGTTCGCGACGGTCTGCTGGTGCAGTCGGTCGAGCCGAACAGCGGGGCCGCGCGGGCCGGGGTACGGGGCGGGTCTTCGACTCAGGGCGCTCGGTCGCGTCAGGTAGCGGTCGGGGGTGACATCATCGTGGCGATCGACGGCCAGAAGGTGCGCCGGCCGGAGGATTTCGTCGCCTACCTGGAGACCAGCAAGCGGGCTGGCGAGACGGTCTCCCTGACCATCATCCGCGAGGGCCAACAGCGCGACGTGCAGGTCACGCTCGGCGAGCGCCCGCGGCGGTAGGGCGCGCCCTCACCCCGCGAAACGCACTTGTTCCCAGGCGCTCTCCCTCGAGAGGAGAGGAGAGGGGGGCACCGAGATCCTTGCGTCGAACCTCCCCTCTCCCGCGGCAGGGGGAGGGGTGAGGGCCTCGCTGTCCAAAGCTTTGACGACCCCTCCCTGGAGGGGAGTTGGCGCCCAAGGATCCGGTGCAGGTATCATTTCTCAAACACCATACGGACAGGCTGAGATCGGGACGAGTACCCGGTTGGAGCGCCGCCAGAGAGCGTGGGCCATCGGCTGAGAGTCCCGTGGCGCGAATCCGGCGAAAACCCCCCGTGAGCCTGCCTCGGAATGGCCCGCTGCTGCCGCGGGACTAGTATGAGGTCACGGTCGCCCCGTTAGCGGCGGAATGAGCCCGGCCGTGCAATGCGGTCGGGGAACCTGGGTGGAACCACGAGGCCCCATCGTCCCAAGGACGGTGGGGCTTTTTGAATGAAGAATTGAGAATGAAGAATTGAGGAAATGAGAACGAGGCAAGTTCTTCATTCTCAATTCTCAATTCTCAATTCAGGAGGTTGCCGTGTCCTGTCATGGCCAGCACCACACGAGCGATCTGGACACCATGCGCCACAGCGCGGCCCACGTGATGGCCAAGGCCATCCAGCGGCTGTATCCGGGCTCGGCGCTAGGCATCGGGCCGACCATCGAGGACGGCTTCTACTACGACATCGACGTCGCAGGTCTGCAGCTTTCGACCGAGGACCTGCCGGCCATCGAGGCCGAAATGGGCAGGCTCGTTGCCGCCGACGAGCGATTCGTCCGCAGGGAGCTTTCGCGCCAGGAGGCGCTCGATCTGTTCCAGCGCCGCGGCGAGCGGTTCAAGCTGGAGATCGTCGAGCAGCTCCCCCCGGATGAGTCGATCTCGATCTACGAGACTGGCTCGGACTGGCTTGACCTGTGCCGCGGCCCTCATGTCGAGTCCAGCGGCCAGATCGGCGCTTTCAAACTGCTCAGCGTCGCCGGCGCTTACTGGCGGGGCGACGAGAAGCAGCCGATGCTTCAGCGCGTCTACGGCACCGCCTGGCCGAGCCAGGATGAGCTGGACCAATACATCTGGCGGCTGGAGGAGGCGAGGCGGCGCGACCACCGCGCGCTCGGCCGCGAGCTGGAGCTGTTCCTGTTCGACGAGGTCGCGCCTGGCCAGCCGTTCTGGCTGCCCAAGGGCATGCGAGTGATCCGCGAGCTGGAGGCGCTGCTGCAGGGTGAGTTGGAGCGCCGCGGCTATCTCGAGATCAGCACGCCATCGCTGGTGAAGTCAACTCTTTGGGAACAATCCGGGCACTGGAGCTACTTCAGAGAGAACATGTTCACCTCCCAGGTCGAGAACGAGACTTACGCGTTCAAGCCAATGAACTGTCCGGAGTCGACCATCGTCTATCGGGCCAAGACTCGCAGCTACCGCGACCTGCCGCTGCGCCTGGCGCAGACCGATCGGCTGCTGCGCAACGAGCGCTCGGGCACCCTGCTCGGCCTGGCGCGCGTCCGCCAGTTGACTATGGACGACGCCCACATTTACTGTCGGCCCGACCAGATCGGCTCGGAGATCGCGGCCCTGCTCGAATTCGGCAGCTCGGTGTACGACCTGTTCGGACTGGACCGTCGCTACTACTTGAGCACCCGCCCCGAAAAGGCGATGGGCGAGCCTGCCCTCTGGGAGCGCGCCGAGGCCGAACTGGTTGACGCGTTACGGGCGAACGGGATCGAGTACCAGGTCAAGCCCGGCGAGGGGGCGTTCTACGGCCCGAAGATCGACCTGGACATCCACGACGCGCTTGGCCGCCCCTGGCAGCTGACCACCATCCAACTCGATTTTCAGCACCCCGAGCGGTTCGAGCTCGAGTACGCCACGGAGGACGGCCAGCTGCACCGCCCGATCATGATCCACCGCGCCATCTATGGGACCTACGAGCGCTTCATGGCCATCCTGATCGAGCACTACGCCGGCGCGCTGCCGCTCTGGCTCTCACCGGTCCAGGTGGCCGTCGTCCCAATCGCCGACCGGCACCTGGAGTACGCGGAACAGGTCGCGTCGGAGCTACGGGCCGCAGGGTTCAGGGTGGAGGTCGACGCCCGCCGCGAGCGGATGCAGAACAAGATTCGCCAGGCCGAGCTGCAGAAGGTACCCTACATCCTGGTGGTTGGGGACCGCGATCTGCAGGCCGGGAGCGTGTCGGTGCGCGCTCGCGGCCAGGGCGACCTGGGGCCCATGCAGCGCGGGGTGTTCCTGGAGCGGGTGCGAGAGGAGCGGGCGCGGCGCGCGCATTAATGTCATCCTGAGCGAAGCGAAGGATCCGTACTCCGATCAAAAGTACGGATCCTTCGCTTCGCTCAGGATGACAGGAAACCTCTCACCCCCACGGGCTCTCGGCTGGGGAAGCCCGCGGCCAGGCAAACTTGGAGGTACTGCTCGGATTCACTCGGGCTCATGCGCGGCAGCGGGGCGGTGACGTGGTCCTGGCAGATGCCCAGGTGGGCGAGCAGCAGCTTGGTGCCGTGCAGCGCGGCGCGGCCCCTGACCCGCAGGAACGTGTCGAGCTGGGCCTGGCAGCGCAGCCCCTCGGCGTAGTCGCCGCGCACGATCGCGGCGTACATGTCGGCCAGCAGCCGCGGGTGGGCGTTAGCGAAGCCGGGGATCAGCCCGTCGGCACCGATCATCAAGCTGACGGCCGAGAGCTGTTGATTGCCCTGCAGGACGATGAAGTCCGGTCGCGGCCGCTCGAAGACGATCTGCTGGACCTCTGGCCAATCGCCTGAGCTGTCCTTGATGCCGACGATGCGCGGGTCCTCGGCCAACCGCAGCACGACCTCCGCCTTGACGGACACCTTGGTGGTCTGGGGGATGTTGTAGATGAGGATCGGGAGATCGCTCGCGTCGGCCAGGCGACGGTAGTAGCCGACCAGATCGTCGGCGTTGTAGCCGGGGAAGTAGTAGGGCGGCGCGGACACGTAGGCCTGGAGGCCGGTCTCGGCCAGCAAGCGCATGTCCTCGATCACCCGAGCGGCGCTCGGCTGGATCACTCCGGCGATGACGGGCACTCGGCCGCGGGCCGCCTCGACGGCGACCTCGACCGCCTGTCGCCGGACGGCGTCGCGCAGACACGGGCCCTCGCCGTTCGAGCCGAGCATGAACAGGGCATCGACGCCGCCCTGGATCTGATATTCGACCACCCGGGCCATTCCCTCGCGGTCGAGGCTCTCGTCGGCGTTCAGCGCCGTGACGGTCGGCGGAATGATCCCAAACAGACGTAGCTGACTCACGGCGGCCTCCATACTACGAGATCTTGCGTCGAGGACGATCTGCCTAACGAGCTGCCTGCACCAGGGCCGGCCGAGGTGTCGGATTCGGCAGGGGGTCCCCGTGCGCGAGCGCAGTCTCTAGCCACGCCGCCTTTGCGACTTCTACCTCGGCCAGCGCTTCGGCTGGAGTGCGGCCGAAGGCCGAACAGTGCTCGAGGTCGGGCACATCCGCGATGTACCCACCGTCTTCCTGGCTCCAGAAGATGAGAATGGGGTAGTGGGATCCGCTCGGCATGCTCAGTCCTCCAGGCTCAGATTGTAGCGCTTCACGAGATCAAGCAGTTGGCGGATCTGATACGGCTTGGCCTGCCGGTTGTCCTCTTGCAGATTCATGGATCTTCGAATCGCCGGGTGGCGAAGGATGTGATGGCTTCCGCGCACCCGGTCCAGTTCGAAGCCGAGCCCTTTGGCGAGGTCGAGGAGGTCGGTAAAGCGAACGTTCTGGACATGGCCCGCGCGGAGACGTTCAAGGAGTCGTTTGGGGTCCATCACGCTGCTCGGGTAACGCCGGGCGCCGAAGCGATCGGAACGCTCCCGCGCTATACCCAATCGACCTCTGCGCTGGTGCGCCCGCCGGCCAGCTCGGCGTAGCGCGAGCCGCGGTCGAACATCGGCTGCGGACCGCGCTCTGCGCGAAGGCGATTGCGCCGCTTGGCGGTCGCCCGGTGGTCGACAACAGCCTCCTCGGCCGGTTCGCTCAGGACCACGCCATACTCGCGCTCGGCCGCCTCGGGCGAGACGAGGCCGCGGACCACGTCAAGACGGACCAGCTCAGGCTCGCGTTCCAACGGATCGCCCCACCCACCGCCGCCGGTTGTGACCACGTGCCAGACGTCGCCGGCCCTAACGGGCTCATCGTCCGCCATGCCCGGCACCTGGCGTTCACCCGGTGTGCCAGGGTTGATGGTTACCTGGAACGGCCCGCCGGCCTTGCCGCCGGCCACGCCGTAACAGCGCAGGATCGAGCGGTCCGCCGTCGAGAGCACGTAGGCGTCCTGGAGCACGCGAAACGTCTTGTCGTAGCCCAGGCCACCACGCCGCTCGCCGGGCCCGCCAGAGTCGGTCCGCAGCGCCAGTCGCTCGACCAGCAGTGGGAAGCGGGTCTCGGCGAACTCGGCTGGCAGGTTGCGCGAGCCGGGCACGATGTGGACCACATCGCTCCCGTCCGCGTACCAGCGGCCGCCCGCTCCACCGCCGAGCACTTCCCGCATCAGGAAGAAGCGCCCGTGTCTATCGAAGCCGTGGATGCCGCTGTAGCGGATCGTCTCCTGGTCGGCCGGCATCCGCCCGCCGACGGCCTTCGCGATCGCGCCGATGAACACCCCGATCAGCCGCAGGATGAAGAACGTTCGGGCGTTGACTGGGGCCGGAAAGATCGGCGTGACGAGCGTGCCGGGCGGCGGGAAGACGATGTCGATGACGTCGCAGATACCCTCATTGATGTCGATCTCGGCCGCCCGCTCCGGAGAATCGGCCAGGTTGCGCAGGGCGATCCCGATCCACTTCTTCAGAAACACCCCGCCGCTCGATGGATCGCCGACGTGATTGATCGGCCCGCGCGCCTGAGGCGACGTGCCGTTCAGGTCCAGCACGATCTTGTCGCGGGTCTTGGTCATCTTCAGCCGAATCGTGTGTAGTCGGGGCGGGTCGACCCCGTCGTGCTCGACGTAATCTTCCCATTCGTAGACGCCGTCCGGGATGACCGGCAGGATCTCTTTGCGGAACGTGTCACGGCAGCGGTCGATGATCGCCTGGAAACAGGCCTCGACCTGCTCCTCGCCGTAGCGTCGGAATAGGTCGGCGATGCGCTCGCCGCCCATCCGACAGGCGTTCACCTCGCTGTCCAGGTCGCCCTCCAGGCTCTCCGGCAGGCGGCTGTTGCGGACCAGGATCGCGAACGCCTCGCGGTTCAGTCGTCCTTCCGAGTACAGCTTGATCGGGGGGACGATCAGGCCTTCCTGGAAGTAGCTGGTCGCGTGGGCCGGCATCGAGCCGGGCGTGGCGCCGCCGATGTCGTCGTGGTGGCCGAACGCCTGCACGAACGCGACGACGTGTCCATCGTGGTGGACGGGCACAGTCACGCACAGGTCCGGCAGATGCCCGATCCCGCCGGCCGAGCGGTAGACGTCGTTGTGAAAGAAAGCGTCGCCCTCGCGGATGGTCTCGATCGGGAAGTCGCGCACGACCGGCTGGACCAGGGCCGAGTACGAGCGCCCGGTCAGCTTGCGGCAGCGGCGGTCGTGGATCCCAGCCCGATAGTCGTGCTGGTCGCGGATCATCGGGGAGCGGGCCGTTCGTTCGATCGCGGCCTCGACCTCCGCTTCCGCGGAGGCCAGCGTGCCCTCGACGATCTGGAGGATGATGGGATCAGCTAGGGTCGTGTTCAACTTGACCCCCAGCTCCGCGAAGCGCACTTGCTCCCTTCCCTAAAGTAAAGGGGAAACCTGGCCTCGTGCCTCTCCCCCTTCCCTTTAGGGAAGGGGGTCGGGGGGTTAGGTTTACCATCACCAGGTTCCCAAAACGGTCCACCGTGGCGCGCATGCCTGGCGGCACCACGGTGGTGGAGCCGTACTCCTCGACGATGGCCGGACCGACCAGCTCGTTGCCGGCCAGCAATCGCGAACGGTCGAACAGGGGACAGTCCACGCATGCCTCGGCGGACTCGAAATACACGGGTCGCCCGCCGCTCAGAGCCTGAGCGGGCTCGGCGGGACCGCTCGGGATCTCGCCGAGGCGAGGGCGCGGCACCCTGGCGCTGCCCGAGACGCGCAGGTTCACCCACTCCACTGCCTGGTCACCGCTCGGATAGGCGTATCCGTAGGTAGCGCGGTGGGTCCGATGGAACGCTTCAACCGCGCGATCGGCCAGCGCTCGGGTCAGCGAACCGCCCGCGACCCCCACCCGTACCTCGAAGGCCTGGCCAGAGTAGCGCAGGTCCGCGCTGCGCGCGAACGCCATCTCATCCTCCTGAACGCCCTGGCGGGCCAGCGCGTCACGGCTCCGAGCCTCGAGCTGTTCGAAGGCCGCGTTCAGGGCGTTCAGGTCCAGCGCTTCATCCTGCTGGACGCGCGTCAGGACGTAGTCGTTGCGGACGTCGACCGCCTCGAGACCGAACGCCGATAGGACGCCGGGGCTGAACGGGATCAGGGTATGGCGAAGGCCGAGCAGGCTGGCCAGCCGTCCAGCCTGCAGCGGCCCGGCCCCGCCGAAGGCCACGAGCGCGTAGTCACGAGCGTCGCGCCCACGCCGAACCGTCACCTGGCGGGTGGCGTTGGCCTGATTCCAGTTGGCGATCTCGAGGACGCCGGCCGCCGCCCGCTCGAAGCTGAGGCCAAGCCGCTGCGCGAGCCGCCCGACCCCACGCCGAGCCAGATCCACGTCCAGCGGCAGCTCTCCGCCCAGTAGGTACGGCGGAATCCGGCCCAGGACCAGATTGGCGTCGGTGACGGTTGGCTCGTCACCGCCGCGGCCGTAGCACATCGGTCCGGGATCGGCGCCCGCGCTCCGCGGCCCCACTTTCAGCCCGCCGTGATGGTCGATCCGGGCGATCGAGCCGCCGCCGGTCCCGACCGAGACGATGTCGATCATCGGCGTTTTGACCGGGTAGCTGCCGACGGTCCCCTCGGTGGTGAGCAGCGGCTCGCCACCCTCCACTAGACAGATGTCGGTCGAGGTACCGCCCGCGTCGAGGGTCAGGACTCGATCGAAGCCGGCGGCGTGGGCCACGTAGCTCGCGCCAAGCGCGCCGGCCGCCGGGCCCGAGAGCAGCGTCGTGATTGGCCGCTCGACTACCTCGCTCGCGCTCTCGACGCCGCCGTTTGACTTCATGATCAGGAATGGCAGCTCGCCCAACTGCTGGCGAATGCGGTCCTCGCAGCGGCCGACGTAGGTGGCGATCCTCGGCTTGACGAAGGCGTCGACCAGCGTCGTGACGCTTCGCTCGTACTCGCGGTACTCCGGCAGGACCTCGCTCGAGATCGACACCCAGGCGTCGGGATGTTCCGCCCGCAGCGCCTCCAGCATGAGCCGCTCGTGGTCGGCGTTGGCGTACGAGTGCAGGAAGACGACTCCCAGCGCGTTCACGCCTCGCTCACGGAACCAGCGAGCGACCCCCCCGGCTTGCTCGGCGTCGAAAGGGCGCAGCACCTCGCCGCGAAACGTGACCCGTTCGTCGACCTCTTTCACGCGCTGGAGCGGGACAATCCGGTCCGGCTTGACCCAGGAATACGAGTTGCCGTAGCCGGCCGGCACGCTCTGCCGCGCGATCTCCAGCACGTGCCGAAATCCGCGCGTGACGATCAGCCCGAGGCCGTCGAAGCGCTCCTCGAGCAGGGCGTTCGTCGCAACGGTGGTCCCGTGCGAGATCCGCACCACATCACCCGCCACCATCGCGAGCACCTTGCGAACGCCCTCGGCCAGCCCAAGCGACGGGTCGTCGGGCGTGCTGGCCGTCTTGACGCTCCAGACCTCGCCGCTCGACTCGTCTACCGCCACCACGTCGGTGAAGGTTCCCCCGGTGTCGATTCCGATCCGCAGTCGGCTGCCGTTTGCCATTTGCAGGCCAACCCCCGGCCGTCCTGATCTGTCAGGCGAGCGTCCGAGACTCTAGTCGGCAGGCCGCCGTGTGATCCAACCGGCACCCGATGCGGAGGTTGAGCTACTTGGGCGCCGGAGACGTGCCCGGCGTGGCTTTTGGCGAACTCGTTGGTGTGCCGGTCGGGGTGGCGGTGGGCGTCAAAGTGGGCGAGGGCGTATTCGTACTCGTCGGCGTTGGGGAAGGCGAGAGAGTCGCGGTGGCGGTGGGGGAGGTCGTGACAACGGCGGCTGTAATCGGAGTGGGCGTGGCCGTCGGGGTGGGGTTGCCTGTTGGAGAGACGCTTCCATCAGCGGTTGGGGTAGGAGTAGCGGTTACTGTTGCAAGATAAGCGCCGAGTGTGCCCGCTGGGATGGGAGTGATGGTGGGCGTGGCCGTGGCGGCAGGCTGATCGCTGACCGTCAGCGCATCGAGCGTGACCGGACGGTCACCTTCCGCTTCGACTCGTAGCAGGTGTACCCCCGAAGCACCTGCGTCAAGAGGAGCCTCGCGCCGCCAGCACGCCGTGCTTGACTTCTGGTCGATAGTGGCCGCTAACCGGCCGTCAAGCAGGGCCCTCAGCCGCCCGAGCTCGGGCCCACACGAGGACACGATGGCGATCGATCGGCCGTCGAACGGCACCTCCGCAGCCGAATCATGTCCGGCCGAGAGGTGGTATTTCCCCCCACTTGCCTCGGTCGCAGAATGAGTCTCCCACGGACCCGTGTACCGGATGGCGGGGTGATCGTCCTCGTACTTTCCGGCGCGCAGCGGAGCGGGGAGGATGGTCGGCGTTGCCGTAGCGGTTGGCGTGACCGTGGGCGTCGCGGTAGCTGTGGCCGTTGCGGTCGAAGTCGATGGCGCCGGGGGTTTCGGCGTGGGCGTTACGCTCGTCGTCGGGGTTGTGGTTGCGGTCGAAGTGGGCGTAGGTGTAGGCGTAGCGGCAACAGCGGGAATGGTGAGGCTTGCTTCGGTCGACGGCCGCCCGAGCACACCACCCCTGCTGTAAGCGGCAACCGCGACGTAATAGGTTGTGCCGGGCACGACGTCGGGCTGGACGTGCTCTCTCACGTCGCCGACCTCGGCCACCAGGTCAGTGGTCCCAACCATGATCTCCTTGACCTGATTCGCTCGACTGCCGAACGGGACGCGGTCGTGGACGCCGCTCCTCGTCCCGACAAAGACGAGGTAGCCGGCCGCATTCGGAGAGCTGGACGGCGTCCAGTTGATCTTGAGGCTCCCGAGGCTCAGCGCCACGTTCTGGGGCGGCTCCGGGGGCGGATCGTTGATGGTCGTGCTGCCGGAAACTCCACCGCTCGTGGCGGTGATGATGAAGGTGGTCATAGTTGACGCCCCGGGCCGGAAGAAAAACGGGCTCCCTGACGGCGGAGAAATTCCACCCGCGCCGGTTGTCGTCGTGGTTGTGGCAGTGCCAGGGTTGCATGGGGAGTTCGAAGTTGTGAACGATCCAGGCTGGCCCGCGGGAGATGAAGTGAAGGACCAGTTCACAACCAGACCAGCGCCCGCAGCCACCGGCTGGTTCCGGCTGTTGTAAATCGTTGCGTGCACCCCCGTACACGTTCCGGCCGTGATGGTGACCGTCGACGGCGAGGGGAACATGACAATTGACTGGGGGTTGCTGATCTCGACCGTCGCGCTCGTCTGGCCGGCGTTTGCACCACTGCACGAGCCGTCCGTGGACGTAAATCTCCCGATTCGTAGGGTGTAGTCTCCATTCGGCTGCTGGGCGTTCGAGTTGTTCGAGCCATCCCAGGTCGCGGTCTGAGCTTTGGCACGCGCCGCGCAGGCGGCGACGGTCTTGACGAGCGTTCCTGAGTTGGTCAGGGCTTCGACCACGGTATCCTTTGACGCACTGCCTGGGTCGTACGCGACCGTCAGGACCTGCTGCGCCGCAGGAGCGAAAGGATTCGGAGTAAGGCTGTTAATAGTGATGGCGGTGGCGCCAAAGCCGCCGAGGTTGAGGATGGTCGTCGTGAATTGCGGGTTGTCCCCCACGACGCCGTCGGGGTCCGTATACGTCACACGAAACCGATACGTGTTTCCGGTGGTCAGCCCCCCGGCCGTGGCGGTGAACTGGCCGGTCCCACGAGCCATGCTTGTTTCTGGTCCGAAGGTGCCCGTACACCCGCTTCCGACGATGCAGGCCACGGCGTAAGTGGCGCTGTTGTTGGCGTTGCCGTCGCCCGTGAAGGCCGCTGTTATGTCGACGCTGGTGTCGCTAGCCTGACGAGAGGTCGCTTGACCGATTGTGGTCGCGTTCGTACTACTCACCCGGGTGATCGTGGGCACGTCAGCTGGGGTGCTCTCAGCCCCGCCGAAGCTGGTGCAACCCGGGTTGAAGCTGCTCACGCTCGTCGCGGTAACCAGGAAATTGTTGATGCTCGGCGTCGCGCCCGGCAATGCCAGAGGGACGTTTGCTGACCAACCGCTAAGGCCCCCGCTCAACTGGACCGAGCTCACCACCGCGTCCGTGCCGTTTATGACGCCGTCATTATTGGCATCGCTGTACACCCGCACGCAGGTGTTGGAGGGCGCAGTACCGGAGATATCGTAGGTCGCCGCGGTGGTGGAGACCGGGGCGCTTGGAGTGATCACGACGACGCCGATGACGATCGAGGCCTCATTCGAGCTGACGGCCGAGCCGCCCCGCCCGCTGATCGCGCGCACCACGTAGAAGAAGGTCCCGCCGCCGCCTGGAGTGTCGGTGCAGCTAGTGCCGGACACCGGCGCCGCGCAGCTGCCTGAGCTCAACGGCGCGTTGAAGTCGTAGCCACCGCTGGTGGTTGCGCGAAAGACCCTATAGCCGGTCGCCCAGCCACCGGCTGGAGCCGTCCAGGATAGGGCCACGGACCCACCGCTGGCGAGCGCGGCGGCCAGGCCGCTCGGCGCGAAGGCGCTGGCCGCGCCGAGCGTGTTGCCGGCCACGTTCTGAGTGGAGGTGAAGTAGGCGATCGTGCCGCCGGCCGTTCGGCCAGCCAAGAATAGAATGGCGGCCAGGAGGATCGTCGCGACCGTCTTTGCTCGCATTAGCTGGGCCGCGCGTCTTAGCGAGGCGGATGCGTTCATTTTCGCAACTGAGCACCCCGCAATGGCTGCGAGTCCTGTGGGCCGCCCGAGCCGCCGGGTTTTCGACCCTCGTCCTGCCAGGGCTCTAGCCCACACGCGTCGAGACGGACGCACGCTCGACCGCGTCCCTCAGCCTGGTTGAAGCCGGGTTGACGGTGAGGCCGGCCCGAAGACACGCCAACTGCTCCTGGCCCTCAGGCAAGCATTCGGCCTTGAGCAGCCAGGCCTCATCCAAATGCGGGTCCGACGCGATCGCTCGATCGAAGAGCGCGAGGGCAGCGTTGATCCCACCGTTGTCGAGCGCAAGCCGGCCGCGGGCGACGAGCTCGCCGGCCTCGCTGCGCGCTGGCCTGACCTGGCCCTTCCGGCGTTTGCGTGTGCCGAGCAGGGCATCTAGCGCTAGTAGGAGGCCTGGGAAGCCGATGAGCAGGATCTTGCCCTCGGGCCGCTTGGAGAACTCGACCAGGTAGCCGATCTTGGGAATGGCGTAGGCTACTCGCCCCAGCACTGCGCCCTGGTCCACGGCGACCTGGTCCACGACGTTGTTGGCGTCGCCCTTCGTCTGAAAGCTGAGACGGCCCTCCTCGCCGAGCCCGACGTCCACGAGGCGATGGGTGACGACCACGTCCGGACGCTGGGCCGTCCGATAGGTGATGATGTCGCCAACCATGAGCCGGTCCGGCTTGACAGGCGCGACGACGGCCAGGTCACCCACCTGAATAGCAGGGGCCATGCTGCCGCTGTAGACGACAAATGATTCGTAGCCAAAGAGCGCGGGCCCAGTGCCAACCAGGAGCGCCGCGATCAAGACCAGGAGTGCGATGCCGCTAAGCACCTGGAGCCCTCCAAGGAGGCTGCGGATGGGGTACGGAATCGAATTCGGCACGTGCTGTAATCCTTCGCCTCGGGACCGGCAAGCTACCTCACAACTGCTCGGAGGCAAACGTGAACGTCGCCGATGTGCTTGTTCCCTGCAGGCTTGTCGGCGCGCTGCCCGGCAGGCTGACTGCGAAGCACAGGTCCTCGCTGGTGCCGGCAGCCAGGGTGCGGTCGCCGGCTTGCGGCCCCTGGGCCGGATTGCCGATGCCCGCCACGTTCAGGTTGCCCGGCCCGTAGAGCACGGCCCCATCCAGGCTGGAGCACGGGTTGGTAGTCTTGGTCCGTATTGTCAGCTGAAGCGCGCTCGCCAGGGCGCTGCTGCCGGTGGTGCTGGTGGTCATCGCATACCTCAGGTCCAGGTTGCCGCCGTTGTGGATCGTGAGGCGGGCGCTGAAGCTATCGCCAGGCACCAGGTTGCTGACCGTCAGGGTGTCCCCGGTCGCGACACCGGCTGCCAGGTTGACCGTGCCGGCCGTGAACTGGTTGCCGGCGCTCGTGGCGGAGCTCGTGAAGTAGGCGATCGTACCGCCCTGGACGAACCCGCTCAGGGCGCCGACAACTAGCACGCCGGTCAGGAGCAGACGACGTACATTCACTTGAAGGTCGTTATCTCGTCGCGGATCGCGACCTACTGGTTCTCTGCGTTGACGGTGAACTTGAACTTCGCGGTCCCACCTTGGGCAGAGTTGTCTTCAGTGCCCAGCGGAAACCGTACGTAGAAGCACAGCCGCTCGGCGGCGCTGGCCGCGAGTGGGCGCCCACCCGTAACAGCGCCCGACGACACGCTGCCAATGGCGAGGGTGAGCAGATCGGTTTCGGCCACGATGTTGCTCTGCGACCCCGATGATCCTGACGACGCATTACAGGCAGTTCCGGCAGTCGTCTTGTCAAGGGCAACCTTCAGCGCACTGGCGAGGGCTGTCCCGGCCGATCCGACGCTGCCATCGTCAGCGGTGGACAGCGCGTAGTTGATGGGCAGGGTCCCGTCGTCCTTCACCACGAAGAATCCAGCCAGAAAGGCCGGCGCTCCGGGCGTGAGCGTCGATCCGGCTATCGAACCGGAGACGCTGCTCGAGAAGGTTGTGTTGTCGTTGGAGAGCTTGATCGACACGGTCCCAGCCGAGAACGTGTTGGCGCTCGACGTCGCGCTGCTGGTAAAGAACGCCAACGTCCCGCCCCCCGACTGAGCACTTACCACGCCGAGGACGAGAACCAAACCCAGGAGAACCCGCCAACTGGCGGCGCCCGTCAGTCGGGCTGCGACTACGTCCATCTGTCTGCTCCTTTCCAGATCGCAATATGTCGCACCGACGGATCCGTTCAGAGCCGTCGGGCACGACTCATCACTCGCCCCACACTATTTGATGCCTGCGCCACTCCCTTCCCCGAAGGCCGGGAATCTAGTCTCGGCCTTTTCCCTGCGGTCAGACTCGACCACCCCAAAAGAAAAACCGGCCACCTATTCGATGGTCGGTTTCACCACTGGCTCCCCGGGACCTTTAGGTGACCACTCCTCCGGCTGGCCGGAGCGGGCCTCGGATCTCTGCCCCCATCGCGATCGCGCGGGTCGTCCCGACGGTCGATTGTGGGGACGACCACAGCCTGATAATCAGCTCACCCGGTGTCGTGCACCTCCTGCTGAGAAACGAGCGTTCTACACATGCGCTTACCGGCGCAGGTTCGTAAAGAAGTCACGAAATTGTGACCCAATCCTACAGACCGGGAGACGAGTTGTCAACTTCGCGCCGCAAGGTAGCGATGGCGCGCCTTTGGAACAAGGAACGCCCAGGCGCCGCGGCCAAGAGCAAGGTATCGCAGAATGTCTGGGGCGCGGTACAGACACGTTTGAGCGGCGCGACGAAGGCGGGGGCACCGCACCGAAGCGCGGCGACTCAGGCAACTGGCAAGCCGGCTAGCCTCCCGTAGCGGTCCAGGTGAACGCGAGGGTCTGGGAGAGGCCCTGGATGGAGTCGGGCGCGGTGGTCGGAAGGTAGACGGTGATCTCGAGGGCATCGATACCTCCGGGCCCGAGCGTCGCTCCCAGGTTCAGCCCGGTAACCGCGATGGTTCCCTCATAAATCACTGTCGGACCTCGCCGCACCCTGAGCTGCAGCCCGCCGGCCGGGTCGCTCCAGAGAGCGGTCACGGCGCCGCTCGGGCTGGTGCTCAGCGTATACGTGTTGAAGGGCAGCGTGCCGGTGTTGTGGACGGTCACAATGCGCGTGACCGCGGTGCCCGGAGTCATGCTCGACGCCCCGATAAAGCCTATCGCAGGTGCATCTACGGCGATGATCACGTTTTCTGGGATGGCGGTGGCGGTGGGCCCTGGCGTGGCGGTTGGCCCTGCGGTGGTGGTGGCCGGGATGGGCGTGGCGGTTGGCCTTGGGGTGTTCGTGGGCCTTGGGGGGTTGGTGGGTTCTGGCGGCAGCGGAGCGGTCGGGACAGGCGTCTCAGCGGGCACGGAAGTAGCGGCCACCTCGGTCGACGCCGGCGCCGCTGTTTGAGCTGCGACCCGGGTCGGCGGGAGCGTGGCGGCGACCGCTACCGTTGGCGGCGTAGTTGCGGCCGCCTCCACCGGCGTCTCGGGTGGGATCTGGGTTGGAGGGATCAAAACCGGCGCCTGGGCTGCGACCGGCACAAGCGGCCCTGAGGTCCCGGTTGGCCCTGTCGCCGGCGTCTCGGAGGGAGACTGGGTCGCGGAGGGAGTGGTCGGTATCTGTGCGGCCGGCGGCGCGACAAGGCCGGGGAGCGCCGCGGAAACCACCCCCACTCGCTCCGGACCCGCTGACCTTCCCAGAAGCTCGAGCCGCCGGCGCATAGCCGCTTCGTCCTTGAGAGCCTCGGCTATGACCTCGGGTTTGAGGGCCGACTGCGCATTGGAGACCTCGAGCTCCTCAACCTGAGCCTCACCTGAACTGGGGTCGATCATGATCCCGATCACGCGAAGCATGAACGCGTCTCGGCTGTAGTCCGCGGTCTCGTCGGTGCCGAAGCGAAACGGGAAGATGCCTCTGCCGCCAGCCTCCAGAGCTACCGTGGCGACGTAGTACATCGCCATGACCGTCACGGCGAGCGAGCCGATCAGGACCGCGGCATGTACCCGGTAGGCCTGGAGTAGCCTCGCCCGAGCCGTCGTTAATCTGATGGCCATGCTGCTCCCGCATCACGGGTAAAGACTCGGGTTTGCGAACCCCGGTGCTGGGTTCGGTCCCACGAGTTCACGATGAACAGTCGAATATACTCGGGACGAACGTCTGCAAGCTAAGTTGGCGTCATCGCGCGGCGAACATTCGCGCGGACAGTTTGGCGCGTGTCGTCGTCGGCTTTGGACAGCGCCGGCGCCGCAACGAGCACAGTCGTTCAATCCTGGACGCCGGTCGCATACGAGCGCACCTGGGGTTGGCGTCAGCCGACTGGCAGGTTACTTTTGTCCCGACCGCTGCCGGATGACCTCGTCTTTGCGGGTCTCCTCGATCGCCTGGCGGGTGAGCGGTCGAACCTGGCGGGATGGCTCGAACTGCTCGACTCTGAGCTCACCGTCGTCAGCGTCTGGGTCGATGATCACCGTGGTAATCGGCGATGAGGGATGCCCGGCTCCGTAGTCCGCCCCGAGACCAGGGGAGAAGACGAAGCGATGAAACGTGAGATCTGAGGGTAAGAGAGTGGCAAGAGCCGCATAATGCGTGACGAACACGATGGCCGCCAGCGCGATGACCAGAATCGCAGCATAGGCGATGTACCGCTTGAACTCGCCCACCGCGCCAACGCTCCCGGCCCCGAGACTCCCGTCCACTCGGGTCAGACGTCTTCTCAGCAACCGCCTCACCGGCCAGTGTACTACATTTGACCGACAGAGCTGGCCGCGAACGATGTCACGATGTCACTGCCTAGGGCCGTCGGCTCGCGGTGGTGGCGCGCCTCCAAAGCTTCCGACCTGAGGTGGGCCGAAGCGAGGGTCAAGAGCTTCGGCTTGGGCTCTCGGAGGCTGCCGCGGTCTCGGACGGCCGCTTCCTAGCTCGTTTGGTCGGAGCCGGCCCCGTTTACGGTCGCGCTCACAGCCGCGTGCAGCATTCCCCTTTCGGAAGCGACCGCGGACATCTCTGCTTCGAAGGCGGCCCCTCGCTTGATACCGATAAGCGGGTAAACCAACGATTCCTGTTGGCGGCCCCTCAGGGT
Source organism: Chloroflexota bacterium (assembly GCA_035637315.1). Lineage (GTDB taxonomy): Bacteria > Chloroflexota > UBA6077 > UBA6077 > JACCZL01 > DASPXK01. The sequence goes on from DASPXK010000046.1 coordinate 16,942, forward strand.
AGTGCGGTGGGGCTCGCCCACGTCGATGATGTCCTTTGCCAGTTCGTACGTCGTCTCGCCGATCAGCAAGTCCCACCTCAGCTCTTTGCAGAGGTCCTCGATCCGCTGAGTCGCGTTTACCGTGTCGCCGATGATCGTGTACTCCATCCTGGCCGTCGAGCCAATGTTGCCCACCACAACGGGGCCAGTGTTGGCCCCGATCCCGATCCTGATCGGGCTTAGGCCCTGCTGTTGAAGCTCGCGATTGAACCCTTCCAGCGCCTCACGCATCTCGACCATGGCGAGCACCGCCCGACGGGCGTGGTCCGGGTACCAGACTGGGGCGCCGAACTTGGCGAGGATCGCGTCGCCCATGAACTTGTCTACCGTGCCGCCGTAACGCTGGATCGCGGCCACCTGGGTTTCGAAGTAGCGGTTGAGCAGACTCACCAGGTCATGGGGGTCCATGCCCTCTGAAATCGTCGTGTATGAGCGAATGTCGGACAGCAGGAGCGTGATCTCGCGTTGTTCGCCACCGAGCGTCAACTCGCCGGTCTGGATCGCCTCGTACAGTTCTGGGCTCATGTATCGGCCGAACGCGTCTTTGGCTCGGTCGCGCTCGCGAAGCCCGTGCAGCGTCCTGTTGAAAGTCACCATAAGCACGCCGGTCTCGTCGCTGCTTATAACGGGCACCTCTCGTGACAAGTCGCCCTTGGCCAGTGCTCGGCACGCGTCGGCCAGAAGCATGATCGGGCGGGTCAGCCGCCTGGCCACGCCGAGCCCCGTGACGAGCACCGCGAACACGACTGTGCTGAAAAGCGCGATCATTTCGTTACGCGCCTGAGTCCCCTTGTCGATGATCAGGCTGATCGACTGGCTTACCCCCATGAGCAGGGCCGGCTCGTTGCGAACTTCCAGCATACCGAGCATCTCCTGGTAGCGGCTGGCGCCCAGGCTCACCCTCCTCTGGCTGACCTCGGTGTCGGTGCTGGCCAAACGTTGGTAGAGCTCGGGCTCCACGCTCAGGACCCGCCCGGCACCGGGCAGGGTGGAAGCCACAACAGAGCCGTCCGGCCCATACAACGTGAGCCCAGCGAGGGCCTCCTGGCTGAGGCGAGACGCCACCTTGTCCATCGGCGTCCCAACGGCGATAACCCCGACCAGCTCGTTGGCCACCTTTACGGGACCCGCCGTATAAAGGATCGGCCCCCAGGGCGTACCCACGATCGCCGAGAACTTGTCCCC
>DASPXK010000047.1:0-3430 GCA_035637315.1 Chloroflexota bacterium
CGCGCTTCGAGGCCATGGCCGCCCAGTAGCCAGCCAGCGCACGGCGCTGGGCAGTAGTCCGATGATCGCGGCCGGGACGATGAGTGGGTTCGGATACAGCAGCAGGACGAGCGCACATGGTACGACGACCCAGGGCTCGAAGCGAGTAACGAGGACTGAGGCAAGAGGAATGAGCGCGGGAAACGGGTGCGCGGACAGCGACAGACCACGCACGCCGCTAGCGCGCACCCAGGAGGAAGGGATTCCTCTCATTCCTCATTCCTCATTCCTCATTCCTCGTTCCTCATTCCTCATTCCTCGCACCAGCGACTTTGCCGTGGCCCAGACGACGCGGGCGTCCAGCCAAAGTGACCAGTGATCGACATAATCCAGGTCGATCGCCAGTTTGGCGGGCATGACCTGGTTCACGTAAGTCCGCTCCCAGTCCGAGCCGACCAGCAGCCGCTCCTCGTCTCGAAATCGGACCGACGCCAGGCTGGTGATGCCAGGCCGCGCCTGCAGGACTCGTCGCTGGTCCGGGCTGTAAAGCGCGACGTAGTGCGGGTCTTCCGGGCGCGGGCCGACCAGGCTCATATCGCCCCGTAGGACGTTCCAGAGCTGTGGCAGCTCGTCGAGCTTGGTGCGGCGCAAGACGCGGCCGACGCGGGTGATGCGCTGGTCGCCTCGAGGCGTGATCCGCGGGCCCCGGCCCGACTGGTCGATCCGCATCGTCCGGAATTTATACATTGGGAACTCGCGGCCGCCCCGCCCGACCCGTTGGGCCGCGTAGACGACCGGGCCTGGCGAGTCGAGCCGGATCGCGGCCGCGATCGCCGCCAGTGCTGGCGCCAGAACGGCCAGTCCCAGCGCGGCCAGCACCGCGTCGAGCAGGCGCTTGGTCACCTGCCGCCCACCACCTACGACCGGCGGTAGTGCCGGATCACTTTTCCGACGGCCGCGATGACGTCGTCGACATCGCCGTCAGTCATGGCGGGGAAGATCGGCAGTGACAGGACCCGCTGGTACTCGTGGAACGCGGTTGGAAACGACTCGGGCGCGAACCCGTAGCGTTCCCGATACCAGGGGTGGCAGTGCAGCGGGATAAAGTGGACGCTGACGCCGATGTTCTCAGCGGCCAGCGCCCTGGCGATCTGGGCGCGGTCGGTGGCGAGACGGTCCAGATTCAGCCGCAGGACGTACAGGTGCCAGGACGTCTCTATCCCGTCCGGCACGAACGGGACCTCTAGCTCCGGCGCGGCGGCGAAAGCCGCGTCGTAGCGAGCCGCGATCGCCATTCGAGCAGCCAGCAGGCGGTCCTGCTTCGCGAGCTGGCGCAGGCCCAGGGCGGCGGCGACGTCGGTCATGTTGTACTTGAATCCGGGTGCGACGATCTCGTAGTACCAGTTTCCCTCGGCCGTGTAGCGCTTCCAGGCGTCGTGGCTGATGCCATGCAGGCTCATGATCGCGGCGCGCTCGGCGTAGTCGGGGTTGTCGGTCAGCAGCATGCCGCCCTCGCCCGTCGACAGAGGCTTGGTGGCGTAAAAGCTGAGCGCGGTCAGATCGGCGATCGTCCCAATCATGCGTCCGTGGTAGCGGGCCGGAATCGCGTGTGCGGCGTCGTCGATCAAAGCCAGGCCGCCCTCCCGAGCCAGACCTACCAGCGGGTCGTAGTCGCACGGCAGTCCGCCGATGTCGACCGAGACAATAGCGCGCGTTCGCTCAGTGACGGCGGCCGCGACCGCGTGTGGATCGAGATTCAAGGTCCGCTGGTCCACGTCCACGAGAACCGGCCGGGCGTCGAAGTAGAGCACCGCCTCGCCGGTCGCCGCGAACGTATAGGTCGGAATGATGACCTCGTCGCCGGGCTCCAACCCGATCGCCTCGAGCGCCAGATGCAGCGCGGCCGTGCCCGAGTTGAGAGCCAGGGCGTGCTTGGTGCCCAGGTAGCTGCATACCTCCTCTTCGAACCGCTTGCAGCGCGGACCAGTCGTCAGCCACCCGCTGCGCAGCGTCTCGACAACTTCGGATACGTCGTCGTCCTCGATCGTGGGCCGATGAAAGGGCAGCCAATCGGCTCGTACAGGCTGGCCGCCATCCAGCGCGAGCCGCTCGGCGATCATCGGGTCGCCCGGGAGATCGAGAGGCTCATGGCTTTGTGAGCACCGCCAGTTCATGGGTCCTGAGTAACGGGATCGTCTCGAGCAGCTCGCACGCCAGCCAGCACCGCCCGGCCAGGGCTCGCGCCAGTGGGGGGACCAGCGTCACTCGCCGAGCGTCCATCTGGAAGCCCGGGAAAAGGGCGGCCAGGTCACTCCTTCGAACGGGCCGGGTATTTCGTCGGTCGCGGGCGATGTGGAAGTCATATGATACTGCCGCGCCGCCGCGCTTCAGGACCCGCGCGATCTCCATGGCCACCGCCCGCTGCAGATCGTCGTCGAGGATCGACGACAGGACCGTCAGTTGAAATACCAGGTTGAACGTCTCATCCGCGTAGGGGAGTTCGCCGGCGTCGGCACAGCGCAGGTCAAGATCAGGCTCGGCGTGCTGGGCCGCGGCGATCCGCTCGGGCAGCAAGTCCACACCGGACAGGAGCTCGCGCTCGGCGCCCCAGGCCATCAGCCGCCGGAGGAACCAGCCGTCGCCGCAGCCGACGTCCAGTATGCTTCGGCGTGACAGGTCGGCGAAGCCGTGGCGCGCCAGGATGTCTAGCAGGTCGCGCTCGAGTCGCTGGACGCGGTACAGGTTGCCGCGGTTGGAGAGGCTGTAGCGCTGCCCGAGACCAGCCGCCGCGCGGCGCTGGTAGTAAGCGGCGATGCGACCTTGCTCAGTCCGAGGTCCGGAGTCTCCGCTCACTGGCTGGCCTGATGCCGCTCGACGTTCGCGCGGTGCTCGGCCTCGGTTCGAGCAAAGGCATGGCTGCCGTCGCCTCGGGCGACGAAGTAGTAGTAGTCGGTCTGGCTCGGATTTAGCACCGCTTCCACCGCGTCGAGGCCCGGGCTGCAAATCGGCCCGGGTGGAAGGCCGTGGACGAGGTAGGTGTTATACGCTGACGACACCTGGAGGTCGTCTCTGGTGAGCTCCCGTTTCCAGAAACCGATCTCCAGAGCCCTGGCCGGATCGGCCGTGGCGACCGCGAACTGGATCGTTGGATCAGCCTGGAGAGGCATATTGTTGTTCAGTCGGTTGAGGTAGACGCTGGCGATGATGGGTTGCTCGGCCGGCCTCGCGGCCTCGCGTTCGACGATCGATGCGAGCGTGACGACCTGATGGACGGACAGGCCATTGCTGGCGGCCCGCTGGCGAAGCTGCGGGTTCAGCTTTCGGTCGAACTGCCGGACCATCATCTGTGCCAGCTTCCGGGCGTCGGCGTCCTTAGCGATGTCGTAGGTGTCCGGGAACAGGTAGCCTTCAATCGACTGGCCGGCCGGGATGCTGTCTGGAAGCTCCAAAC
>DASPXK010000048.1:0-20959 GCA_035637315.1 Chloroflexota bacterium
CCGTTCGAGCTGCCGCGCTGCCCCCCAGCGGCTCGGCCGATAGAGGCGGCGCTGGTGGGCGAACGGACGGTTTACCTCGGCGAGCTGGGTGGTGGGCACACCAGCTGCGCCGTGTACGCTCGAGACCGTCTCGGAGCGGGCCACCACTTTCAGGGGCCGGCGATCGTCGACCAGCTCGACTCGACCACGCTGGTGCTGCCGGGCCAGGAGGTGGTCGTCGACGACCTCGGCAATCTGCTGATCAAAGAGACGACGGAAGCTGGCGGGGCGCACACACGGGTGCGCCCCTGCGAGACCGTGGCAGCGCCAGAGCCGGCTGCTATGCGGGACGCCGTAGCGGCGGCCCCACTTGTGCGCTCCGCCCAGCGGCCGGAGGGATCCGCTGTAGATCCCATCGTGCAGGAGGTCGTCAGCGCAACGCTCGGGGGCATCGTCCAGGAAATGCAGAACGGGCTGTTCCGGACCGGGTACTCAACCGTGATCCGCGAGTCGCAGGATGCCAGCTGTGCGCTTCTAGACGTGGATGGCCAGCTGGCTGCCCAGCACGTCGTCCTACCGCTGCACATGGGCGCCTTCCCGGCCGCCCTGGCCAGCGTCTTGCGAGCCTATCCACGCGAGACGATCCGGGCAGGTGACGCATTCATGGTCAACCACCCCTACGAGGGCGGGGTGCCGCATGCCCCGGACATGGCGATTATCGCGCCCGTGTTCTTCGAGGACAGACTGGTGGGCTTCAGCAGCAGCATGGCCCACAAGAGCGACATCGGCGGCCCCGTTCCCGGTAGCTGCTCCGGCCAGGCCCGCGAGACATTCAACGAGGGCCTCCACCTGCCGGCCGTGCGCTACTACAGCGCTGGCGCCCGCAATGAGGATCTCGACCGCATCATCGCGGCCAACAGCCGGACGCCAGACGTAGTCCTGGGCGATATCCATGGCCAGGTCGGCGCCTGTCGCCTCGGCGAGCGGCGGCTGCAGGAAGCGATGCGGAAGCTTGGCCCAGACACGGTACTGTCCACGTTCCCCCAGCTCTACGCCAGGAGCGAGGCCAGGCTCCGAGCCGCGATCGCGGCCTGGCGGGACGGCGAGGTCGAAGCGGAACGTTGGGTGGACGACGACGGCGTCGAGCTGGGGAAGCCGGTCCGCGTGCACGTCCGCGCGTATAAGCGGGGGGACCGGATCCGGTTCGACTTCACGCGCTGCGCCGATCAGACCGTTGGCCCGGCCAACGTCCGCCCGCCGCTCGTCCGAGCCGCCTGCGCCTTCTGCCTGATCACCCTGGTCGATCCGCATCTGCCGATCAACGACGGCCTGCTGAGGACCGTCGAGCTGGAGACCCGCCCGGGCAGCGTCGTAGACCCGCGGTTCCCGGCTCCAGTCAACACTTACAACCCCACGATGCACGCGCTGGCCGAAGCCGTGTTCGATGCCTTGGGCACGCTCGTGCCGGACCGCAAGCTCGCCGACGGGGCCGGGAGTCGTTCGATCTTCTTCGGCGGCAGGCGCCCGACTGACGGCAGCAGCTATCTGCTGTACGAGCTGTTTGGCGGCGGATCGGGAGGCCGGCTTGGACTGGACGGGACCTCGGGTACGACAGTTCACCACACGAACTGCAAGATCGCGCCCGTCGAGATCGTGGAGTCGGAATACCCTGTCCGCTTGGGGCGCTTCGAGCTGATTCCAGACAGCGGTGGCGCCGGCGAGTTTCGCGGCGGGCTCGGCTTTGCCCGCGAGTACGAGCTGCTAGCCGATGAGGCGCGTTTCTCCATCCGCTCCACCAAGCACGTCATCGCGCCGAGCGGCAAAGATGGCGGGCGGCCCAGCCGGAGTGGGCGCTGCCTGGCGTTCGGCGACACGCCCGCGCAACGCGAGCTGCCGACGCGTTTTGCAGACCTGCCGGTCTCTCGGGGGGCTCGGATTCGCCTCGAGACGCCGGGCGGTGGCGGCTACGGAGATCCGCATCGGCGCGACCCACAGCGCGTCCTTGACGACGTCGTGGACGGCTACGTCACCCGCCAGGCGGCCAGGGCGGATTACGGCGTTGCGCTGCGCCGGGCCGGGCCCGATGGAGCTGGCCTGGAGGTGGACGAGGCAGCGACGAGAGCGCTGAGGGCAACGCGGCGCACCAAGAAGAGCCGGACTGGCGCACGAGAACGAGGCAGAGAGGGGGCGCCGGGCGGGCGGGATTAGGACTGGCGCCGGCGCGGCCGCGAGCTACAATGGCTGCGTAACCGTCACAGGAGGTCCCGATGGCAACCCGAAAAGTCGCCGATTGTCGCCGCTTCCCGAGCGAGCGCAGCTGTAGCCTGACTATCGCGGGTACCGAGGAAGAGGTCCTCGAAGTAGCTGTCCAGCACGCCGTGGCGAGTCACGGCCACCAGAAGACCCCAGAACTGCGCGAACAGGTCCGCTCGATGCTCGAGGACGAGAAGTAGCACGGGGGCTCGCCTTCTTTGTCCACCGGGGTCGCACCCCGCGCTAAGGCAAGTTCTCAGCGGCGCTACGGAGCGACAGCGCGCTCCTGCTCCTCCCCTAGGTAGGCGCTCGAGGAGATGCCGTGCGTGTCTGACAGCACCGCGCACAGCTCGACGGGCAGTTCGACGTAGACCTGGTCGCCGTTGCGTATCTGGGCGGTCGGGTGCTGGCGACTCAAGAGCAGCGTCGCGCCAACTCGGATCCGACAGTCGAGGTACTCGCCGAGGAACATCAGCTGCTCGACCACGCCAGGGAAGACGTTGCCGCCGGCCGGCTCGGCGGTGTGGACGCGGATGTTCTCGGGACGTATCGAAAGGGTCACCCTCTCGCCGGCCGTCACTCCAACCGGACAGCTCGCCTGGGCCTGGCCGATCGCGGTCTCCAGGCACATCGCTGCCCCGCTGCCAGGGCCTCGCACGCCGGCTTCCAGCAAGTTTGTGCTGCCGACGAAGTTGGCCACGAACTGGGTGGCCGGGCGCTGGTAGATCTCGCGGGGGGCACCCTCTTGCTCGATCTTGCCGCTCGCCATCACCGCGATCCGGTTCGACATGCTCAGCGCCTCGATCTGGTCATGAGTGACGTAGAGGGTAGTGATCCGGAGCCGCCGCTGGAGGTTGCGCAGCTCGACGCGCAGCTCCTCGCGCAGCTTGGCGTCCAGGTTGGAGAGTGGCTCGTCGAGCAGAAGTACCCTGGGCTGCCGGACCAGCGCGCGAGCCAGGGCGAGACGCTGTTGCTGTCCGCCGGATAGCTGGGTGGCCATCCGAGCGTCGTAGCCGCCGAGCTGGACCATCGCCAACGCTTCCTCGACCCGGCTCCTGAGCTGGGCTCGGGAAAGGCCGGTCCGAGTGACCCGCAGCGGAAAGGCCACGTTCTCGAAGACCGTCATGTGCGGCCAGATCGCGTAGCTCTGGAAGACCATGCCAATGTTTCGCTTGTGCGGTGGCACGAAGACACGCGGCCGGTCCGCCGAGACGACCTCGCCATCCACGATCACTCGTCCCCGATCGGTCCGCTCGAGGCCGGCAACGCAGCGCAGGGTCGTGGTCTTGCCGCACCCCGAAGGCCCCAGCAACGTGTAGAACTGCCCGTCCTCTACCTCGAAAGTCACGCCGTCAACCGCTCGGACCGGCTCGCGGCGATCCGGGTAGACCTTGACCAGGTCTTCGACCGCCAGCGAGCGTCCGTTGGAGCCGTCAGCCATCTCTTTCCCTCACGATCTAAGCCCGAACTGGCCGCTGACCTTGCTGACGACGGCCACCACGACCACCAGAGACAGGATCAGCATGACGCCCATAGCGGCGACCGCGGTCTGTTTGCCACTCTCGAACAGGTCGAAGATCAGCAACGACAGGACCGTGCTCTCGCTGGTCGCCAGCAGCACGGACGCGCTGAGCTCGCGGATTGATACTACGAAGATGAAGATCCAGCCGGCCATGAAGCCGGGCCGCAGGAGCGGGAGCGTGACTCGGATGAACGTAGCCCACCATGCGGCTCCGGACGTCTGCCCGGCCTCCTCCAACTCACGGTGGATCTGGACCATGGCGCTGCTGTTTGTGCGCATGCCGTAGGGCAGGTACTTGGTCACGTAGGCGATGATCAACACCCAGATCGTGCCATAGATCGGGAGCGGAAAGGTCAGGTAGAGCCAGATCATGCTGACCCCTAGCACCAGGCCCGGGATCCCGATCGGCAGGAAGGCTAGCAGATCCAGGGCCGCCCGGCCTGGTAACCTGGTCTTGACGGTGATCCAGGCGATCACGGCGGTCAGCGCGCTAACCCCGGTTGCGGCCCCGGCGGCGAGCACCAGGCTGTTCCGGGCCGCGAGCTGGGCCCGCGGATAGGTCAAGACGAATGTGTAGTTCTCGGTCGTGAAGAACCCCAGACCCTTGAGGCTGGGCGTCTGGTAGAAGGGCAGCAGCGACGACCAGAGCAAGATGAAGAATGGCAGGCCGACGATCACCAGACCATAGACCACCAGGAACGCGGCCGTCGCGTAACGCCAGCGACCCAGGTCCAGGACCCGCGGCCGAAACGCCTTGCCGGTCACCGTGCTGTAGGCATCGCCGGCCCGATTGATCATGCGGTGGTAGAGGTAGACGCCGGCGGCGCTGATGGCCATGAGCCCCATCGCGAGCGCCCCGGCGACTCCAAATTCCGGCGGGAAGGCCCGCAGGGAGAGATAGATCTCGCTCGTGAAGACGGGCACTCGACCGGGAATGCCGATCAGAGCCGGCACCTCGAAGGCCTCCAGCCCGCGAACGAACATGATCAGCAGCCCAGAGGCCGCCGCCGGCAGCAGCAGCTTGAGTGTGACGCGCCTCAGCGTCGAGGGCGTGCTCGCGCCGGACATCATCGCCGACTCCTCGAGAGCGGGGTCCATGCTCTTGAACGCAGCCACCATCGTCAAGAACACCAGCGGGGACAGGTGAAGGCCCTCCACCCAGATCATCCCGCCGATCGAGAAGACGTTGAATGGCGCGTCGTCCAGTCCGAGGATCGCCTTCAGGCCAGTGTTGATCCAGCCGATCTTGGGGCTGAGTAGGAAGATCCAGGCGATGGTGCCCAGCACCCCTGGCACGATGATCGGCACCAGGCTGAGCCCGTAGAACCAGTTGCGCAAGGGCGTATTGGTCCGCTCCACGATCCAGGCCAGGCTGGTCCCAAGCGCGAAGGCGAGCAGGGCGGTCCCGGTCGCGTAGACGAACGAGTTGAACAGCAGGCGGTAGGTCCGCCCCTGCGAGTACGCGGTGATGTAGTTGACCACCGTCAACCCCTCCTGGCCCTCGACGCGGAAGCTGCCGTACACGAGCATCGTGAGGGGCACAATCGTCAGGTAGAGCAGCAGCGCCGCGGCGCAGAGGGGGATCAGTCGGCCAGGCTCGAGCCAGCGTGCCGGCCAACCTGCGGGCTGGCCTGGCAGTGCGATGGTGGCCATCTAACTTGGTCTCGCTTTAGTCCTGGGTTCGCCTCACGCTGTCAGGCCCCCTTGCCCGGCCCTCCCCCAAGCCGGGGTGGGGGCGAGCTGGCGGAGGACGACAGGCGCTACCTTAGCCCAAACGTCTCGGTCCAAACCTTGCTCAGCTTCTCATAGTCCCTGGCCAGCTCGGGTCGGGCCGGGTACCACTTGGTGCCCTCTGGCAGCAGCGGCGCCTCCAGTTTGACGCCGGGGCGCGACGGGATGCGGCCGACGTCCGAGATCGCCTGCTGGCCCTCCTCGCCAAGCAGCCAGTTGAGGAAGACCCTGGCGGCGTTCGGGTGCGGGGCACCCCGGATCACCCCACCAACGGCAAGGAGTTGGGTGCCCTCGGTCTTCATCCAGTCCAGCGGGGCCTTCTTCTTCTTGAGCAGCTCGATCCGATGGCCGTACACGCCCAGGAACACCGCGCCCTGGCCGGCCGCCAGCAGCTCGGTCGTCTCAGTGTGGCCCTTGTGGAACTCGGGCTCGTTGGCGGCGATCTTCCTTAGCCACTCGACCGCCCTGTCAAAATTGCCGCCGAACTTGCCGTCCACGAGTGCGGCGAACATCTCGAGGTCGTCCGGCTCCATCAGGATCTTGCCCTTCCACTTCGGATCGGCCATCTCGTCGTAGCTCTTCGGCTCCTCGCCCGGCTTGACCAGGTCGGTGTTCCAGCCGATCACGTCTACGTTCTGCCGAGTTGAGACCCAGATGCCCTGGGGGTCCTTGAGCGAATCCGGGAAAGCGGCCGCGTTGGGCGCCTGCCACGGCTCGAGGAGGTTCTGGCTGATGGCGTTGAACACGTCGAAGCTGCCGGTCTCGAGTACGTCCGCCAGGGTCTTGCCACCCTTGGCTTCGGTGACGAGGCGCTGGACGAGCTGCTCGCTGGTGGCGCGGACGTGGTCGACCTTGATCTCTGGATAGCGCTTCTCGAAGACGGGATAGATCTTGTCGAACTCGTCGAGGTTGAACGAGGAATAGACCACAACCGTGCCTTCCCGCTTGGCGGCCGCCTCGATAGCAGGCATGTCGGCGCCGGCCGCGGGCTTGGCTCCGCTTTGCGGAGTCGGGGCGGTCGTCGGCGGTGGAGCGGCTATGGGCGGAGCCGCGGCGCCGGCGGGCGCCGCGGTCGGCTTGGCCAGCTGGGCGGCGGGAGCGCCACAGGCCGCGGCTAGCGACGCGCCGGCGGCGAGCGCCACGAGTCGAAGCAGCTCGCGTCGGGATCGAATGCTACGCGGTGGGACCGGAGCGTCAGTCTGGAGCATCTGCTCGGACCTTTCATGCCTTGGCCAGTCAGTCACCCGACCTGCCTGGCATCGAGTGGAGGGGTTGGTATGATGATCGTATCTTCATGACGGCAGGCGGGTTTGTCAAGGCTTGCTTGCTAAATCCTGCTGTGGGGTGCAACCATAGCGCCCATGCTGGAGCTGCAAGTCGTCGGGCGGCCCATTGCGCGCACGGATGGGCCAGCCAAGGTTTCGGGTCGAGCCGAATACACGGCCGACGTGGCACTGCCCGGCACGGTCTGGGGACAAGTGCTTCGCAGCCCGGTCGCGCACGCCCGCGTCATCTCGATCGAGGCCGGCCAGGCCAGGGCGCTGCCGGGCGTGCACGCCGTGCTGACTGCCCACGACCTTCCCGACCCCGGGCGGTTGGTCGGCCGCCGGCTGCGTGACTTCCCAATCCTGGCCCTGGACCGAGTTCTCTTCATCGGCCAGCCGGTGGCCGCCGTGGCGGCCGAGTCGCTCGACGTGGCGGAGGCCGCGCTCGAGCTGATCGAGGTCGAATACGAGGAGCTGCCTCCGGTCTTCGATCCAGCCGAGGCGCTGACACCCGAGGCCACGGTCCTCCATCCTCGCCTGGCCGAGTACGTCGGGCTGTCGAGCGACCGCCCGGCGGACGCTCCCGCCAACCTGCAAGGCATTTGGTCTCGGGCCACAGGCGACGTCGAAGCCGGCTTTGCCGAGGCCGACGTTATCGTCGAGGGGACGTACTCCACGCCGCCGGTCCATCAGGGCTACCTGGAGCCACATGCCGTCCTGGCCCAGGCTCAGCCCGACGGCTCGATCGACATGTGGCTGAGCAACAAGACGCCGTTCGCGGCGCGCGGTCAGCTTGCCGCTGCCCTGGACGTGCGCGCCGAGTCCGTGCGGGTCCATCCGGCCGCCATCGGGGGCGACTTTGGGGGCAAGGGCAGCTTGATGGTGGCGCCCATAGCGGCGCTTCTTTCGCGGGCCTGTGGTCGGCCTGTCCGGATGGTTATGAGCTACGTCGAGGAGCTCATGGCCGGCAACCCGCGGCATGCCGCGCGGATCCGCCTTCGGGCGGGCGCGCGGCGCGACGGGACCCTCACCGCGCTCGAGGCCGAAATGGTGCTGGACGGTGGCGCCTACGCGGCCTTCAAGCCAGCCCCGACGCACATCGTCGGCGGGATAGCCAGGATCGCCGGGCCATATCGGATCCCGAACGTCCGCCTGGAGGGGCGAGTCGCCTACACGAACACGGTCCCCCGCGGGCACATGCGGGCCCCGGGCGAGCCCCAGGCGGTCTTCGCGCGAGAGCTTCACCTCGACGTCGTGGCCCGCCGGTTGGGCATCGACCCGCTCGAGCTCAGGCGGCGCAACCTGCTCGCCGAGGGCGAGGAGCAGCCAGCCGGCGGCCGCTGGACCCACCCTACCGCGAGCATCGTGATCGACCGAGCGGCCGAGGCTGTCGGCTGGGGCGCCAGGCGCGAGCCGAACGTGGGCCGCGGCCTGGCCGTGTCCGAGCGCGGCATCGGAACGGGCCACTCCACGGCCATCCTCTGGCTCGAGACCGACGGGTCCGCCGAGCTGCTGACCGGGCTGTTCGACACGGGCACCGGCGCGCACACCATGATGCAGCAGGTCGCGGCCGAAGAGCTGGGCCTCGACCCAAGCCGGGTCAGAGTGCGGATCGGCGGCACCGACGAGGCCGAGGACGACAGCGGCGCCGGCGGGAGCCGGGTCACACACGTCGCCGGCCAGGCCGCCTATCAGGCGGCCGCCTCCGCCGCGCAGCAGCTAACCCAGCTCGCAGCCGAGCTGTATGGCTGGCCCGAGTCTGACGTTCTGCTGAAGGACGGCAAGGTGGGGCCGCGCGACCGGTTCGACGAAGAGGCCGTCCCGATCGAGGAGGCTCTGACTCGGTTGGGCGAGCCGATCGAGGCGCGGGGTGTCTACGACACCGACGAGCGCTACCCCGAGAACTCGTTTGCGGCCCAGGCGGCAGAGGTCGAGGTGGACCCCGAGACGGGCCAAGTGCGGGTGCGGCGGCTGGTCAGCGTCCACGATGTCGGGACGGTGATCAACCCGATCGCGCACGACGGCCAGATCGAGGGCGGAGCGATCCAGGCGCTTGGCTTCGCCCTGATGGAAGAGGTCGCGATCGGCGCGGACGACGGGCGGGTGGGGACGCTGAGCCTGGGCGAGTACAAGCTGCCGACGGTCGGGGACGCGCCGCCATTCGAGACGCTCCACATCCCCGGCGGGCGCGGCCCGGCCCCGTACGGCGGCAAGGCGATCGGCGAGGCCAGCAGCAGCGCGCTCGCCCCAGCGATCGCGGCGGCCGTGCTGGACGCGGTCGGGGTAGTCGTCGGTGACCTGCCGATCACCGCCGAGAAGGTGCGGGCCGGGCTCGCCTCAGTACCGCGAGAGTGAGGGAGCGGCCCCCTCCACTGGTCCCGACTCAGTAGCGCGACCGTGAGGCGCGTCCGACTCCATGAGGTTGACGCTGCGCGGGGCATAATAGAGGCGGATTGGGGGCCATGAAGCGATGCACGGTCAACGCGTCATTCTCACGTACGAAGACTATCTGCTGCTGCCAGACGACGGCCGACGCTACGAGATCCACGAGGGCGAGCTGTCGGTGACGCCCGCGCCGACTCCCGACCACCAGGAGACCAGCGGCAACTTCAACGACGTCCTCCGGCACCACGTCAAGTCGCGCCGGCTGGGCAAGCTGTATTACGCGCCGATCGACTGCATCCTGGACGACACCACGATCGTCCAGCCGGATCTGGTCTTCGTCGACACGACCCGCCTCGAACGGATCAGCCGGCGCGGCATCGAGGGCGCCCCGACCCTGGTGGTGGAGGTCCTCTCGCCGTCGACTTCGAGCATCGACCGGGTCAGAAAGCTCCGGCTCTACGCGCGCTACGGAGTGCCGTACTACTGGATCGTCGATCACGAGACGCGCACGGTCGACGCGTACCAGTTGGTGGGTAACCAGTACGAGCTGGCCGCGCGCGCCTCTGGCTCGGAGGCCGCCTCACTGCCTCCATTCCCCGACTTGCGGTTGGAGCCGGAGTCGCTGTGGTCCTGAGCCGAGACGGGGTTCAGATGGCCGAGTCCTCCGCAAGATTGGGCCGCCGCGACTTCGTGCGACGCGTGGGCGGACTGGCTCTGTCCGTCGCCGGCCTGGAACTGCTCGCTGCCTGCGGGATCTTGCCGTCTCCAGCGTCTCCAAAGAAGATCCCCCGTATCGGGTTCCTCTCGCCTGGCTCCGGGGAGCCTTCGCCCAACGTCGAGGCGTTCCAGCAAGGCCTGCGTGAGCTAGGCTACGTCGATGGCCAGACCATCGCGATCGAGTACCGCTGGGCCGAAGGAAACGTGGAGCGTCTCCCCGCCCTGGCAGCCGAGCTGGTCGATCTAAAAGTCGACGTCCTCGTCGCGGCCGGGCCAGGGCCAGCGGTCCAGGCCGCCAAGCCGGCGACCAGCTCGATCCCGATCGTCTTTGCGGCCGCCGGCGATCCCGTCGGGGTCGGGCTGGTCAACAGCCTCGCCCGGCCCGGCGGGAACATGACCGGGACGAGTGTGCTCGCGACGCCCGTAGCCGGCAAGGGCCTGGATCTGATAAGGGAGGTCGTCCCGACACTCTCCACCGTCGCTGGTCTCTGGAGCGCAAGCGACCCGGGCATGAGTCTGGCGTTCAACGGGCTTGCCAGCAACGCCCAGTCATTGGGGTTCCAGGCCCTCAGCCTTGGGGTGCGAGATGCCAATGATGTCGACACCGCCTTCCAAAGCGCAGTTCAAGGCCACGCCGACGCCCTCGTCGTCCTCGTTTCTGCTTCGATCGCTCGCCACCAAACCCAGATCGTTGACCTCGCGGCGAGGAACCGGCTGCCCGCAATCTATTCGGTTAGAACTTTTGTGGCCGCTGGCGGACTCATAGCCTATGGTGCGAGCGTTGCCGACGCATACCACCGCGCCGCCACTTACGTCGACAAGATCCTGAAGGGGACCAAGCCGGCCGACCTGCCCGTCGAGCAGCCGACCAAGTTTGACCTCGTAGTCAACATGAGGACGGCCCAGACGCTCGGGCTCACTATCCCGCAGTCGATCCTCCTCCAGGCGACCGAGCTCATCCAGTGACGCGTCCGGGTCGACGCCCGAGCGGCTCAACCCCTCACCCCCCATCCCCCTCTCCCTCAGCGGGCAGCGGGGGGTGAGGGTGCGGCCGCCAGACCTGGATGCGCTGCAGCGAGACGTCGTCCTGGCGAATCACATCGTCCACCGGGTAGGGCTGGTGTCCGCGTACGGACACGTCAGCGCTCGGATCCCTGGCACGCAGACGTTCCTCATCCCGACTCGGGCCAGTCCGGCCCTGGCACGCGAGGACCGCCTGCTGCTCATGGACGTCGGCGGCAATCGGATTGAGGGCGAGGGGACGCCGAACTCCGAGTTCTGGATCCACGCCCGGATCTACGCCGCGCGGCCGGACGTGGGCGGCGTCGGTCACGTTCACTCACCCGCCTGCGTCGTGCTTGGCCAGATCAGCGAGCGTGTGGCGGTGATGTTCAACCAGGGCGCAGTGTTTGGTGAGGGTGTGCCCATTTTCGAGCGGGCGGGCCTTATCCGCTCGCGGGAGCTTGGCGACCAAGTGGCCGCGACGCTCGGCCACTGCCGCGCCATGCTGCTGCGTGGCCACGGCGCGAACGTGGCCGACGCGGACGTCCGCCGCGCAACCGTGCTGGCGTGCTACCTGGAGGAGAACGTCGCCCTCCAGCTTCGAGCCCTGGCCGCGGCCGGCGGCGATCGCAGCCGGTTACGCTCCTTCAGCGAAGAGGAAGCCGAGCGCGTGTGCGAGGAGAACACGCCACCCGTCCTGGACCGGGCCTGGGAGTATTACTCAGCGCTGGCGGAACGCAAGATCTAGATCCGGTACTCGTCCAAACTGCTCGGGGCGAACAACTCTTCGATCGGGACGATCCGTGCGGCGAGGCCCTGGGAGTGGCTGTAGCGGATGAGTGCCTCGAGAGTCGCGCGATTTTGCTCGGCGCCATACGGCCAGAAGTCGTCACCCATCAGCGCACGCGTGAAATCGAGCTCGGCGATCAGCCAGGGGAGCGTGACGGCGAGGGCAACTGGGTCGCTCATCTCGGCCATCGCTCGAGCCTTGGCCTCGCAGAACGCGTCGTACAGGCTGCGCGCGACCCAGGGGACACGGTCAAGTATCTCCCGCCGGATGACGACCGTGTGCATGATCGGGAAGATGCCGGTCCGACGATAGTAGTCGGCCTCGACGGTCCGAAAGTCCGGAAACAGTCGCTTCACCCTGTGGCCGTCAAACGAGGAGGGCGCCCGAGCGCCCATCAGGGCATCGATCTCGCCGGCCGCGAGCATCGCGCTGAGGGTCTGGTGTGCGCCAATTGGGGCGATCTCGATGCCAGGTATCTCGATCGCTAGCTTCTCGATACGGCCCGGCTGCTCGAGGCCACCCCGGTACCAGCGCAAATCGCGCGGATGAACGTCGTAGTCGTCCGCCAGGAACCCACGTATCCAGACCGCCGCCGTCATCTGGTACTCGGGCACCCCCATGCGCTTGCCCCGCAGGTCCTGGGGACGCTCGATGCCGGCCTCGGCGTTGACGTAAATAGCTGAGTGGCGAAACGAGCGCGACGTGAAGACGGGAATCGCGACCACGCTGTCGTCGCCGCGCGAGCGGCGCAGCACATAGCTCGAGGTAGACATCTCGGCCACGTCGAACTCGTGATGGCGAGTCATCCGCCAGAATACCTCCTCGACCGGCATGCGGAGGCAGGTCAGGTCGATGCCGGACGGGCGCACGTCGCCCAGAGCCAGCGGGGCAGTGCGATCGTAATCGGCGCAGGCCAGCGTCAGTGAGATCAGCCGATCCACTCCTGGACGTTGCCCTGCATGATGACGTCAATCATCTCTTTGCAGTCCTGGAACGCCCTCTCCGCGACCTCGGGGTCCTCGGATTGGATCCCCTGCCTTACGGCGGACTGCAGCGTCTGAACCACCTCCCGCAGGAAGGTGTCCAGCGGCTCGGCGATCGGGGTGGGCTCGACCTCGACCATGCCTCAGAGGTACTTGCGCCCCTTCAGTGGGTCCGGCACCTGGAGGCCCATCCCCTCGATCAGGGGATTGACCTGGGCCATGAACTCCTCGCGGGCCTGCTCGTTGGTCCGTCGCTTGAGTCCCCAGAAGCGGTAGCGCTCGGCCCGCTTGGAAGTCCCGCTGCCGAACATGTCGAGCGCGGTGGGATACCAGAGGTCGAGCGAGCGCTGGATGCGCTCTTTGGCTTCGCCGCCCTTGGCAGCCATCTCCGCCGTTCGAGTGGTTCCGTAGTCGATGTGGCCGTCCTCCTCCTGGATCACTTTCGAGGGGTGCTCGAGGATCCGCGCCAGTGGTACATAGGTGCACCCGTAGTACTCCTCCAGCTGGTACTTGCCCACTCGGTCGATGAGGAACCCGAAGATGGAGAAGTCCTCCCAGGTCGTGATCACTCCTCGGAACGCCTCCAGGTAGCGCTCCGAGTTGGCTCGGCTCAGCAGGTAGGACGTGTCGACACCCAGATCGCCTGCCACCCTGGCGAACTTCCGAAAATGGTCGATCTCCTCGGCCGCGGTCCGCGCCACGACGAGTTGGTCGATGCGGGCCGGCGCGCCAGGCAGCATGGCGTCGACGTAGAGGTGCGGCCCGCCGATCTCGCAGTCGGCCTGGATCGCAAGGACTCGCCGCAGCAAGTCCAGATATTCGGGGTCAGCCGTGTGGATGTCTTTAAGCTCGACCTGGTCCGTGAACATGGGACCTCCAGTACGGTGGGATGGCAGTAACGCGTCCCCTATCAAACAGCTTACATCGAAGGCGCGGCAAGTGGCGAGTCTCGGTGTAGGCGCACGGCATGCCGTGCCCTCACTTGTCAGGTCGCGGTGTGCCGTAATCGGTCTAGACTACGCTCCATGACTGAACGCGCCCAGGCGGGTCGGCCATGCAGAGCTCCGTCCAGGCAGTCGTCCATGGCCAACGAGGGCACGGCATCCCGTGCCCCTACGCTTGAAGGCCGCTCGGCACTCCTCGTACTCATGCTCGTCGGGCTCGTCGTGCGGCTGTGGGTGGTGTGGGTCGGCGACGAGCTGAGCGCCGACGAGGCGATACCGGGCCTGATGGGCCTTCATATCGCCAGGGGGAGCGAGGCGCCGGTCTTCTTCTGGGGCCAACATTACTTCGGGGCGGTCGAAGCGTACCTGATCGCGGGCCTGTTCAAGCTGTTCGGCTTCCACCCCTGGCTGGCGATCGTCCCGCCGATCGCCGCCTCGCTCGTCCTGGTGCCGATCACGGCCGGCCTAGGCGGGCAGATGGGTGGGCCGCGGGCCGGGATCCTGGCGGCCCTGCCGGTAGCCCTGCCACCGCCAGTCTTGGCCAGGCTGTATGCCAACTCGGGGGGCGGGTTCTCGCTAGCATTCATGCTCCACGGCCTGGCGCTACTCTGCTACCTGCGCGCCTACCAGCAGCCAGAGCGCGCACTGCCCTGGGCCGCGGCCTTCTCGTTCGTCTCGGGCATCCTCAGTTGGATCTGGCAGCCGGCGCTCGCGCTCTACGCGGCCCTGCTTTGCTTGCTGCTCGTTCGCCAGCCCGGCCTACGACGCCCGGCCCGCCTGGCACCGATCGTGGCGCCGCTGGCGATTGGCCTGGCTCCGCCGCTGATCTACAACCTGCAGCACGGGTGGCCGAGTGTGGCCGAGCTGACCCTCAAGTACGTCAGCCCGGCCGGCGAGGCCAGGATCGTCGACGAGCGCAGCCCGTGGGCGGTGCTCGCCTTGCTTCTGCTCGCCTTCGGGGGTGGCAACGAGCTGGAGGGTGGCGCCAACGTCGGCCAGGCCGTGCTGGTGGCCGTTTCCATTCCGCTTACGCTCATCCTGTTGCTGGTCGATGCGCGGCGGGAGTGCCGGGCAGAGTCTCATCGCCGGCTCCACGTCGCGGCGGTGCTGGCGTTCGCGGCGCTGATCGATGCGCTCGCCGCGCACAACACCGTGCGCCACCTGGCGCCGGTCGCGCTAATCGCCTTCGGGTTCGTGGGCGCTCTGTTGGCGCTGATCTGGTCGCGCGTGCGGTTGGGGGGGCTGGTCGCGCTGGCAGTAGTCCTCGCCGTGCTCGTGGCGCCGAACCTGTGGCTGGACGTGCGCGCGGAGCAGGTGGCCCAGCGTGTTGTCGCCCGCGCGAGCGAGGTCCAGGTGGCGGTGGAGGCGCTCGAGACGCGGGGCCTCAGCACTGGCTACGGCGACTACTGGTCAGCCTACCCCGTGACGTACTTCAGCGGCGAGCAAGTGACAGTAGCCCCCTCCCTGGTGGACCCATGGGGAGTCCGCTTCGACCGCTACCCGCCGTACCGTCAGCTTGTCGATTCCGTCGTGCACCCCGAGCGAGTGTTCGTTCTGGTCGACGACCGCTGCTCGCCCGAGCCGTATCTCGCATCGCTGGTCCGAGTGGGCGCCACGTCTCGCGTGGAACGCGTGAGCCGCTGGCATCTGATCTGGGATCTGCATCCCCCAGCCGGCTCCGAGGGCGCGAGCCTGGCCGCGCTGCACGACGCAATCGCTTCCAACGCCGCCGCCTGCTGAGCGTTCGCTGGCA
Organism: Chloroflexota bacterium; assembly: GCA_035637315.1. GTDB lineage: Bacteria > Chloroflexota > UBA6077 > UBA6077 > JACCZL01 > DASPXK01. The sequence continues at coordinate 15,325 of DASPXK010000048.1, forward strand.
GCGGCTCTCAGCCCCGCCCCCCTCTCCCAAGCTCGGGTGAGGGGAGGGGGGAGGGCTGGAAAGCGCCCCCGGCTACTTGTTGATGCTGGAGCCCCGGAGTAAGCTAACTCCCGGCGGCACGCTGTAGCTCCGCTCCGCTATCGGGGCGCGAGAGATGCAGGGAGAGGCGACATGCCCCCAGCAGTCGATCCTGGCCGGGCGTGGGTCAGGCCCGCGGCGTGGCTGCTACTCATGGTGCTCGTCGCGGCGCCGACGATGGCGGGGGCAGCCAGCCAGGACGCGGGCGGACCATCCGGGCTGCTGCTGCTACCCCGCAACGGCCAGCTCTCTGTCGCCGACGCGACAACTGGCGAGGAGCGCGCGCTGCGCCTCGGTGGGAGCGGGCTGGTCGTCGACGTGGCGTGGTCACCGGACCGGAGCCGATTTGTCGCCAGTCGTTTCATCCGCCGCCCGGAGGACAGCGTCGTCGGAGTCGGGCGCGACATCCAGGTCTTCCCGGCCGAGGGCGGCGAGCCGCTGTTGACCATCGAACGCGATGGCCCGAGGGTCCTGCTTGGCGCGCCGGCCTGGGCGCGCGATGGGCAGAGCCTGTACTTCGAGCGCCAGGACGCCATGCGGCCGCCGAGCGAGGGCCGCATAGACCAGGCCGCGCTGGACAGCTCGTGGCGACGAACAGTGGTCGCGCGCGCAAATGGGCCCGCCGTCGGCCCGGACGGCTCGGTGCTCCTGTACGTCCGGCCGGGCGACACCGATTCGCTGGTCGCGATGCGGCTGGAAGACGAGGCTTACCGAACGGTCGTCCCCGAGAACAAATTTCTGGGCATCGCCTACCCGCGGTTCTCACCGGACGGGAGCTGGATCGCCTTTGTGGCGGCTGGCGAACCGATTTTCTCGGAACGAGTGCGTTTCGGAGTCCTGGCCTGGGTGCCATCAGCCTCGCCAGCGGGTCGCCATGGCCTGCCATGGGACGTCTGGCTGGTGCGCCCGGACGGCAGCGACCTGCGCCGCCTGACCGACTTCGGCCAGGACGATCCGTCGTTGGCCTGGTCGCCTGACGGACGATGGCTAGCCCTGTACGGCGCGGGAGCCCTGTACGTGCTCAACGCCAGCATCCCAGCCCAGGCGATCCCGATCGGCCTGGGCGGTTACGGCGGCATCGATTGGGGGCCGTGAGAAAGGAGGTGGAAGCGCTGGACCCGGACGACGGACGACCGACCATGGACGACTGGTCCAGTCGTCAGGAATCTATCGTCCGTCGTCGGTTGGCCCTAAAGCTTGGCAAGGGAGGAAGTCATGAGCGCGCGTCCTTGGCAGTCGATCGTTAGGTCCAGTCGTAGATGGCTGGCCCTGCGGCTTCTTGCACTAATCGGACTCATCTTCGCGACGGGCGGGGTGGCTGGCGCACAGCAAGCCTACACTGGCGTCCAACCGCGTACGCCTCTGGCCGATATCCCGCCCGGCGGCCAGATGCGCAACTTCACCCTGGTCGGCCAGAACCCGCTGATCGATCCCGTGCTCGGAATACCACGCGGGATGAACGGCGGCATCGCCGCCGTCCGCGACTGCCTGTACGTCGGCAGCAACATCGGTCTACAGCCCACCCTGATCGTCGATATGTCGGACGTGACCAACCCGACGGTGGTCGGCGAGCTGCCGGACTGGGTCAGGGGGCGCGGCAACGGGATCGAGGCGATCGAGGCGGTGCCTGACCTGAACCTGCTCGTCAACACGGTCCGGATGTCGTTCTCGATCCTTGGCACCTCGATCGGGTTCGACCCGCCGCCGGACCAGTACAACACCGGGCTGCTCGTCTACGACGTGACCGACTGCCGCCACCCGGCTCTGGTCGCGAAGTTCGACTTCCCGGTCGTCAACCTCCATTACATGACCCTCTGGCGGGACCCGGCTAATCCCGGCCGCGTCCTGGCGGTGAACACGTTCAACAGCGGCGTGCCGGGCGACGGCATCGACCTGCGTGTGGTCGACCTCACCGGCTGCCCCTCCGTCTGCCGCCCAACCCAGGTTGCCGAATGGGGCCTGAACGCTCAGTTCGACATCCCACCGGTCATGCAGATCCCATACGAGGGCGGGGTGTACAGGCCCAACACCCAGACTCATGACGCGACCTGGTCGCTGGACGGGACTCGGATCCACCTGGCCCAGACCCACTTTGGCTATCTCGAGATGGACAGCTCATCGCTGGCCCTCAATCAGTCGTGCGACCCCTCCTCGCCGACCAGTCCTAACGCCACCGGCCACTGTCTGACGGTGTTGAACCCGGACCTCAATCGAGTCGCGCCGTTCGGCAACGGCGTCGCCACGGTCCACGGCGTGGTCAAGATCCCCGGTCGGCCGTACGTGGCGCTGGCGCACGAGGGGCATAGCTGTCCCTATGGCGGAGTTACCTTCGTCTATGTTGGCAGCCAGGAGAGCTTCGCGTCGGCCGGGGGGCCGGGGACCGGCTTGTTCCGAGGCGACCTGTTCCCCAAGGTGGTCGGCTCGTTTGGCATACCCGAGAACCAGGTGGACCGCTGTCCGGTGCCCGGCCAGGCGCCCGGGCCGAACACGCTCGGGCCGGACCTGCTGCGGACCACAAAGACCGTCCACGACCTGCTGGCCTTCCCGAGCGTCCTGTTCGCTTCCTGGTACAGCGGTGGCCTGCGGGCGATCGACATCTCCAATCCGTACTCGCCCTTCGAGCTGGGGTTCTTTTTCAACAAGCCGGCTCCGGAGGTCCGCTGGTGCGGCGAGTACACCGCCGTCATCGTCTCGTGCGACGCAGTCGAGAAGGACGCCAACGGGCTGCCCTACCGAGCGCGCCAGATTCTGCCGCCAGACGTGATGGCGCGCAGCTACCCGATCATCATGAACGGGCACGTCGTGTACTCGGACGAGAACATGGGCGTCTACGTACTGAAATACACCGGGCCCCACGCCGACGAGATCCCGACCGCCGGGATCTGCATCTCGCACAATCCAAACGTGACCAGTCCGGGCTACGAGCCCTGCTATCCGTATAAGACGTGAGATTTAGCCCCCAGCCCCTCTCCCAAGCTTGGGAGAGGGGCCGGGGTGGGGGCCGACTGGCCAAAGGACAGACAGCATGAAGTTCGGCGTGTTCATGTTTCCGACCGATTATTCGATGGCCGTGGTCGACCTGGCGCGAGAGGTGGAGCAGCGCGGCTTCGAATCGATCTGGGTGCCTGAGCACACCCATATCCCCACCAGTCGCCGAACGCCACATCCGAGCGGCGGCGACCTGCCGCTCGAGTACTCCCACGCGCTCGACCCCTTCGTGGCGCTGGCCGCGGCCGCCGCCGCCACCACCCGGCTGCGCCTGGGGACCGGCGTCTGCCTGGTCGTCGAGCACGACCCGATCGTGCTGGCCAAGGAGGTCGCCACGCTCGACTACATCTCGGGTGGGCGGTGTCTGTTCGGCGTGGGGGGCGGCTGGAACCGGGAGGAGATGCAGAACCACGGCACCAACCCATCCCAGCGCTTCAAGGTCTTGCGGGAGCGCATGCTGGCCATGAAGCGGATCTGGACCAGCGAAGAGGCCGAATTCCATGGCCAGTTCGTCGACTTCGACCCGATCTGGCAGTGGCCCAAGCCGGTCCAGAAGCCGCATCCGCCGATTCTCGTGGGCGGGAATGGCCCCGGCACGCTGAAGCGCGTGATCGAGTACGGCGATGAATGGATGCCGATCGTCGGGCGCGGGCCATCGATTGACGAGCGCTTCGCGGAGCTCCAACGCCTGGCCGCAGAAGCCGGGCGCCAGCCGGTCCCGGTCTCCGTCTTCGGGGCGCCGCGCGACCAGAAGGCGATCGAGAGCTATCAGAAGCTCGGCGTCGCGCGCTGCATTTTCTGGCTCCGGCCAGGCGGGACGGACGAGACACTTCCGGTCCTTGATGAGTGCGCCGAGGTGGCAGCCAGCTTCGATTGATCCCCTCTCACGGCGCCCTCATCAAGGCGTCGTCGTGTCAGGCCGGCCCAGCGACATGCAGGTCTGCGGAGATCGGCAGCTCCAGGAAATCACTGCGCAGTAGTCGTGTCGAGAAGAAGAGGACCTCCGGTTCTCAACTCGGCCAAGATCGCTGCGGCCGCCTCCACGCCTGCACAGGGCGAACAAGCGGCCCCGCGCTAACGGTTCAGAGCCGCTCTTTCCGCCGGGGTGGGCTCGTACTTCTGGCCGAGCGCCTCTTCCCAGCGCAGGTAGTGGACCATGTCGGCGTATGAGCGGTCCGGGCCGCTCGGGACGACGTCGTCGGGCGGCTCCATCACGCCAGCCAGGCCCCGCTCGAGCGGGAGGCCGGCCTGGCGCCAGGCCTCGATCCCACCCCCCAGCGCCGCCACGTCCCGATAGCCAAGCTCCTTGAGCGTAGCGGCCGCCAGAAGCGCGCCCCGCCCGTCGACGTCGGTGGCGATAAGCGGCTCGCTCGGATCGGGACCGAGCTGCTCGACCCGAAGCTCGAGCCAGCCGCGCGGCAACCAACGCGAGCCAGGCACGTGGCCGGCCGCGAACTCCTTGCTGGTGTCGACGAAGATCGTGCGCGGCGCACCTTTGGCCGAGAGCCTGGCGGCGAGCTGCGCGGGCGCGAGGATGGGGACCTGGGCAGCGGCCTCGCGCAGGCCAAACGGCTCGAGCTCGGCCACACCAGTTTCCAGCGACAGGCCCTTGTTCGCCCAGGTGGCTGTCCCGCCATCGACGACGTAGACGTTTGGGAAGCCCATCTGGCGGAACCAGGACGCGGTGACGGTGGCGCGGACCTTGCCATCACAGCAGAACACGATCTGGGCGTCGCGGACAGCCACGAGATCATCCGCGCGCTGGACGGCCTGGCCGCCGGGGAACCACCAGAAGCCGGGAATGTGGCCCTCGACGAACTCACGCTCCGTGCGCACATCGATCAGGTAGATCGTCTGCTCGTCAACGGCGCTCAGGAGGCTCTGAAGCTGATCTACCGACACGTAGCGCACGCCATCTTCGGTCGCCAGGCGCGCGGCAAATTCCTCGGCTCGGGTGCGGGCTTCAGCCGAAGGCTCCGGCAAGTCGACCTGGCTGGCGCCCTGCTCCAGCTGGAAGCCAGCAAGCAGCCAGCCGCTCGTACCGTTCCTCAGACTCACCACGTTCAGCAGGCCCATCCGTTGCAGCGTCCGGGCGCCGATGATGCTGCGGGTCCGCCCGGCACAGTTGACGACGATCCTCGCGTTGGGACGACCGATGGCGATGTCCGAGATTCGCAGCGCCAGCTCGCCACCCGGAACGCTGCGGCCGCCGGGGATGCAGAAGCGCCCGTACTCCTCGGGCGTTCGAGCGTCAAGGATGACGACTTCTTCCCTTCGCTCGATCCAACGCTCTAGCTCGCGAGCCTCGCTCGTCGGCACCTGGTGGCGGACCTCGACCAGCTCGCCGAACTCCTTGCTCGGAACGTTCATGCCCCACTCGGTCGGCAGGCCTTCGCTGGCCCAGCGATTGAGACCACCATCCAGGCCGATCGCGCGCGAATAGCCCATCCGGCCGAGCGTCCGAGCCGCCAGGGCCGCGCGCTGCCCATCGTCGTCGCACACCACGACCTGGACCCCACGGAACGGGACCAGCCGAGCCATCCTGAATTCGAGCTGGCGGCGTGGAACG
>DASPXK010000049.1:0-13257 GCA_035637315.1 Chloroflexota bacterium
GTCCCCGATTGGCTGGAAGCTGGTCGTGCCGTCGTATGCGAGCGCTATGTGGGCCAGGCCGTCCGGCTTGAGCAGCGCCGCGACGCGCGCGGCCAGGCGGTCAAGTGGCAGCAGGTCGACCACGGCGTGGGCCAGCAGCAGGTCGATGGTGCCGTCCAGCGGCCCGCCAATCGGGGCCAGTGGGTCGAGCGCGTCGCCCAGGAGCGGTGTGACCAGGAGCCGCTTGCCTCCCAGCCTCACGGCGTACGGCCCGATCGTCTCGTTCGATCGCTCACCGTTCAGGGGTCGTACGTCGGCGCCTGCCTCGCCCGCCCAGGCGCGCGGGCCGTGCGCCAGCACGCGGCGGTCGCAGTCGACGCTGAAGGCCTCGATCGATCCCCGTCTGAGCCAACGGCTGGCTCGTCGGAGCGCGGCACCCGTTCCGCAGCCGAGGTCCACCATTCGGATCGGCTGGGCGCCTTCGCGGCTCGCCAGCCAGGCTTCGATCTCGCCGATCGCGCCCCGATCGAGCGCACGGTCGTCGAACGGCTCACGGATGGCGAGCCAGTCAGGATCAAAGCCGTCGCGCATCCAGCCTAGCTCCCCTCGCGGCCGTCGAGAGCGCGCTCGAGCGCGGCGGCGAACGCTGCGCCGCACTCTTCCCAGGTCGGAAGAGTCGCCGCTCGTTCGATAGCCTGGCGAGCCCTGCGGCGACGCTCAGCAGGGTCGCGGGCCAGACGCTCCAGGGCCCGAGCCAGCCCCAACACGTCGCCAGGCTCGACCAGCTCGGCCTCTTGACCCTCGCGCACCACCTCGGCGACGGCCCCCACCCGCGTCGCCACGACCGGCAGCGCCGCGACGAGCGCTTCTGCTAGGACGATGCCGTAGCCTTCATGGCTCGACGCGAGTAGTGCCGCGTCGGCCTGGCGATACAGATGCGCTAGGCGCTCGGAAGGCACGCGGCCATGGGTCCGTACCCGTCCAGCCAGCTCCGGACGGGTCAGCTCGGCCTGCACGCGACGGGCGTACTTCGGGTCACGGTCCGGGTCGCCAACCAGGTCCAGTTCTACTTCGACCGGCGCCAGGGCCAGCGCGCGCAGCGCATCGAGAACCCGTTTGCGGGGCGTCAGGTGCGCGACTTGCAGTACGCGCAAGCATCGCCCATTTCGGTCGCGCGGCTCGACTCGCGCGCCTGGCTCGGGGCGAGCCAGGTGAAGGTCGCAGCCCGGGGTAATCACGCCGACCGGGATTCCGCGTCGGACCACCCGTTTGACGACATTGGCCGTGGCCAAGCTCGTGCAGATCGCCAGGTCGATGCCAGCCATGGCGAGCCGTTCGGCCAGCCATGCCAGGCGGCGCGCAAGCTGGGCCTGTGGCTCCGAGGAGCGCAAATGATGGACCAGCCCGACTACGAGGCCTGGCGGACGCGGTCCGGCGAGTCGCAATCCCGCCAGCCCAACGGCCATCGCCGGATGGGCGAGCTCGTCGATGACTACCGCATCCCAGCGCTGGCTGCTGAGGGCGCGGACGAGCCGGACTGAGGCAGCCGGGTCGAGTAACGGCAGGCGTTGGGCAAGCTCGACGACCTGGACGCGGTGGCCACGTGCGCGCAGGCCGTGGATCACTCGCGCGTCGTACAGGTAGCCGCCGGTGAGCTGATCGATCCGACCCGGCGCGACCCAGGCCACCTCGAGCCCTCGCGCGGCGGGCGCGCTAGCGACGCCTGGTCGGGTGGCTGGTTGGGCCGACATGGCCAAGAGGGTACCACCGACGGCTAGGGGCGAAGCATTCGCGCACGAGGCTCTACGAACATCAGTCCCCGTGAGCGAATGCTTCGCCGCTACCCAGGCCGCGTATACTTGCTCGGACGAGCTGTCCAAGGAGGCGGACGATGCGGGCGGTGGTGGTGACGCCTGGACAGGGCGGCAGCGCGCGACTGGCCGACGTGCCGCAGCCGCGCCCAGCCGAGGGCGAGGTATCGGTTCGAGTTTTACGAACGGGCACGTGCGGGACCGACGCCGAGATCGACCAGGGTCTTTACGGCGAGGCTCCGGCCGGCGACGATTACCTGATCTTGGGCCACGAAAACCTCGGCCGCGTCGAACGCGGGGCGGCGCGGCTCGCACTCGGCGATCTGGTGGTCTCGACGGTCCGCCGCCCCGATAGCTGCCCAAACTGCCAGGCTGGCCAGTACGACATGTGCCTGAAGGGGAAGTACACCGAGCGCGGCATCAAAGGGCGGCACGGCTTCTGGGCCGAAGCGTACGTCGAGTCGCCCGACTTTCTGGTCAAGCTGCCTGAGGAGCTCGAGCCGGTCGGGGTCCTGCTGGAGCCGACCAGTGTCGTGGAGAAGGCGATCAACCAGAGCTACGCGATCCAGCGGCGGATGCTCTGGCAGCCGAAGCAGGCCGTCGTGCTCGGGGCTGGCCCGGTCGGCCTGCTGGCCACGTTCGTGCTGCGCATGCGCGGCCTGCAGGTGACAGCCGTCGCGCGCAGCAAAGGCACCCTGGCCTCCGAGCTGGTCGAGGCATGCGGCGGGCGCTACGTGTCGTCACGCGACGTGCCGATTCCGCGGCTGGGCGAGGAGCTGGGCCGGATCGACTTGATCGTCGAAGCGACCGGCAACGGCCAGGTAGCGTTCGACTCGATGCAGGCGCTGGGGACCAACGGCGTGCTCTGCCTGACCAGCGTCACGGGTGGACATCGTCCGGTGGAAGTCGACGCAAACGCCCTGAATCTCAAGTTCGTGCTCGGGAACATGGTCGTCTTCGGCTCGGTCAACGCCAACCGGACCGACTTCGAACAAGGGGTCAAGGACCTGGCCGCAGTCCAGCAAAAGTGGCCCGGCTTGCTGGGGCGGGTGATCACCCGACGCCTACCCCATGCCGAGTTCCGCGCCGCGCTGGACCCGAGCGAAGGTGACATCAAAACCGTCCTGGAGATCGGTTGAGTGGCGATCTACGACGTGACGGTAACGCTGCGCGCGGATATGCCGACGTTCGACGGCGAGCCCGGACCGGAGCGGCGATTGATCAAGGAGATCGGCAGGCAAGGCCAGCTGGCGAACGTTTCGGCGCTGAGCCTTGGCGTTCACAGCGGCACCCACGTCGACGCGCCGGTCCACTTCTGGCCTCGCGGGATCGGCGTCGACGAGCTGCCACTGGACGCTATGCTGGGCGACTGCCGAGTGGTCGATCTCGCCAGCCAGGCCCGGATCGAAGCGAGCGACCTCGAGTCGGCAGTACCGCCCGAAACGGAGCGGCTGCTGCTCAAGACACGCAACTCGGAGCTGTGGGACGATCGCGCCTTTCGGACCGACTTCGTGGGCTTGTCAGCCGAGGCTGCGCGTTCGGTCGCCGCCCGAGGCGTACGGCTGCTGGGAATCGATTATCTGTCGATCGAGCCTTATCACGCCGATCCCCCCGCTGCCCACCTGACGCTGCTGCGGGCGGGTGTCGTGGTGGTCGAGGGATTGGACCTGCGCGGGGTACCGCCTGGCGAGTACGAGCTGACCTGTCTGCCTATCAAGCTGGCCGGCTCGGACGGTGCCCCGGCCCGAGTCGTGCTGCGCAGCCGTCCCTGAATGTACCAGCCACCCGTTTCAGCGGCCCACCAGAACGGAGCATGATGGGCCGACAACGGCGGGTCAAGATCGTCGCCACGCTCGGCCCAGCAACGGATGGCGAGGAAATGCTGGAGGCATTGCTCGCGGCCGGTGTGGACGTGGCACGGCTCAATTTCTCGCACGGCACGCATGACCAGCACGCCGGGCGGATTCGGCGCGTGCGTGCCGCGGCTCGAAAGCTGGGCCGCTCCGTCGCGATCATGCAGGATCTGCAGGGCCCCAAGATCAGGACCGGCCGGCTGGTCGCCGGCCAACCCATCCAGCTGCGAAGGGATGATGAGCTCGTGATCACGACCGTTCCGATGGAGGGAACGGCGGCCCGCGTGTCGACGACCTACCCCGGCCTACCTGCGGACTGCCGACCGGGTGACACGCTGTTAGTCGACGATGGCCGGATCCGGCTGGAAGTCATCGAGTGCACCGCCGATCAGGTCCGCGCCCGCGTCGGTCACGGAGGGATGCTTGGCGAGCACAAGGGGATCAACCTGCCTGGTGTGGTCGTTTCGGCGCCTGCCTTCACCGAAAAAGACGCCGACGACTTGGCGTTCGGGCTGGCCGAGGGCGTCGACTTTGTGGCGATCAGCTTTGTCCGCGAGGCCGCTGACCTGGAGCTGGCGCGCTCCGTGATGGAGAAGTGTGGCCGCAGCGTGCCGCTGATCTCCAAGCTGGAGAAGCCGCAGGCGGTACAGCATCTTGATGCGATCGTCGCCGCGAGCGACGGCGTGATGGTTGCCCGCGGCGATCTCGGCGTCGAGCTGGCTCCAGAAGAGGTTCCGCCGCTCCAGAAGTCAATCATTCGTTCGGCCAACCGACGCGGCGTCCCGGTCATCACCGCCACGCAGATGCTCGAGTCGATGATCGGCGGCCCAACGCCCACACGCGCCGAAGCGTCGGACGTGGCCAACTCGGTTTGGGACGGCACTGACGCGGTCATGCTGTCGGCCGAGACGGCCATGGGTGCTTTTCCGGTCGAGGCGGTCACGATGATGCATCGCATCGTCCAACGAGCCGAGGCCGTCGTCTCGCAGCTTGATCAGCTGCACCGGCGCCACAGGATGAGCCATGCTCACGCCATCAGCCACGCCGCCAAGGAGCTCGCGGAAGATTTGAAAGTGGTCGCTATCGCCGCCTTCACCCGCACCGGGCGAACCGCGCACATCCTGTCTCAGGATCGTCCCCGGGTCCCGATCTACGCGTTCACGCCCCGCGAGTCGGTCTATCACCACCTCGCGCTCTGGTGGGGCGTGAGCCCGATCATGGGTATCACGCGCTCCGCCGAGGATCCGGACAATAGCGAAGCGCTGATCGCCGAGATCGAGGAGACCCTTCTTGCTACGGGTGCGGTGCGCCGCAACGACCTGGTGGTCGTCGTGGGCCCGTTACCGTTCCGACAGGGAACTCACACGAACTTCATCAAGCTCCACACTATCGGCCACCGTTAGGTTGCCCTACTCGGCGGACGCGCGGGCCGCGCCGGCCGCGGCGGGTACGGCCGCCGGGCCGACCCAGACGGTCTGGACGTTGACGAACTCGCGGATGCCGAATTCGCCTAGCTCGCGGCCGTAACCGCTCCGCTTGACGCCCCCAAAGGGCAGGCGCGGGTCCGAGGCGACCATTCCGTTGATGAATACCGCTCCAGACTCGATCCGCCGAGCCAGCGCCTGGCCGCGTTTCAGGTCCGTCGTCCACAGGCTGGCCCCTAGTCCATAGCGCGAGTCGTTCGCCAGGCTGATCGCCTCGTCGGCATCCCCGGCCCGGACCAGGGCCGCCGCGGGTCCGAACGTCTCCTCGCGCCAGGCGGGCATGCTCAAGCTCACGTTCGTCAGCAGGGTCGGCGCGAAGAAGTAGCCCCGGCCCGCCAAGCGCTCACCGCCCATGACCACCCGCGCTCCCTGGTCGACCGACGCCCGCACCTGCAGCTCCAGCGCGTCTCGCAGGTCGTCGCGCGCCAGTGGCCCGACTTGCGTCTCGCGCTCGAGCGGATTGCCTACTTTGAGCCTGGCGATCGCCTCGGCAAACTGCTCCTCGAACTCGTCGGCTACCGAGTCGACGACGATGAACCGCTTGGCGGCGATACAGCTCTGGCCATTGTTCTGGCAGCGCGCCATCGCACCCACGTCCGCGGCGGCTTGAAGGTCGGCGTCCTCGAGCACGATGTACGGGTCTGAGCCACCCAGCTCGAGCACGGTCTTCTTGAGATGGCGGCCCGCCGCCTCGGCGATCTTCGTTCCCGCCGCGTCGCTGCCGGTCAGCGTGACCGCCCGAACTCGATCGTCGGCGATGATCGACTCGACCTGGCCGCTCGATACCAGCAGGGTCCGGAAGACGCCCGACGGGAAGCCCGACTCCCGGAACAGCTCTTCGATTGCCAGGGCGCTCTGTGGCACGTTCGAGGCGTGTTTCAGGACCGCGGTGTTGCCGGCCATCAGCGCCGGGGCGGCGAAGCGAATGACCTGCCAGAACGGGAAGTTCCAGGGCATCACGGCCAGGATGACGCCGAGCGGCTCGAACGCAACGTAGCTGTCACGAGCGTTCGTGGCGATGTGCTCGCTGGTCAGGAACCGCTCCGCGCTTTCAGCGTAGAAGTCGCAATTCCAGGCGCATTTCTCGATCTCCGCCTCGGCCTGGGTGATCGGTTTGCCCATCTCCAGCGTGAGCAGGCGCGCGTAGCGCTCCTTGTTCTCGCGGAGCACGCTCGCCGCCCGACGCATCAGGTCGCCTCGCTCGGCGAAGGAGCGCTCGCGCCAGGCCGGGAATGCCGCGGCCGCCTCGGCCAGCGCCTGGTCGACTTGCCGCGGGGTGTACTCGTCAAAATTGGCCAGGACCTCTTCAGTCGTCGGATCGATCGATTGGATGGCCATCGGGTCTCTCCTTGTCGAATCTAGCCGCGCGCTGCACCAGCCGGCCCGCTGACATTGTCGCAGAGACATGCCCCCATCCCCCAACCCTCGGCCCTCACCTCGAACCCCCTCTCCCAAACTTGGGAGAGGGGGCAGGGGGTGAGGGGGGCAGACGACCAGGGTGAGGCGGATAGCCGGGTTTGGCGTATAGTCTCTTTCCGATGCGAATCGGCGTCAACGCGCTCTTCCTCCAAAAGCCCGCTAGCGGGACCGGCCAACACCTCTACCACCTGCTAGAGGGGTTGGACGCGTACGACAAGCGCAACGCCTACGTCCTGCTCAGTCCGCGCTTTCGAAAGGCGTACCAGGTCCGCTTTCCGCGCCTCTCAGACCGCTTTCGCAACGTCGAGGTATGGACCAAGATCTCGCGGCTGGGCGAGAACGTGGAGAAGATGTGGTGGGAGCAGTTTGGGCTGGTCCAGGCAGCCTTCAAGGAACGGGTCGATTTGCTGCACTGCCCCTACTTCGCGGCGCCGATCGTTCGTCCGTACCCGACCGTGGTCACCATCCACGACGTGATCCCGCTCGTGCTGCCCGAGTACCGCTGGCGCGAGGCGAGCCGCCTGTACACCGCCCTGGTATCGGCCACCTCCAAGCGTGCCGACGCGATCATTGCCGTCTCCGAATGCTCGCGCCGCGACATCGTCAGGACGCTCGGCATCACGGCCGACAAGATCCACGTGATCGGAAACGCGGTCGACCCGAGCTACTACCCGATCACCGACTCCTGGCTCCTGGCAGCAGTCCGTGAGCGCTACAACATCGCCCCCAAGTACATCCTCTACTTTGGCGGGTTTGACCTGCGCAAGAACGTCCATCGCATCATCCGCTCGTACGCGGCGCTGCGGCCCGCCCTCCAGGCCGAATTCCAGCTCGTGATCGCCGGGCGGCTTCACCTGCTGGGACATCCGCTCTACCCGGACCCGCGGCCGCTGGTCCGCGAGCTGGGGTTGGGTGACCGAGTCATTTTCACCGGGCAGATTCGCGAGCAGGACAAGGCGCCACTCTACAGTGCCGCAACGGTGTTCACATTCCCGTCGTTGTACGAAGGATTCGGGATGACCGTCCTGGAGGCGATGGCGTGCGGGGCGCCGGTAATCACATCCTGCCTGTCGGCCCTGCCGGAGGTGGTTGGCAACGCGGGCGTGCTCGTGGACCCGTACAGCGAGCCGGCGATCAGCGTCGCGCTGGAAGAACTGCTGGCCGACCCCGAACGGCGCGCCGAGTTGGGCGCCCAGGCCCGCGCTCGTTCACGCGACTTCTCCTGGCGCCAGGTTGCCGAACAGACCGTGCAGGTTTATGAGCGAGTCAGAGCGGCCGCGTAGGCATCGATGCGCGTGGTGGTGACTGGCGCCTCGGGCTTTATCGGCCGGCACGTCGTGTCAGAGCTGGTCGGGGCCGGCCACTCGGTGGCAACCCTCCATCGCAGCGAGCAGCGGCTAAGCGGGGCGCATGAGCACACTCAGGCGGACGTCCTCTCCGAGCCCGCCCGAGCAGCGGTGCGAGCCGCCGAGGTGGTCGTCCACCTGGCAGGCCGGGGCGACGTCCAGACGTCCTTCCATGAGCCGTTCGACTATAGTCGCCTCAACGCGCTCGGCACGCTCAACGTCCTCGAGGCTGCTCGGGGGACTGGCCCGCACGTCGTTCTGGCCTCCACTCACCGGGTCTATCAGCCGGCTCGCGAGCCACTCTCCGAGAACGCCCCGCTTGCGCCCGCCGACCCGTACGCTGTCTCGAAGCTGGTGGCCGAGCAGTGGTGCCGAATGTACGCCACCCTGTTCGGCGTCCCGACGACCGTGGTCCGACTGTTCTCGGTCTACGGGCCGGGCCAGGTTGGCCAGGGGACCAGCGGGGTCGTCAGCATCTTCCTGACTCGAGCGCTGCGGGGCGAGCCGCTGGAGGTCCATTCGGTCCAGCGACGTGACCTGACCGAGGTGAGCGACGTGGCGCGCGGGATTCGGCTTGTCGTCGAGCAGCGGCCGGCTCGCGGGAGCGCGGGCGTCTACAATCTGGCGGCTGGCGTCGGGACGTCTCTTGAGGAGCTCGCGAGGCTGGTCTGTCGAATCCTGCGCTCGAGCTCCAAAGTAATGCTCCCACCGCCCGCCCATTCGCCTGAGGGCGACCGTGTGGCGGATATGACGCGGGCCCGAGCCGAGCTCGGATACGCGCCGATGGTCGGCCTGGAACAGGGCATCAGGCGCATGGCCGACTCGGAGCGTCGGCAACTCGCCGCGGCGGGCCCGTAAGGTCGCATGGCGCAACCCCTGACCGCCACGATCATGAGCCGAATTGCAGTCTGTAAGGTCCTGCTCAAGGCTCGGCCGACGGCCGGCCAGCTGGCGGACCGGCTTCGGGCGCCTGTGCCCGACGGACTCGAGCTGTACCTGGATAATCGAGACCTGGCCACAGCCGAGGGGATGGACGGGGTGGTGGCGGCCCTGGACGCGTGTGAGCTGCCCCGCGGCTTCACGCTGCTGGTCGAGGGGCCGATCCGATCGCTCGACGGCGAGTTCTTCGACCTCAGCCGCGACAGTGAGGCCGACCGCGAGCTGTCGCGCCGACTGATTGACCTCGCGCGGCGAATCGGCGCGGTCGGGGCGAACGTCCACGCCATCGCGCCCGACATCGATCCCGGCTCACTCACCCGCTACAACCGGGACGCGGTGCTGGCGCGCGCGCTGGTGTCGACCCGTTTCTTCGCCGAGTTTGCCCAGCAACAGGGCGTTGTGCCGACCGTCGAGAACATGCCGCCGGTCCTTCGGATGCGGGAGAGCGGTTTCTACTACTCGTCTATCGGGATGCCGCCCCGTGATCTGGTCGAGCTCGCCACGGCCGTGCCCGGGCTAGGCGTGATCATGGACACCTCGCACGCCCAGCTCTACCTGAACGCGCGGCGTGGTGTGCAAGAGCACGTCGATGGACTCGACGTGGAGCGGCTTCGGCGCTTCTTGGCTGAGCCTGGCGGCCCAGAGACGTTGGAGGAGTATCTCGAGCTGCTCGGCGACACCGTCGTGGCCTGCCACGTTTCCAACGCCAGCGGCCTGCTTGGCGAAGGCCTGCCGTACGGTCGGGGTGACCTGGACCTTGACCTGGTCGTGCCCGCCCTGGCCGCCCGCGCGCGCTACCTGGTGACCGAGACGCTCGAGTCAAATCCCGAGCAGGCCGTCCACATGCGGGACGCTCAGTGGCGGATGCTGCGCGCGCTAGGGCGAATGAAGAATGAAGAATGAAGAATTGAGGAGCGCAAACTCCCGGCGGGCTCTTCTCAATTCTCAATTCTCAATTCTCAATTCCGCGGCTCTGCTCGGTCGCGACGAGCTGCCCACGGATCTGGACGCCGCGCGACGGGCGCTGGCAGGGCGGCGGGTGCTGGTTACCGGCGCGGGCGGCTCGGTGGGCACGAATCTGGCGGAGCTGCTTCACTCGCTGGAGCCGGAGCACCTGGTCCTGCTCGACCACCACGATCACGCCCTCTTCACGCTGAAGCGCCGCCTCGAGCAGATGGCAAGCGCCGGCTCGCCCACCAACCCAGCCACCACCTGGCGGCTGGTCCTCGCTGACGTTCGTGATACCGTGAAGTTGAGCCGGCTGCTCGACGAGGCTCGTCCCGACGTGATCTTTCACCTCGCGGCCTACAAGCATGTCCCGTTTGGCGAGCAATTTCCCGAGGAGACGTTCGCGGTCAACGTCGTCGCGACCGCTCGGTTGCTGGACCTGGCCTCGGCGCGCGGAGTGGAGCGCTTCGTTTACCCGTCCAGCGACAAAGCCGTCAATCCCCCGAGCCTGTATGGGGCAACCAAGCGGTTGTGTGAGATCCTGGTCCAGCGGGCGGCGCATGACGACAGACGTGGTTTCGCGGTCGCACGGTTTGTAAACATCCTCGGGACGCATGGCTCGGCCATCGAGATATTTGCCGAGCAGATCAACTCGGACCAGCCCCTGACCGTGATGGACCCGTCCATGGCCCGCTACTGGATCAGCATGCGCGAGGCAACCTGGCTGCTGGTCCAGTCGGGGGCGCTGGCGCGGCCAGGCGCGGTGCTGATGCTGGACGCTGGCGACGAGGTCCCGGTGGTCGCCATGGTGCGGCGGGTCGAGGCGCTGCTGGCTCCTGGCACGCCACAGCGCCAGATCCACTTCACCGGAACGCGACCAGGCGAGCGTCTGCGTGAGGAGCTGCTGAGCGAGTACGAGTCGTTCAAGCCTGGCCCATGCCCCGGCATCTTCCAGGTGTGGAACCGACGCCGCGAAGAGCACGTGGCAACCCTGGCCGACCATCTCGGGCGCCTGGAGCAGCTGGCCGACACCGGCGACGCGGCTCGGCTAAAGGCCGCGACGATGGAAGCCGCCCGCGCACTTCAATAAGAAGTGCAAAACGGGTAGCGTGGGGGCTTGTCACTTCTGGTAAAGTGGCCCCATGCTGCCTCTCTGGGTGCTTGGCGTCGGCGTGGTTGGCGCGCTAGCCAGTTACGTGCTAGTTGGCTTGGTCGCCCGCTATGGGCAGCAGCTCGCACTGCTCGACCTGCCGAGAGACGGCGAGGTGCAGCGCCGCGCCGTGCCTCGCAGCGGCGGCTACGCGATGCTCGTCGGGCTGTGGCTGGCGGTCGGATTCGCCTTCCTCGGGCGGCCTGGGAACACAGCCGCCAGCCCCGGCGACGACTGGAAGCTGCTTGGGGTGATGCTTGGCAGCATCGCGATCGTGCCACTCGCGATCCTCGACGACCGGCGGCGGCTCGGGCCACTACCCCAGTTCGTAGGCCAGCTCACCATCGCTTCCATTCCGGTCGCTTTCGGGCTCCGGATGGGCAGTCTCGCCTCGCCGTTCGGCTTTTCGGTCGAGCTGCCGATCTGGGTGGACGTGCTTTTCACGATCGTGTGGATCGTCGGCATGATCAACGCCATCAACTGGATCGACGTGATGGACGGCCTGGCGGCTGGGATCGCAACGATGGCCGCGGTCGTCTTGTTCACCAGGAGTCTGTGGTTCGAGCAGTACACGATCGCCGTCCTGCCGCTGGCACTGGCCGGCGCCACGCTGGGATTCTTGCCGCGCAACTTTCACCCGGCCCGCATCTTCATGGGCACCTCCGGCTCCATTTTACTCGGCTACTGGCTGGCGACCACGAGCGTGATCGGTGGCGCCAAGGTTGGGACGGCGTTCGTCGTGCTCGGCGTGCCAATCCTCGACACGGCCTGGGTGATCGTCCGTCGACTCCAAGCCGGCCGCTCGCCGTTCAAGGGTGGCGATGCCGAGCACCTGCCACACCGCATCCACGCTCTCGGGCTGAGCCAGGTCCAGACAGTCCTCGTCCTCTACCTGATCTGCGCCCTCTTCGGCTTCCTGTCACTAACGCTCCACTCGCCGGCCGAGGGCCCAACCCTTGCCAAACTCTTCCTGTTGCTCGGCATGGTCTCGGTCGTGGCGCTCGTCCTGGGCACCGTCACGATTCTTGGTGCCAGGAGGAACAAGGACGCGGATCGAGGGTCTTCACCTGGTATCATGAAGCCAGGCGGACAGGTGGGAGACCTGCCATGGCAATCTCCGAGAAGCGGCTCACCCTCGAAGAGTTCCTAAAGCTGCCGGAGGAGAAGCCGGCTCTCGAGTTCGAAGACGGGGTAGTCGCCCAGAAAGTGTCGCCGAAGGGGCAGCACGGCAGGCTCCAGTTCAAGTTCGCCCAGCTCATAGAGCGCTTGGCCGAGCCCGATCGGCGCGCGATGGTCTTCACTGAGCTTAGATCAACCTATGGCGGCTCGTCGCTGGTGCCTGACATCTCAGTCTACAGGTGGGATCGTCTGCCTCGTGGTCCAGGCGGCCGGGTCGGCGACGACTTCGTCACACCGCCCGACATCGCCATCGAGATTGCCTCCCCAGGGCAACGCCAGAGCGCGCTCGTTCGGCGCTGTCGCTGGTACGTCGAACATGGTGTGCCGATCGCGCTCCTTGTCGAGCCACGCGACGATACGGTCAGCCGCTTCCGCCCAGGCCTCCGCGAGCAAATGCTCCGAGGGTCGGACCGCATCGACCTGGACGAGGTGCTTCCTGGCTTCCAACTCACGGTGCAGGAGTTGTTTGACTCGCTGAGTCTGGACTGAGAGCCGCACCGGGCACGGCCTGCCGCGCCCCACAGCGGGGGCATGACACCTTCGAGCAGCCGGGCCGTTTACACTTACGCCAACCTCGCACGGGGACCGTTCCAAGTGCGACGCCGAACGCTCGCCCCCCTCCTGATCGCGGCCGCCTTGCTGCTCCCGCCATGGCCGGGCCCGCCTGCCGCGCTGGGCGCCACGGGCGAGATCGGGCTGCTCGCGCTGGGGGACTCGATTGCGGCCGGCGCCGATCTGGGCGAAGAGTGGAGCTATCCGCGCCGCCTGGGACAGCGGGTCGCAAATGAGACCGGCCTGGCGGTGCGCTATTTGAACCGCTCGCGGCCGCGCGAGCGGAGTGGCGGGGTCCTGGCCGGGCAGCTCTACGGGCTGGCTGAGTTCGCGCCCCGGCTGGTCACCTTGACGGTGGGCGCGAACGACTATCTGGTGCCCAGCTTCGAGTGCGTAGCCTCGCGGATCGACGATGTTCCGGCCCTGAGCTGCAACCCGCCCGACCTCTCGGCGACGACGCCGACGCTGGAATCGAACCTCCGCCAGATCCTCGACCGGCTAACGAGCGAGACCGACGCGAGCATCGCGGTCACAACGTACTACAACCCATACCCGCGCGGCTCGCCGTGCGCGCCCGGCGTGGCCGACCTCTCAGTG
>DASPXK010000050.1:0-19292 GCA_035637315.1 Chloroflexota bacterium
GCAGGGTGAGTGAACGGGCATGGGTCGGGTCGCGTCGGCGCTCCAGTTGGTCCAGCAGTTCGTCCAGCTCAGGATCGTTGTCGCCGATGCTGTCGATCATCACGAGCCGCCCAGCGGGCTTGAGGACGTTACTGGCCTCATGGGCGAAGCGGGCGGGCGCGGCGAAATGGTGCGATGCCATCCGACAGGTCACCAGGTCGAATGAGCCTGATGCGAGGGGACGCGTGGGCAGCCGGGCCGAACCGTGCCTTCACCCGCCGTTATGGGCGCGCCGGTTCACGGTCGGGCAGTCTCTCGCGGCCCGGCTCGAGAAACTCCAGACGGTTGCCGAACGGGTTGTCGGCGAAGAAGCGGCAAAAGCCGGGCAGCGGCAAGTCCTCGCGGGTGGGGACGCCCCGAGCTTCCAGACGCGCCCGCAGTTGATCCAGGCCGCTGACCAGCAGGGCCGGGTGTGCCTTTCAGCGGGCCGGAAGTCGGCCTCGACGCCCAGGTGGATCTCGAGTCCGCCCGCCTCACGGCCAAGCCGAAGCCAGACCCCGCCGCGGGCGGTCAGGTGCGACGGCTTGCTCACCTCGTCCAGGCCGAGGACCTTGCCGAAGAAGACTCGCGCCTCGTCCTCACGCCCGGCCGGCATGCCTAGCTGGACATGGTGGAGCGCCTCGATCGCGCTCGGACCAGCTTCGGTGTCCGTTCGGGCATCGGCCACGCCTCGCCCCTATACAGGTGCCTTGGCTAGCTCCGCCTTCAGGTAGTCGATGTTCTCGACCGTGCTCGGGTCGGCTCCGTTCAGCAGGGCCAGGTAGTACGTCACGAGGTCACCCAGGACCACCAGCGAGCAGACCTGAGCGAGCTCGCCCTGGCCTTCGGCGCGCAGCACGCGGTTGCGGACGCCCGCTCGACCGAGCAGCTCAGCCGTGGCGCGCTCGCGGAGCCCGATGCGGGGGTGGTTGAGGGGGGACGAGAGGAGGAGGACCACGATCTTCCCGCCCAATTCGGGTGGGTACTCGTAGCCGAGCACGGCGTTGTGGTTGACCTCCGGCAGCTGCTCGAAGAATGACCACTGCTTGGCGTTCTCGTTGAACTGGCCTTTCCAGCGGCGGGCCACCTCTGCCAGGATTCCGCCACCGTAGATGACGGGCAGGCTGCCGTGGAGCGCCGTGGCAAGCTCTTTGGCTGGGTTCGCGGAGGTCGGCTTCTCCGGCCCGCACTCGGCCGCCTTCGCCCGGATCGCGGCCAGCGCCTCCTCCATCTTCAGCGTGCTGGCCTCCAGATACTCCAGCCTGGCCAGCAGGCCCAGGATCAGGAACAGCGAGTATCCGAGCGCCGCCCGCGGCTGGGCGGAATAGCTGAAATGCAGGAGTGGAAGACCACGTTCGGCTGCCAGCTCGGCCAGGCGGCCGCCGGTCGAGACGGCGATGACGCGAGCCCCCGCCGCGAGGGCCTGTTCGGTAGCGCTCAGCGTCTCCTCGGTGTCGCCGGAATAGCTCGACGCGATGGCGAGGGTATCGGGCCCGACAAAGGCCGGCAGCTCGTACTCGCGGCAGACGAGGATTGGGACCGCCGCGCGGCGGGACACCAGAGTCCGGACCAGGTCGCCGCCGATCGCCGACCCGCCCATCCCAAGGACCACGACCTGGCGCGCGGCACCGTACTCGGCCGGAGCCTCGAAGGTCGTGGCGAGCCGCCAGGCGTCCTCGGCCTGGCGGTCCATCTCTAGTACGCGCGAGAGCATGCCCGAGCGATCGAGCTCAGCATAGGTGGATGGCTGGTCCAGGTCGACCATCAAGCTGCGCCTCGGCGACAGTGTAACCGGCCGACAGACGGCCGACGACGGACGACAGGGGCGGTCGCCCGTGGTCGGTCGTCTATCGTCCTCGACCTCATGGATCACGACGCGTCTGGCCTTCAGCTCGAAACGGGGCAGGCTGCCCGGTGCCACCGGCTGGCAGGTCAGACGGAGGCCGATCGAGCGCCGAATCTCCTCGGCGATCGCCCGCGCGGCTGACTCGCGTGCTTCGTCCGAGCTGACCGAGGCGTCGAGCTCGATCTGAATCAGCAAGTCAGTCAGGCCCCCCGTGCGAGTCGCGTCGACGCGAAACTCGGCCACCCGCTGGTCACGGCGGATGAGGTCCTCCAGGCTGGACGGGAATACGTTGACTCCGCGGACGACCAGCATGTCGTCGCGGCGGCCAACGACCCCACCCCGCGCGCGGACGTAGGTCCGCCCGCACTCACACTGCTCGGAGTCCAGCTCGACCAGGTCGCCGGTCCGGTAGCGGATGATCGGCATGCCCCAGCGGCCGAGATTGGTGACGACAAGCTCACCACGCTGGCCGGACGGCAGCGGCTGCCCGCTGATCGGATCGATCACCTCGAAGATGAACTCGCCTTCGTTCAGATGAATGCCGCCTGGCTCGGCCCAACACTCCCAGCCCATGTGGCCGGCCTCGGTCATGCCGCAGGTGTCCATACATCTGGCGCCGAACTGCTCCTCGATCCGCCGCTTGGTGCTGGGTACGCTTGCGCCCGGCTCGCCGCCGTGGAGGGTAATGCGGATCGGGCTGTCCCTCAGGTCGATGCCCTGCTCGGCGGCCACTTCGGCGACTCGAAGCGCGTAGGTAGGGGTGCAGGCCAGGGCAGTTACCTCGTTGTCCAGCATCACCGCGATGCGCTGGTCGGTGTGCAGTCCTCCACCGGGGACCGACAGCGCCCCGAGAGCGTGGGCGCCCTGCCAGCAGCCCCAGAACGCCAGAAACGGCCCGAACCCGAACGCGTAGAAGATGCGGTCCGAGGCAGTGACGCCCGCCGCGAGCAGTCCGACGTGCCACAAGCGTCCGATCCACTCGAGACTCTCGGCCGTATCAAGCCAACGGAGCGGCCTGCCAGTCGTGCCCGAGGTCTGAAACAGCCGAACGTAGGCTTCGAGCGGCTCGCTCAGGTTGGTGCCGAAGGGCGGATTGGCCGTCTGGTCCTGGACCAGCTCCTGCTTGGTAGTGAACGGCAGTCGGGCCAGGTCTTCAAGCGATCGCAGCTCGTGACTCGACTCGAGCCCCGCGTCTCGAAGCCTAGCGCTGTAGAAGGGGTTCTTGTCCAGCACGTGGCGCAGACCCTCGCGCAGTCGCCCTAGCTGATGGGCCGTCAAGCGCTCTCGGTCGGCTGTCTCGAGTGACTCGTCGAGGAACAACCCAACCCCCTAAACTAACCCCCTTCCCTAAAGCGAAGGGGAGACTGTTTCAACTAGCTCCCCCTTCTCTTCAGGGAAGGGGGCTGGGGGGTTAGGTTCTGCCACGACCCCTTCAGGGAAGGGGGCTGGGGGGTTAGGTCGACTAACACAAATCCATCCTCGATCCGCCGTTGGACACCGCCGGGCAATTCGGCCTGGCGGCGCGGCGAGCGCTGCAGGCGCTCGTAGTCGGCGCCGACCGGGCAGACCTGGACGCAGGCCTGGCAGGCCGTGAAGACTCCCTGTCGCAGGTAGCTCATCGCCTGCCAGAGCTGGGCGGTCGTCCGGCTCTCGATCAGCGTCCGACGCTCGAGGGCAGAGGGCGCCGCGATGATCTCGCCGAGGTGGTCGATGAACGCTTCGGGGCCGTGCGGCTGGGAGGAGCGCGCACAGGCCCTGGCGTCCAGGCCGCGGTACTCAGACAGCGGCGCTCCACGTTTGGCGCGACGAGGGATCGCGTCCTCAGGACAGATCGCCGCGCAGCGCCCACACTCCTCGAGTCCCAAGCACAGCTCGGCGGGCAGCGGTTGGCCCGGCTCGAGCTGCAGGTCAGTCAAGACGCCGGCCAGGAAGATACGCGGCCCGAATTCGGGTGTGAGCAGCATCTCGTTCAGCCCGAGCGTTCCGAGCCCGGCCGCGACGGCCGCGCAGCGGAGCATCGAGGAGCCCTGGCCGGCGGGGCAGAGGTCGAGCGAGCCGCCCGCCTCTGCGCGGAAGTCGAGCAGCGAGCTGGAGACGACGACCGCGAGGTGGCCCTGCGCCTCTAGGAAGTAGGCCAGGTCGCGCGCGCCACGGGTCGCCTCGCCGGCCAGGCGGCCGCTGGCATACTGGCGTTCGACCGAGTCGTCGGCACCGATTACGCCCAGATTGATCCGCTTGGCCAGCACGATCACCGTTTGCAGCTCGGCGGCGGTAACGTTCAACCGCTGTATGACGGGAAGATGCCGGTCGACAGCTCGCGGCGTGGTGAACCCGACCAGATCGATGCCGGCCGCGTACGCGGCGGCGCGGACCTCGTCGACGCCGATGGTCGAGGCTATGGTGTACGGGCGAAGCATTCTTACTCCGACGATTCAGCCTCCGTGGAAGCACGCTTCGCGCCTACCAACGTCTGGAACGTCCGGTCGTAGGCATACTCGGGCTTGCGGTCTTCGGGCGGGCCGGTCCAGACGACGCCGATGGTGGTATCCGTCTTGACGTGCTTGATGGTGCCGCGCGGCAGGTCGTTCTGGCGGTAGGGCACCCGCATCAGGCGGCGGTAGTCCGGGCCGACCGGGCAAACGTACCAGCACTCGAAGCAGGCCGCGAACGCGCCGACCTTGTTGTTCATCGACTGCCAGAAGTCGCGCATGAACTTGTTGTCTACGATCGCCCGCGGCGAGATTGGCTTCTGGGACGACAGGAGCGTCTCGGCATTGAGGTGGAGCGGTCTGATGCCGATCCGCTCGGCTCCCAGGGCGCAGCGGCGCTTGTTCAGGCCGCGGTACTCACGCACGGAGGAACCGCGGGCGCCCTCGGTCGGGATCGCGTCGGTCGAGCAGGTGACCGCGCAGCGGCCGCACTGAAGCCCGGGGCATAGGTCCTCGGCCAGGGGCGGGTCGGGCTCCAGTACGGCCTCGGTCATCACTACGCCTAGATAGACGCGCGGCCCGTACTCCGGCGTGAGCAGGTTCAGCTCCAGCCCAGCCGTGCCGATCCCGGCCGCTTCAGCCACCCACTTGAAGTCGAGCGTGCCCATCGGCTTGCGTGGATCGAGGTCCATCCAGGCCGACTCGGGTGGGACCGGGATGGTCAGGTGGCCGCGCTCCTCGAGCCAACCGGCGATCTCGTCGGACAGGCGGTCGACCTCCTCCATGCACAGGTGGGAGTTGAACGACTGGAGCGGCACGCTAGCGGTGGTCAGGCTGCCGGTCAGCATGTGGCGCGCGAAGACGACCAGGCTCTCCATCCCGCTCGAGGTCGTAGACGGCTTCTGGAGGTTCGGCACGCTCCTTTCGAACTCGCCGGCCGCGCAGACGCCGATCGTGTCGGCTCCGCGCCCGCGAGCGTATGCGAACAGCTCTTGCTTCAGACTCGAGCGTGTGGTGACGGCCATATCAGCTCGATTCAGGTCGTGACGGCGCGGCGGACGGTCGGGCCGACCCAGGTAACCTGGACGGTGTCGCCCACTAGTCGGTGCTCGACTCCGTTCGGCAGGTCGTCCTGGCGGTGGGGGGACGCCTGCAGGCGAACATAATCTTCGCCGACCGGACACACATCGAGACAGGCCGAGCAGCCGGTGAACGCCCCCTCCTTGAGCTGGGCCATCTCCTGCCAGAGCTCGCCCGTCAAGCGGTTCCTGACGAGCTGGACCTGCTCGAGCCGATTGGGCGCCTCGGCCACGCTGGTGAGATGCCGCACGAAGGTGGCCACGCCCATCGGCTGGGAAGAGCGCGCGCAGGCTGGGCTATCGAGCCCGCGTATGGAGCTGAGCGGCGCGCCATGGAGCGCGCTCAATGGGATCGCCTGCTCGGGGCAGACGGCCGCGCAGCGCCCACACGCCTCGAGGCCCAAGCACAGCTCCTGGGCCAGGGGCTGGTCTGGCTCCAGGTCCACGTCGGTCAGCAAGCCACCGAGGTAGAGGCGAGGCCCGTAGCGGGGAGTGAGCAGCATCTCGTTAAGCCCGAGTGTGCCAAGCCCAGCCACCACAGCGGCCTGCCGCAGGGCGAACGACCCCTGGCCGGCCGGGGTCAGCTCCAGGGGGCCGCCGGCCGAGAAATCGATCGCCAGCGATGAGACGGGAAAGGCGAGCACACCACGTCGCTCGAGGACTTGTGAGAGGTCGGCGATCTGTTCGTCGAGCCACTTGTGGAGCCTCCCGGCCGTGAACTGCTTGGTGCCGGGATGGCGGGCGGCTGAGACGCCCCGGAACATCGGCCGCCCCAGCGCCACCACCGTTGGGAGCTGGGCCGAGATTCGGCCAAGTCGGCGCTCCGGTGCGAGTAGCCGGTCGACGTCCGCGACTCGCGCCACGCCGACCGGATCGAAGCCGCGCTCTCGGGCCAGAGCGACCAGCTCCTCTTTGGTTGGCAGGGTGGGCGGACTGGCTGCCTGCACGGGCGGGGTCTTCTCCTGGTCGTAGAGTCTATCAAACGCCGCCACGGGTCGACGTCGCGACGGGCCCACGTCGCCGGCGTGAGGCGTGCCTCAGCCGCCACCCACCACGGGCTGCCCGGCTTTGAAGACCGCCACAACGTCCCTCAAATTACGAATGTCGTCCAGCGGGTTCGACTCGACGACGAGAATGTCGGCCTGCTTGCCGGGCTCGAGCGTGCCCACACGGTCGAGCACGCCGCACGCCTCGGCAGCTATCCGCGTGCAGGCCTGAAGCGCCTGCATGGCGCTCATTCCGCCGGCCACGCCGACCTCCAGACCCTGATAGAGCTTGCCGAACTCAATGTCGAACGGCCCAGCGTCCGAGCTGATCACCAGCCTCGACAGCATCCCCAGCTCCAGGAAACGGCGGACGTGATCGGCTCGTGCTTCCATCGCCCTCTGGCCACGCTCGAAGCGCGCCTGCTCCTCGGGGCTGAGCTGGTCGCCTCGCTCGCGCTTGTCTCGCATTTCGCGGAAGGCGACGTAGCCGCTCCCGGGCAGCGTCAGGCTGGCGAAGAGGCCCGAGTCAGCCAGCCGCTTCGCCACCTCGCCGTCCCAACGGTCCCGGTAGGCAGGCCCCTCGGCGACGTGCTGGATCAGGTCGGCCGGCTCGTTGAACTCGGCGTGCTCGATGCAGTCCAGCTCGGCCTCGACGGCGTTAGCGATCGCCCGCGTGGCGCGGCAGTGGGCCGTGGTCAGGCGTCCGTAGGAGTGCGCGGAGTCGACCGCGGACCGAAGCTCCGTCGCGGTGTACGAAGGCAGACCGGGATTGGTGCCGGCCGTGCCGCCGCCGCTGGCCATGATCTTGATATGGTCGGCGCCCTCCTGGACCAGCTTGCGGACCTGGCGGCGGATCTGCTCCTCGCCGTCGGCCGTCCCGCCGCACCAGTGGAAGTGCCCGCCCGTCGACGTGATTGGGCGGCCGGAGATCAGCATCCGCGGTCCGACGACCAGGCCGCGGTCCATCGCCTCGCGGACCGCGAACATGATGCGGTGGCGGGCGCCGTTGTCGCGCAGGGTGGTGACGCCAGAGCGCAGCATGACCTGGGCGTTGTGGACGGCGACGACAGCCATGAATTCGTCGGAGCCGAGGACCTCCTGCTCGTAGGTCAGCCCGGCCCCAAGCAGGGTAAGGTGGCAGTGGGCGTCGACGAGCCCGGGCAGCACCGTCTGACTGCTGAAGTCGTGGACGATGGCATCGCGCGCGAGCGCCTCGTTCCATGGCTGGATGCTTGCGACCCTGGAGCCCTCCAGCACCAGCGCAACGTTCGTTTGGGGCTCTGTTCCCGTCGCGGAGATCAGCGTTCCCGCGCGGAGCATCGTGCTGGTTGGCGTGGTAGTCATGTCTGGCCTCCGAGAGGGCCGCTGAGTCAGGTCCTCAATACTCGCCCCGCCAGCGCGCCGGTGTGCTCGCTGCCGTCGACGGCCACGCGGCCGTTGACGACCACCATGCGGACACCTTCAGGGTACTGATGGGGGTCCTCGAATGTGGCCCTCTCGCGCACCGTGGCCGGGTCGAATAGGACCAGGTCGGCGCGTTTGCCCACCTCGATCGTGCCGCGGTCGGCCAGGCCCAGCTTGGCGGCTGGGCGGCCGGACATCTTGCGGATCGCCTCGTCCCAGCTCAGAACCCCCTCCTCGCGGACGTATTGGCCAAGGATTCGGACGAACGTGCCGTATGTCCGAGGGTGTGGTTTCCCCTCCTGGGTCTTACCGCCAATGACCAGACTGCGCGAGTCTGAGCCTACCATCATCAATGGGTGCCTCATGACCGTCTTGACGTCGTCCTCGCTGATTGAGAAGAAGATCGCCCCGACCTCGCAATCTGAGGCGAGCAGGACGTCGACGACCGTCTCGGCCGGGTCCGCGTTGCGCTCGGCAGCGATCTGGGCGATCGTCTTGCCGTCCAACGAGCGGTCGCCACGGCAGTCAGCGATCAAGATCTCGTCCCAGTCCATGCCGCGCCGAAACCCGGCGGCCTGGTCGCTGCGCAGTTCGTCCAGGAGGCGCGACCGCTCGGCTGGGTCGCGCAGGCGGGCGGTGAGGGCCGGGACACCGCCCTCGTGAGCCCAGGGTGGCAGGAGCGCCCCCAGGCCGGTGCTCGAGGCTCGATACGGGTACTGATCGAAGTCGACCGCCAGCCCCTCGGCGTTGGCGGCCTCGATCAGCTCGAGGCTGTCGTTGACCAGTCCCCAAGCATGGCGCGTGGCGGCCTTGTGGTGCGATATCTCGACCGACGCACCCGACTCCCGCCCGATTCGGATCGCCTCCTGGACCGAGTCGAGCAGTCGAACGCCCTCGTTCCGCATGTGAGTGGCGTAGATCTTCCGAGCCGCGCCGACCTCTTTGCTAAGCTCGACGATCTCCTCCGTCTCGGCGTAGCAGCCGGGCGGGTAGATGAGTCCGGTCGACAGGCCTATCGCTCCGCCGTCGAGCGACTCGGCCACGTGCCGACGCATGGCCGCTAGCTCGCCGGCGTCCGGAGCCCGCATCGCGTAGCCCATGACCGCCTTGCGCACCGTGCCGTGGCCGACGAGCGCCACCACGTTGATGCCGACCCCGCTGTCCGCGAGCGCGTCGAGGTACTCGCCCATTGTCCGCCACGAGGGTTGAAGACCGTACCGTCCCAGGCGGGCCGTCTCCTCGTCGGCGACCGGGCCGATGCAGGGCGCCGGCGAGTTGCCACAGTTGCCGATCAGCTCCGTCGTGACCCCCTGGCGCACCTTGCTCTGCGCGCTGGGGTCGATCAGGAGGGTCCGATCGGAATGGGTGTGCATGTCGATGAAGCCGGGCGCGAGCATCAGTCCGCTGGCGTCGACGACCCGGCCGGCGTGGTCGCGGTCCACCGCGCCGATGCCGACGATAGTGTCGCCCTTGACCGCGACGTCGGCCTTTCGGGCGGGCGCCCCAGTCCCGTCGACGACCGTCGCGCTCACAAAGATCAGGTCCGGACTGTCGGCCATTTCAGCCCTCAGCTATCAGCCCTCAGCTATCGGCCATCAGCGGCGTCGCGGCTGCTGACGGCTGATACCTGATTGCTGACCGCTCCGCGAGCGCGTCGTAGCACGCGCGGCCCAAGCGGCCGATGAGCTGCGCGGCAGCCGCGAAGCCCGGCGTCCCATCCGCCAGCTCACGCGGGACCTGATCGGTATACGCCGTGAGGATGAAGAGCGGCCGGTCGTCTTTGTATACGATGCCGGCGTCGTGGTAGCCGCGGGCCCCGGTGCCAGTCTTGTGGGCGACCTTGGTAGCGAGCGGCAGCAGGGACGGCAGGCGGGTGCGCAGTTTCTGCCAGCTCAGGATGTCGATGGCAAGCTGGCAAAGTGATGTCGTGCAGCCCAGGCGCGCGGCCGCTTGGGGATCGGAGGATCCGCGCAAGATGAGCTCGAGCAGCAAGCCGACGTCATTCGGTGTCGTGGTCGTGACCGCGTCGACCGGATGATCGGGATCCAGATTTCGGGGCGGAATGCCAAAGCGGTGGGCCGTGCCCAGCATTCCGATCGACCGACACAGCGCGTTGATCTCGTCCAGCCCGACCATCTCCACAACCGTGCCGGTGCACGTGTTGTCACTGACGATGATCATCATCACCAGGATGTCTTTGAACGGGATCGTGAAGCCCGGGGTGAGGTGCTGAAACGTGCCGGAGTCGTTGTCCTGATACTTGGCCTGGATGATGACCGGCTGGCCGAGCGAGAGCCTGCCCTCGTTGACGGCCTTGAGCGCGGCCATCATGATCGAGATCTTGCGCGTGCTGGCCGAGGGGACCACCACGGCGCCGTCTCGGTCCGCGTGCTCGCCGCTGGTCAGGTCCTTCAGATACCAGGCCGTTGTGAACGGCTCGGCGTCGCAGAGGCTGTTCAGATGATGGACGAGGTCTTGCATCGCGTGCCTCCCTGCCTAGCTCTGACTCACGTAGGAAAGGTCGAAGCTGGAGCTGCTGTCGGGCCCCCGTACGGCACTCCGGCTCAAGCGGTCGTCGCTCGTTTGGGAGCTGGCACGTCCACCAGTGCGAGCAGGGGGCTGACGTCGTCAGGGATTGGCTCACCGTCCTCCAGCAGACCACGTAGATGGAGCTGGATAGCGTCGCGGACGTTGGCGAGCGCCTCGTCGACCGTTCTACCCTGGCTGAAGCACCCGGGCAAGGCAGGCACACTGACGCTGTAGCCGCCCTCTTCGGGTTCGGGTTCAAGGATGACCGTGTAGTGTCGCATAAGCCGCTCCTAGAGCAATCTGCGAAATTCCTCGGCGGACAGGTTGGCTTGTCTCAGGATGCGCGACAGTAGGCGAGGTCCGATGATCTGCCGAGCGTGGAACGGAACCGTGATCTTGCCAGGCTTTGCGGGGTGCTTCAGCTGCACGTGGCTTCCCTCTTGCGCTGAATACTGCCATCCGTCCCTGCGAAGGGCGCGGAGTACCTCAGCCGCCCTGAGTCGCGGTAGCCTCGGCAAACCTGCTCCCGATCGTAAGGATTATGGAGGCAACCCAGCACAGGAAGCCTCTCCGCCGAGGGTCGCGAAGCTGGCCTCGCTCACCTCATCCGTCCGCTGTCCGCGCCCTACCATCGGCTTGGCACAGTAGCTCACCTCGGCGAGGGATTACCAGAGGTGTCCGGGCGGGGCGGCGGCCGCTAGAATCGGTGTAGGGAGCCTGGCGGTGCGACTCTGGGACAGGCTGAAGTCAGCTTTGGCGGGAACTGGCCGCTCGGGCGACTCGGACCGAGGTGGTCTGTATCTGTACGTTCGGTGCGCGCGCTGCCACGACGTGGTGCGGGTCCGCATCAACATGGCGAATGATCTTCAGCAGGAGTTTGCGGAGGGCGAAGGGGTATCAGGCTACTCGCTCCGCAAGGGAGTTGTGGACGTCAAGTGTTTCCGGCCCATCGAAGTCAACATGAGCTTCGACAACCGCCGACGCGAGCTCTCGCGCGGGATCGAGGGCGGAGAGTTCATAACCCGCGAAGAGTTCGAAGAAGCCCGGGCGCAGGCCGGAGGCGGGCAGCCATAGACATCGGTCCGACGGGGCGGCGCGCTTGATCGACATGACCACTGGGAGGCATGAGCGCATCATCCCTGACTCGCGCCGCGCCCTGGCGCGACTGATTAGTGAGGTGGAGCGAGGTGGGCCGAGTGCCGACCAGCTCATGCGTCGACTTGGGGCACAGCCCGCCAGGAGCTGGGTGGTGGGGGTTACGGGGCCGCCGGGCTCCGGCAAGAGCACCCTGGTCGACTGCCTGACCTCCGTAGCCCGTGCTGAGGGGCTGAGCGTGGGGATCGTGGCGGTGGACCCCACAAGCCCGTTTTCGGGCGGCGCGATCCTGGGTGACCGCGTCCGAATGCTCGGCCACAGTGGCGACCCGGGCGTCTTCATTCGCAGCATGGCTGCCCGAGACAGCCTGGGCGGCCTCGCGCCCGGCAGTCGCGACGTAGTGCGTGTCCTCGACGCATACGGTTTTGACCTGGTGATCCTCGAGACAGTGGGGGTTGGCCAGACGGAGTTGGATGTGGTCAGGGTCGCGGACAGCGTCGTCGTCGTGGCCGTGCCCGGCCTTGGCGACGCCGTCCAGGCCCTTAAGGCTGGCATTCTCGAGATCGCCGACCTCATCGTCGTCAATATGGCCGATCGACCTGGAGCCGACCGAACGGTCGCCGAGCTGGAAGCGATGCTACACATCGGCCCGAGCCAGACGTGGACACCACCGGTCTTGCAGACAGTCGCCACAGAGGAGCGCGGCATCGCGGAGGTCTGGGACGCGCTGCAGGGTCACAGGCGACAGCTCGAGCAGAGCGGCGACCTGGTGGAACGGCGTCGACAGCGCGTCGAGACTGAAGTGATCGAGCTGGTCGAGCGCGAGCTGCGGCGACGGATCACCCGGCAGATTCGAGTCGACGGTCGGTTGGCTCAAGTTTTGGACGACGCCAGGAACGAGCGACTAGATCCTCACACCGCCGCGGCGCGAATCATCGACCGCGTAGTCGGTAGGCAGTAAACCGTAGGCGGGGGTAGACTCTGTCCTACTGCCTACTGCCCACTGCCTACTGCCTACTGCCCACTGCCCACTGCCCACTGCCCACTGCCACTGCCCACTAGAATGCCCATCCTGCCGTATCTCGGGACCTTGCCGACGCTGGCCGACGACGTGATGGTCGATGCCGAGGGTTTCGTCATCGGCAAGGTGGTGATGGGACCGGGCGGTCGAGTGGAACCGCGGGCGGTTGTCCGCGGCGACCAGAGCTACATCCAGATCGGGCGACGCTTCAAGCTCGGAGCCTCGGCGACCGTGCATGTCGACGTCGGTTACCCGACTATCATTGGCGACGACGTCGTGATCGAGGAGCGCGCGGTGGTCCACGCCTGTACGATGGCTGACGCGGTGCTGGTGGAGCGTGAGGCGACCGTCCTGTCGCACAGCGTGATCGGGGAGGGGTCGATAATCCAGGCCGGCAGCCTGGTGCCAGAGGGCCGCGAGATTCCGGCCCGTTCCGTCGTGGCGGGCACCCCTGGCCGCGTGATCCGCCAGACGACCGACGAGGAGGTGGCCGCGATTCGGCAGCGGGCGTCATCTCCGAAGAGGTCGGTTTGACCGAGGTCTTGCCAGACATCCACCTGCTGCGGCTGCCGCTGACGGGCAGCCCGCTCAGGTTCGTCAATGGCTACTTACTCAAAGCCGATCAGGGTTGGGCGCTGGTCGACTGCGGGTGGAACATGCCAGACGTGCTCGAGGCGCTCCAGGCCCAGCTCGGCGAGCTTGGGGTGGCGCTTGGGGACGTCCGATCACTGGTCATCACCCACTATCACTCCGATCACTACGGCCTGGCCGGCACTCTGGTCGGCCTTACCCGCGCCCGAATGATGATGCACCGCCTGGACTGGTTGTTCATCAAGACCGAGCTGGCCGACTTCGACGCGGCGATCGACCGCCTCGATGACTGGCTGCGTCGCAACGGGGCGCCGGCCCAGATGCTCAACTCCGAGCGAGGGCGGGCGGAGGAGATGTTCCGCCGCTACACGCTCCACCAGCCGGACGAGCAGCTCGAGGATGGGCATCGCTTGCGAGTTGGGCGGCATGAATTTCGAGTCGTCTGGACGCCCGGACACACCGGCGGGCACATCTGTCTGTATGACGGTGAACGCCAGGTGCTGCTTTCGGGCGACCATGTGCTCGATCCGATCACCCCAAACGTGAGCCTGAATCGATCGAACGTTGGCAACCCGCTCGGCGAGTATCTCGAATCGCTCCGCAAGGTCGGCGAGCTGGAGGCGGACCTCGTTCTACCGGCCCACGGCGAGCCGTTTCATGGCCTGAGGCGGCGCGTCGGCGAGCTGCTCGCCCACCACGACCAGCGCGAGCATGAGGTGCTCGAAGCGCTCGCCCGCGGCGCTTCGACGGCGACGGAGGTGGCGTTCGCGCTGAGCTGGACCCGACGACGCACGCGGCTGGCTGAGCTGCCGCTGGGCCAGCAGCGGATGGCGTTGACCGAGACGATGGCCCACCTCGAAGAGCTGCGGTCTCGCGGCCTGGCTCGCCGGGGACGTCGCGGTGACGTGATCGTCTACGAACTAGCTGCGGCGGATTGACAGCCTACAATTAGGCATTCGCGTGGGTAACCCCGGGCCGGGTTTTGGGGGCAGTTCCGCATGGCTTGGGCGGGTTTGCGCCCTTTTACGTGGCTGGCCACCGCGCTCGTCGCGGCGGTCGGGGTCGTAGCCGGACCGTCGAGTGTCGCCGCTCAACCTGCCGATCAGATCACGCCTCTGGGACCCGACACGGGCCGCGGCGTAGACCGCTACCAGATGGTGGTCGGACCCGGCGGCTCGTTCTGGGAGTTGGGTGTGAGCCACTTGCCGCTGCTCGCGCTCGAGCAGGGCGACCTCAAGGCGGTCACTCTGATCGAGCAGGCCTGGCGCGCCCAGTACCCGGGGCGCACTCCCAACGACGTTCGGCCCGACGATAGTTTCGTCCTGGAGGTCCCGAATGGAACGTTCGTCGCCCGAAGCCAGGTTCGCCAGAGTGACCGGCTGATCTTCGATTCGTTTGGGGGGGATCAGCTGACGACGTTCCCACGTGATCCAGTTATCGCCTACCGCCTCCGGAGAGCCGGCCTCGAAGGCCGGGCCGAGGTGCTGATCAACGGGGGGCAGGCTTCCGCCGTCGAGGAGGCCAGGAGAATCTACGACGTGGACCCGCCAGACTTCCTGCAAGTCAGGACGGTTCGCGGCGCTCTCCAGGAGCGCACCACGAAGATCACGTTGGACTTGACCAAGAAGTATCTGGATGATTTCCGAAACTACCGCGATCGCGCCGCTCGAGTTGAGAGGACGCCGGACGGCCTGACCGCGTATGCGTTCGACCGGACCGACCAGGACAACCCGTTGGTTCGCGTCGAGGATGCCATTGGCGACGAGACCGATCCGGGCAATTTCCCGCGTCTGTGCCGGATTGCCTTCTACCGCGATGGCACGGTCCGCAGATATCTGATCACGGAGTCGGGCGATTCGCTAGCCACCCTCAGCCGCCCGGACAATGCCGCCTGGACGAAAGTTCTGCCGTCTTGGCAAGAGTGGCTGCCGGGCCAGGCCGAAGCGCTGCCCCCGTTCACGCCGGCGATTAGCAGCGCCGGAGTCCTGCTGCCCGGGCGAATCCTGGTAATCGCGTACCGCCCCCGTTCGAGCCAGGCCTCACCACAGCCGACGCGGACCGCCGCCGGCGGCTCGAGCCTCGACTGTCTGGGCGTGCCGCTGGGTCTGCTGCTGGTGGCCGGGCTTGCCTTCGGCATGCGCAGGTCGGTGGCGTCCGACTGAGGGAGGCCAAATTGAGGCCTGCTATACTGGCGCGCGTGCCGCCGAGCGTGAGCTTCAACAACTCAAGACGCCGTTTGATCCAAACAGCCGCGGCCGTCGTGGCCGGTTTAGCGCTCGCGCCCCGATCCCTCATCGCGGAGGCCTTGCAACCGGTCTTCGATGCTGACATCGGGCTGGACCCGGGCCACAGTCGCGTCGATGTGGGGGCGAGTGGCGCTGGAGTGGGCGAGTACCAGCACACCCTGGACGTGGCGCTGCGGATCAGGCCGCTGCTCGAGGACGCCGGCCTGCGAGTCAACCTCAGCCGGAACGACGATCAGCCCCTGACCGCGATGTCACATCCCAACCTCACCGAGCGGACTCGGATCGAACAGGCCGCCAGGATCGAGGCGGTCGGGAAGGTGCGGGTGTACGTGTCCATTCACTTCAACGCCGGCGCCGACGCCCGCCTGAGCGGGACAGAGAGCTACTTCAACACGGACAACGCTGCGCCTGAGAGCTTGCGATTGGCCCAGGCGGTGCAGCGCAACGTGGTTGGGTCGTTGCGGGAGCTGGGCCATCCGGTCGTGGACCGTGGCGTCAAGGAGGACCTGCTGGCCGGGAAGCCCTACGGCCACTTCTTCAGCCTGCGCGGGGGCATGCCAAGCGCGCTCGTCGAAGGCCTCTTCCTGAGCAATCCGGTCGAGGCGGCGCTGCTGTTGAGAGAGGAGACCCGCCAGGCGGTGGCACGCGGCTACGTGGGCGGCATATTGGAGTACTTCGCCGTCGTCACCTCGGCCTCGGCGACCCCGTAGAGGCGCAGCTTCCAGACCACGGCCATCGCTTCCAGCACGATCCACGGCGACATCTTCGACTTGCCGACCCGCCTGTCGACAAACACGATCGGCACCTCTGTGATGCGGAAGCCAAGCCTGTGGCAGCGGTAGTTGACTTCTACCTGGAAGGCGTATCCGTTGGAGTGAATCGAGTCGAGCTCCAGCCGCCGCAAGACGTAGCTGGAGAAGCACTTGAACCCGCTCGTAAGGTCGTTGACGGGAATGGCCAGGATGAGCTTGGCATACATCGAGCCACCCCGGCTCACGAACGTGCGGAGCATTGACCAGTTCCTGGTCCCGCCACCACCGACCCAGCGCGACCCGACGGCTACGTCACCAGCGATGGCGGCCGCCAACAGGCGAGGGAGATCGGCCGGATCGTGTGAGAAGTCGGCGTCCATCTCGAATACATAGTCGAAGCCGTGCTCGAGCGCCCACTTGAAGCCCGCGACGTAGGCGGTGCCCAGGCCTCGCTTGCCGCCCCGATGCAGGACCCCGAAACGCGGCTCCACGTCGGCCAGGTCGTCGGCGAGCTCGCCAGTACCGTCAGGGGAGTTGTCGTCCACCACGAGGACGTGAAACTCCGGGCCCTGGCCGAGGATGGCGGGCAGGAGCTGCGGGAGGTTCTCCCGCTCGTTGAAGGTTGGGACGATCACCAGAGCTTTCATGCGCGCAACGTCGACCTGCCGAAATGCTACACGGTCTAAAGGAAGCGCAGAAAGGCTAGGCCCGTCCGCCGAAGCGGACGGGCCTGACCGGTGGGCGCCTGGTGTTCGTCAGGCGACGCTCGCGCGCCGAGCGTTCTCCTGCTCGGACTCGCGGAGCTTAGCCTCCTCCGGCTCTGAGAGCACGTGCCCGCATTGCAAGCAACTGACGTACCGAGCCGCGGCGGCGTGGAGGCCGATCGCAGGCTCCTCGTAGAGGTCGCCGTGGCACTTCGGGCAGCCTTTGAGCCACATCATCGTAGACTCTCCCTGAACGAGATTGGCCCGGCCCCGCCGGGACAGCGGCGGCGCCAATACTACCACAACATCACAAAGTTGTCACGTAATTGCTCAGCTTGTCGTGGCAAAGGTCTGACGCGGAGGGCAGCGAGGGCTGCAGCGATGCCGGCCCGAGCGGCCGGCCGCCGGCGTTGAACGGCCGGGTCGGCGGCCCTATACTGGGCCCATCCAGTCACCCGCCAAGCGGGTAAGGACGGCGAGCGATGCGGTGTTCGGCCTGCGGCACGGAGAACCCCGCGACGGCGAAGTTCTGCGAGGAGTGCGGAACCGCCGGTCGGGCTCGTCTCTTACAGAACTCACACCCTCAGATCATCGAGGAACTCTGACGCCGGAGCGACGCTGGTTACCAACAGGTGATCGCGGGCACGGGTGCAGGCAACGTACAGTAGATGCCGCTCGGTGTTGTAGACCTCCTCGAGATCCGCCTCGTCTGCAACCGATTCGATTCGCTCCTGCAGGGGGACGACCTCGTCATCGCAGGCCATCACGACGACGGCCCGAAACTCGAGGCCCTTGGCGAGATGCATCGTGCTGATCGAAACGGACCCGCTCGTCGAAGCCATGGTCTCGTCGAGGACTCTGAAGGGAAGCCCGGCCTTCTCTACTGCGGCGCGTCCTCTCGGGACCTCGGCATGAGATCGCACGAA
The DNA here is from genome assembly GCA_035637315.1 of Chloroflexota bacterium. Classification (GTDB taxonomy): domain Bacteria; phylum Chloroflexota; class UBA6077; order UBA6077; family JACCZL01; genus DASPXK01. Next base: position 17,627 of record DASPXK010000050.1, read on the forward strand.
CAGGCCCACCTCGTGTGGCTTCACGCCCTCGGACACGCGATCGGCCAGCCAGCCGCTGACCGTCTCGATCTCATCGTCGGGAGCGTCCAGGACTCGCACGACCGGGTCCGGTCCATTGAACACCGAGATCGTGCCACGGCGTTCTTCCGTGTTGCCGTCAACGTCGGTGAGCTCCGGCCCGAGCAGGAGATCAGCCTGCGCCCGAATCTGGTGGGACGTCCGGTAATTGATACGAAGCGTTCTAGAACGCCCGCGGACGTCGACTCCAAGCGCCTTCCAGGAGAAGGGCTGCTGAAAGATGCGCTGCCCAAGGTCGCCGGCAAAGAAGAGACTATTCGGCCGTCCGGCACCAAGGGCGGCGAGAAAGCGCAACTGCGCGACGCTGACATCTTGCGCCTCGTCAACCACGACGAAGTCGAACGGTGGCCGCTCGACGGTTGCAAAATGTGAGGCCAGGCGGCTAAACAGGTCGGACTGGGTCACCAGACCTGGGGCCTCGAGGCCAGCCCGAACGCGGTCGAGGACCGCCCAGAGGATTTCCCGCTGCTTCTCCAGCAGCCGGGTTTTGCGGCCCAGACGCGCCACGTCCCGATACGCCTCCCACGTCTTCAACTGCCATGCGTCGACGACGTCCTCCCACTCCGTCATCAGGAAGTGGAGACTGAACTTCTGTCCCTCGACCTCCCCGGCCGCCTCTGTCAGTAGCTGGTGAAACACGTCGCGCGAGGCGATCTCCGGCCGGCCGATGTTCAGCTCGTAGAGGCGCCGCGCGATCGCATTCAGCGCGTGCACTTCCAGACGCTCGCCGATTCGGGGCTCATTACTGATCAACCTGTACAGCTTTGTCCTGAGTGCGTTCGCCAGGGTCTCGGAGAACGTGGTGAGCAGCACCCGGGCATCGGGGTTCGTGCGTGCAAGGAAGACGGCGCGATGCAGGGCGACGATGGTCTTTCCGGTGCCCGCCGAGCCGGATATGCGGGCCGGGCCGCCGTAATCTCGCTCGACCGACTCACGCTGCGCGGGATGGAGAAAGATGGTCCATTTCTCCCAGGGGTACTCCAGTGCGCGCGCCAGCTCCTCGACGTCGCTGACCACCCGGAACCTGCGCAGGGCGTCGGGGTGCTCAAACGGGTCCGCGCCGGCCGCGATCGGCCGTGGAATACGAGGGGTGACGCCGGTTGCCAGGTCCAGAAGAGCCTCGGCGGCCTCCCGCGGCAGGTGATCGGTCAACTCCAGCAGGCTGTCCTCCGTGGCCTGACGCACCTCTTCCAACCACTCGGCCGGCACGCCGTAGCTCAGGAGGTCCTCCTCCGGAATGCCGGCGAAGATCGGTGGCGTGGGGGGCGCCGGCTGTTTCACCTCGACGTACCTCGGAACGGTGATCTCCTCGACCCGCTCGCGAATCTCCACGAGCTGCGCCGCGCCGGTCTTGGGGTGCATCTCTAGCTTGCGTCGCTCAGCCCAGTGATAGGCATCGTCATGATGGCCGACATAGCACAGCAGCAGGCTGGCCTCGGCCCGGTGGACAATCAGCCTGATGTCTCGGCTCACTCGGACCGACCAGAATCTCTTGTCCTTCGCCCGATCGAGCCTGTGAAAGCCTATGCCAGGGTCGGCCGGATTGAGCTGCAGGTCGAAGGCCGTCGTCTTGACGGCCTTCTGCTCG
>DASPXK010000051.1:0-5593 GCA_035637315.1 Chloroflexota bacterium
GAGGAATGAGGAATGAGGAATGAGGAATGAGGAATGAGGAATGAGGAATGAGGAATGAGGAATGAGGAATGAGGAATGAGGAATGAGGAATGAGGAATGAGGAATGAGGAATGAGTGGGCTATAGGGAGCGGAGTCAACCGGGGTGGAGCGAGCGAGCGGATGAGTCAGAGGGTGGAGCGGTTTGAGGACCTGATCGCCTGGCAAAAGGCTAGAGTTCTGACTCGCGAGGTCTACAGGGCCACCCGACGGGGCCCGTTTGCCAAAGACTTCGGACTCTCTGGTCAAGTGCAGCGCGCCTCGGTGTCGATCATGTCGAACATCGCTGAAGGGTTCGAGCGACGCGGACGTACCGAGTTCCATCGCTTCCTCTTCACGGCCAAGTCCTCGTGCGCGGAGCTGCGTTCGCACCTCTACGTCGCGTACGACATTGGCTACCTAGGCGACTCCGAATTCCAGGAGCTTTTCGCCATGGCGGAAGAAGTTGGCAGAATTGTGGGTGGTCTGCGCGTCGCCGTGGAGCGGCAGAGAGACCAGCAACCAGCGCGGCCGTGACTCATTCCTCGTTCCTCATTCCTCATTCCTCATCTGCCCGATTGCGAGCGGCGCTCGGCCTGGCTGCCCTCGTTTGGGCCGCGCTCCTGGCGGTCGGCTTCGTCGCGCCGGGCGGCTGGGTGTGGGGGATGGCTGGGCCGATTGGCCACATGGAGAACTACATGATCTCGCTCTGGTTCGTGACGCTCGTCGTGGCGCCGTTGCTGGCGTGGCGCGAGCCGCTCCAGCGCACGGCGGCCATTCAACTCTTCCTGCTCGGCGTGCTGGCGGTGGTGGTGAGCAGCCTGCGCAACGAGCCGCCCAAGCTGATCAGCGACGCGCCACCTTTACTCGCGGCCGCCCTGACGGCCGGCGCGGTGATCTGGACCCACCCCGATCGCGCCAGGTTGTGGCGCATGTAGGGGCGGACCACCCTCCCACTACCCCTCCCCGAAACGGAGAGGGAGAGGGCGCAGCAAGCAGCGCCCCTACACCCCCTCTCCGCCTCGGCGAGCGGGCCAGGGAGAGGGGTCTTGCACGCGTGTCCGCCCCTACGGCATCGACTCGTTACCCGTGCCCGGGAAGCCTTCGCGCCAGCCCGCCTCGCTGAGCCGAACGAAACGAGCATTCTGGCGGAGCTCGTCCAGCGTCCGCGCGTTCAGGTAGCTCATGCCCGAGCGGAGGCCGCCGACAAGCTGGTGCACCACTTCGGCCAGCGTGCCTTTGTGGGGCACGACCGACTCGACGCCCTCCGGGACCACGCCGGCCGCCAGCTCGTCGAGCTGCTCTTCTGGCCGTTCGCGTCGCAGGCGGTCCATCGCGACGGCGGTCGAGGCGGAGCCGCGGTAGACTTTGTACCGTACACCTCCGCGAACGACCGTCATGCCCGGGCTCTCCTCGGTGCCGGCCAGTAGCGAGCCGATCATGACCGACCTCGCGCCGGCCGCCAGCGCCTTGGTGATGTCACCCGCCGCCCGAATCCCACCATCGGCGACGATGGGGACGCCGTGGCGCTCGGCCTCGTCGGCGCACGCCATCACGGCGCTAAGCTGCGGCACGCCAACACCGGCCACCTGGCGCGTGGTGCAAGCAGCGCCCGGGCCGACGCCGACCTTGACCCCGTCGGCGCCCGCTTCGATCAGATCGCGGGTGCCCTCCGCGGTCGCCACGTTGCCCGCCACCAGCTCGATGTCTGGGAACCGACGCTTGACGTCGTGCGTGGCGCGGATCGCGTGCTCGGAGTGGCCGTGCGCGATGTCCACGACCAGGACGTCAGCTCCGGCCTCGACGAGCGCCTCAGCTCGCTCCATGTAGTCGCCGACCGCCCCGATGGCCGCGCCGACCAGGAGTCGGTCGTGGGCGTCGCGCGCGGTGAGGGGGTGCCCAGCTTGACGCATCACGTCGCGCGTGGTCACCAGTCCACGCAGCCGGCCGTCCTGGTCAAGCAGTGGCAGCTTCTCCAGGCGGTGGTCGTACAAGACGCGCCGCGCTTCCTCGAGGCCGGTCCCGGTCGGGGCTGTTACGAGCTGGTCGCGCGGGGTCATCCGGTCCGCCACGCGGCGTTCGGGATTCTGTTCGAGCAGCACGTCGCGCGTCGTGATGATCCCGCACAGGGTCTCATCGTGGTCGACGACGAGCAGGCTGGAAACCTCGCTCCGCGACATCTTCGCCGAAGCCTCCTGGACCGAGCAGTCAGGGCCGATGGTGTGGACGTCGCGGACGACGAACTCCTCGGGGCGCTTGACTCGCGCCACCTCGGCCGCCTCGTCCTGGATGGGCATGAAGCGGTGGATGATCCCGATCCCGCCCTCCTGCGCCAGAGCGATCGCCAGGCGGGCGTCGGTCACCGTGTCCATGTTGGCGCTGACGATCGGGATGCGCAGCCCGAGCCGCCGTGTCAGGCAAGTCGAGGTGTCGACGTCTCGACGTGACGCGATCGAGGACCGCCGCGGGACGAGCAGCACGTCGTCGTAGGTTAGCCCGAGCTGAACGTCAGCCATGCCAACCGCCGAGTATACCAGTGGGGGTCAGCGGTCAGGCGTCAGGGGCCAGGGTCGGGGTCGGGCTGGGTCGCTCGGAAATGGAGGCGGTCGTGAATTCTTTGACGCATCGCCGGGCGCTCTCTAGAATCGGCGAAGGACTCCGATACGTATAACCCAGGGGAGGCAGCCGTGAACGACTTCCAGCGTTACGTGGCCGAGGAGTACGTCGAGCAGTACCGCGACGGACACATGAGCCGACGGTCGATGCTCAGACACGTGGGACTGATCGCCGGCAGCGCGGCTCTGGCTGTCGGCTTCCTCAAGGAGCTTGGCGTCGAGACGACCGCCGAAGAGATCCTGGCGGCCGAGCCGGAGCCAGCGCCCGTGTCCCAGCGGAGCGCGGTTACCGTAGCCCCTGACGATCCGGCCATCCGGGCCGGCTGGATCGTCTTCCCGGCCAGCGATGGGGCGCCGATCATCGGGTATCTGGCCCGCCCGGCAGCGCTCGGCGCCGCCCCTGGCATCGTCGTGGTCCACCAGAACCGTGGTCCCAATGAGCACATCCTGGACGTGGCACGTCGCTTCGCCCGTGACGGCTTTGCCGCGCTGGCGGTGGACCTGCTCTCGCGGTCTGGTGGGCTCGGCGCGATCGTCGATCCGGCTCAAGTCGGAGCGCTCTCGACCGGTGGGCCGCCAGAGCGTAACACGGCCGACCTCATGGCCGGCTCGGCGGCGCTGGTCGCCCGCTCGGACGTGGTGCCCGGCGGGATCGGCGTGACCGGCTACTGCGTTGGTGGTGGATTGGTCTGGCGGTTGGCGACAACCGACCCCAACGTCGTGGCTGCCGTCCCATACTATGGGATCGCGCCGCCACTCGACGGCGTGCCGAACATCCGCGGCCCCGTCCTGGCGATCTACGCCGGGAACGACGAACGGCTCAACAGCACCTGGCCGGCTCTCAGGGACGCCCTCGACTCCGCCGGCAAGAGCTACGAGGTGATGGTCTATCCGGACGCAATGCACGCCTTCCACGACGACACGGGGCCCGCCTACAAGGAGGACGCCGCTCGCGACGCCTACGCGAGAACCGTCGCCTGGTTCAGACAGTACTTGCCACAGGCATAAGCCGCGTCAGACCTCGACCTCCTCCAGGACGGGGCGGGCCAGCTCCTCTGGCACCGGCTCGCCGCATGCCTTCACGTCCTCCAGATAGACGCGGATGGCGTCTCGGACGTTGTCAAGAGTCTCCGAGAGGGTGTCTCCCTCCGTGATGCAGCCGGGCAGAGCAGGAACCCTGGCAGTGTAACCGCCGTCGTCCACGTCCGGAATCAGGAGCACCGTACAGCGGGTCATTCTTCGCCCCCGGGGTCGATTGTTCCCTCGGCCCAGCCGACGGTCTCCTCAGCTATCCTCACAGCCCTTTGGTGATCTTCGCGGCTCACTGGCTCAGCCAGTCCAGGATAACGAGTCATGATCGCATATTGAGTCAGATTCGCCGCGCGCTTAACTGCTCGGGGGACCCTCGCCCCAGCCTGTTGGAGCAACGACAACAGTTCGGCCAGATCGTGGACATATGGGAAGTCAAGTCGACGATGAATGAGTACCGCCTTTATGGCTTTCTCCGCGGCCTGTTGGGCGTCGAAGCAGAGGTCTTCCAGATACACATCGGGCACCGGAGTTTTCGCGCGGGTAAGGTTGCTCCGTGCTCGATTGAGCCACTCCCTGGGGTCATCCGGCGCAAAGCGCTCAGACGGCATAGACCAGCTTGCCCTCACGAAGGGCCGGGCCGATCACCAGCGCGCGGCTGTTCCGATATCGTTCGACGTCTTCCGGCGTAACGACGATCACGTCGACGGCTTGGCCGACGCCGAAGAGGTTCATATAGATGTCGCCAGTCAGATGTCCGCGGTGAAACCGGCCCCGTTTGATCACCAAAAGGTCGACGTCGCTGTTCGGCCCCATCTCACCCCGTGCCGCCGAGCCGAACATGACGATCTTCTCGGGTTCGGCTACCTCGACGATCCGACGGATGATCTCGTTTAGCGTCTCTTTGGAGACGCTCCCACGCAGTGTCCTTAGAGCCATTCCTCTGCTACCCGGTGCCCGGATCCCGCTGATGCTCCGTGGCCCATTGTACCTGTCCGCCACTATCATCAGGCCGTGTCGTGACAGGCGTCGAGGAGAGTGATGGACCCGACGCAGCGCGTTCCGCTCGGAAAGACACCCCTGACCGTCAGCCGGCTCGGGCTGGGCAGCGCGCCGCTCGGCGGCCTGTTTCGCCCAGTCGAGGACGCTGAAGCCCATGGGGTAGTCCAGTCCGCCTACGAGCTCGGTCTGCGACTGTTCGACACGGCGCCCCTCTACGGCCACGGGCTCGCCGAGAGGCGGACGGGCGCGGTTCTGGGCCAGGTCCTGCGGTCCGACTTCGTGCTGGCCACCAAGGTCGGTCGCCTGCTGCGAGCCGACGCGCCTCCTGATCCACGTCGGCAGTTCAAGAACGTACCGCCTGTCAATCCAGTCTTCGATTTCAGCTATGACGGCGTGATGCGGTCGTTCGAGGAGAGCCTGGAGAGGCTCGAGCTCGACCGGATCGACATCCTCCACATTCACGACCCGGACCATCACTACGAGGAGGCCCTGAACGGCGCCTACCGCGCCCTGGACAAGCTGCGCGCGGAGGGCACCATCGGCGCCGTGGGGGCGGGTATGAACCAGGCCGAGATGCTGGCCCGCGTCGCCCACGCGGCCGACTTCGACTGTTTTCTCGTAGCGGGCCGCTACACCCTCCTGGACCAGGCGGCGCTGAGCGAGCTGCTGCCGCTGTGCGTCGACAAGGGCATCGCCGTCATCGTCGGCGGTGTCTACAACAGCGGCATCCTGGCCGATCCGCACGAGGGGGCGACCTTCAACTACGTCCCCGCCGAGCGCCATTGGCTGGAGAAGGCGCAGCGCCTAGAAGGGGTCTGCGCGCGACATGGGGTGCCGCTGAAGGCTGCCGCGATCCAGTTCCCGCTCGGCCACCCAGCAGTTGCGACGGTCCTGACGGGAGTGCGTTCAGTGGCCGAGCTCGACGAGAACG
>DASPXK010000052.1:0-2193 GCA_035637315.1 Chloroflexota bacterium
CAGCCTAAGCGCGTCTACGCAGTGGGTGAGAGTAGCCTGTTCCGTTCGGACGATGCAGGTCAGAGCTGGCAACGCGCGGGAGAGGGTCTCCCAGAGGGCAGCGCCGAGGCGCTGGCGCTCGACCCGCGCCAACCCCAGCGAATGTACGCCGCGACTTTGGCGGGGGCGCTCTACCGGAGCGAGGATGGCGCGAGCTCGTGGCAGGAGCTTCCCAAAACCCAAGCGGGTCCGGAGAGCTAAGCGGTGCTGTGCGAAGAAGGCTCGTCGCTGCGGCAGCTAGTCTGGCGGTCCTGGCCGGGTGCGGTGGCGAGTTGCTGGGCAGTCCGGCGGCGCTCGCCCCGACGGAGGTCCCGCTGCCGAAACTCGATCCAGCCCAGGTCAGCCTGGGTCGAGACCTCTACCTGCGGGACTGCGCGAACTGCCATGGCCAGAACGCCGAAGGTGCCCCGAACTGGCAGCAGCCGGACGACCGCGGCAACCTGCCGGCTCCACCCCATGACGACAGCGGCCACACCTGGCGCCACCCCGACGCTCAGCTTGCGGACGTCATCCGCAGCGGCCTGCGTGACCCATTCAATAAGACTCCGGAGCTGACCATGCCACCATTCGACGACCGACTGACTGATGAGGAGCTCGCGGCCATACTCGCCTACTTCAAGACCCTCTGGTCGCCGGAGCATCGACGATTCCAGGAGGAGCAGAATCAGCGTCCACCCGTGCCGGCACCTGGAGCCAACCGGTGAGCGCGGGCCGGACGCCCCGCCGCGCCACGAGGCCGAAGCGCGCCCGGAGCCGCTGGGTCGCGCGGTGGTGGGCCCTGGGTCTCGCCGCGGCAGCCGCAGTTGCTGTGGTCGCCTGGCTGGCGCTTCGGCCGGGCGCTCAAACGGCCGGCCAGGGTGGGCTGCCGGGACCGCTCGGCGGGCGGGAGATCGCCCAGGACGTGAACACGCTCGTCGGCAAGCCCGCGCCCGCCTTCATCCTCGCGGATTCCGAGGGGAACAGCTACCCGGTCACCCCGGGCCAGGGGAGACCCCTGGTCCTCGTCTCGCACATGGGCATTACCTGACAGCTTTGCGTCGAGCAGCTCGGCGAGCTGCAAAAGTCGGCCGACAGCCTGCGCCAGCAGGCGGACGTCTATGTGGTCAACAGCGACACGCCGGAGGACTCGCGTCGCCTCAAGCGGATCACTGGCATCAGCCTGCCGGTCCTGCTCGATCGCAACCTCGAGGTCGGGCGCCAGTATGATCTGCTCCCGAAGTCCGGACAGCCGATGGGCGGGATGGGGGGTGTGGCGCAGATGGGCTTCGTGATCGTCGACGCCGGCGGGACGATTCGCCTCCAGCGCGTCGACATCCAGTTTGGGTCGCACGCCCGCCAGATGCTTGAGGTCGTGCAGCTGCTCGGGCGGTAGTGGCGTTCGGTCGAACGGCACGCAGGTGGGTCTTTAAATCGAGTCTACAGGCAGGCTGGACGGTGTCGGGAGCGTGTTACTGCTCCATGGTCCCCTGGGTGACCTCGACGAGTTCATCTTGGTCGTCGGGGCGCTGCTCGCCCTGGCCGGACTCGCCTACTGGTGGCTAGGCCGCGTGAAAGAGTAGGGCGGATGATTTGTCAGGCCGCCGGCGTAGGACGGCTCGGACGCTGGCTCCTGCGGCACTGGCTGCTGTTCGTGAACCTCGCGGTCGGCTTGACGCTGGCCGGCGCGGTCCTCGCCCCAGGCCTCGATGCGCTCGGCATGGAGGCGGCTGGTGACGCGATTCGGACGGCCTACCGCCTGATCTGCCCCCAACGGCCATCGCACTCGTTCAGTGTGTTCGGCCATCAGCTGGCGTTGGAGCAGCGGATGACGGCGATGGCCGCGGCGCAGTTGATCGGCGGCCTGAGTTATGGCGCCTGGCGAGCTCGTATCGCCCCGCTCGGTGTGTTCCCCTTCATCCTGCTGAGCCTCCCGATCGCCTGGGACGGCTTCAGCCAGATGGTCGGCCTGCGTGACTCCGACTGGTTCACTCGGACCTGGACGGGGGGGCTTTTCAGCCTGGCGTTCGTGGCCTTCGCCTATCCTCGCGTCGACGGGCTTTTCCAATCAGCGGCGCGCAAAGTCTCTCGACCCGACGCCCCACGCGCGGAACTGGGCCGCGAGTCTGGGCAGCGGCTCTCGATCTAGAGTGGTGGCTGCCCCGCTCGCTCTGGGCC
>DASPXK010000053.1:0-6309 GCA_035637315.1 Chloroflexota bacterium
CGAGCCCTGCTGGCAGCCCGATCAAGGCCGGCAGCCGTTGGGTGCCACCCCCAGCCGGGATGAGTCCGAGCTGGATCTCGGGCTGGCCAATGCTGACCGCCGGGCTGTCCGCCGCCACTCGGTAATCACAGGCCAGGGCCAGCTCCAGGCCGCCGCCCAGGGCCGGGCCGCCGATGGCGGCCACGGTCGTGCACGGCAGCGCCTCCAGGTCGTTCAGCGGTCGCTGAAAGGCACGCGCGGCAGCAGCGAGATCGTCCGCTGTCGACGCTTGCCCTATTGCCGCCAGGTCGGCGCCGGCCACGAACTGGCCCGGTTTGCCGCTGCGGATTACCAGCCCTTGCAGGTCCGAGATGGAGCGTGCCTCTGCAATCGCGGCCGCGAAAGCCTCGATCAACGCCAGGTTGAGGGCGTTGATCGCATCGTCCGGGCGGTCAATGACCAGGCTGGCAACGCCGTCGCGAGGCGATTCAAGACGAGCCGCGGGTTCGCTCACGATCGCTCGAGGACCATCGCGCAGCCGATCCCGCCAGCAGCGCAAGCGCTGAGCAACCCCAGTTGGACGTCGCGGCGAGCCATCTCGTTGGCCAGGGTTATCAGCAGGCGCGCGCCGGTCGCCCCGAACGGGTGTCCGAGGGCGATCGAGCCGCCGGCCACGTTCAGCCGCTGCGGATCGATCGACCCGACCGCCGCTGGGCGATTCAGCTTCTCCCGCGCGAATTCACGTGAGTCGAGCTTCTGCAGCGTCGACAGCACCTGGGCCGCGAACGCTTCGTGCATCTCGACGAGCCCAACGTCCGACAGCCTTGCGCCGGCTCGGTCGAGGGCCAGCGGGATCGCATACGCCGGGCCGATCAGAAGCTGATCGGCTGGATCGACGGCCCAGTAGGCGTAGGAACGGATGCAGGCGATCGGCGCATAGGCGAGGGCCCGCGCCTTTTTCTCTTCCATAAGCAGAACGCTGGCCGCGCCGTCCGTGAGAGGGCTGGAGTTGCCGGCCGTGACTGTGCCGTGGGCGCGGTCGAAAACCGGACTCAGGGCGGCCAGCTTCTCGAGCGAGGTGTCCTGGCGGATATGGTTGTCACGCGTGATCGCGTGGCCACCGTTGCGCGGCACGTAGATCGGCGCGACCTCAGCCGCCAGGCGGCCATCCGCCCAGGCCGCGGCCGCGTACTGGTGGCTGCGAAGGGCGAAGGCATCCTGGTCCTCCCGCGTGATGCCGTTCAGCTTGGCCATCAGCTCGGCCGACTCGCCCATGCTCAGCCCGGTTGACGTCTCCTTGATGCCTGGCACCTGGGGCGCGAGGTCGGAGATGCTGAGATGCGCGAAGCTCTGGACCCGCTCGGGCAGCGAGCGGGCCTGGCTGGCCGCCACCAGCGCCCTCGCCAGGCGCGGACTGTACCCAATCGGAACGTTCGACAGAGATTCCGCTCCTCCCGCGATGGCAACCTCGAGGTACCCCCGCTCGATCTGGTCGACCACATCGGTGATGGCCTGGCAGGCGGAGGCGCAGGCGACGCTGACTGTGCGAGCCGGCACGCTGCGAGGCAAGCCAGCCGCCAGGACCAGCTCGCGCGCCAGGTTGTGATACGCGACCGGGCGAGCGACGTTGCCGTAGACGACCGCCTGTACCTCGGCCGGATCCAGCTCGGCTCGCTGAAGCAGCTCGACGGTGGCCCCCCGCGCCAGCTCTAGTACGTCCAGCTCACGCGTCTCGGCGCCAGCCTTGACGAAGGGCGTGCGGAGCCCGGCCACGAATGCGGCCCGACGGCCCCTAGCCCGGCGCAGCATCTGAGCCCCCCAAGATCTAGCTGTGAAGACCGTAGCGCGGGGCTTGTCCCCCGCTCGTTCGGGGATGGTAAGCGGGCGACAGGCCCCCTCGCTACGGGTCGATTACTTGACCAGTCCTTTGCTCTTGAGCCACGCGGCGGCTACGTCGCGCGGCTCCTTGCGGTCGACCCCGACCTGCTTGTTCAGATCGGTCAGCTCCTGGGTCGTGAGCTTCGCGCTGACGCCGTTGAGCAGCTCCTTGAAGCTGGCCGGCGCCTTGCTCAGCAGGTCGTCGCGCACGATCGGGGCCACGTTGTCGGCGGCCTGGAGTTTCTTGTCGTCGTCCAGCACCACGAAGCCCTTCTGCAGCATCACGGCGTCGGTCGAGAACAGCAGCGCGACGTCGATCTGGTTGCCCTCCAGGGCGGCGACAGTGAGTGGGCCACCGGCGTCGAGGGGCTTGAAGTCTTTGAAGGTGATCCCGTAGGTCTCCTTGAGGCCGGGAATGCAGAACGGGCGCTGTGGACATTCCGGCGGTGCGCCCAGCACCAGCTGTCCGGCGACCGGGATCAGGTCACTCATCTTCTTGAGGTTGTACTTGTCTGCGGTGGCCTTGGTGACGGCGAAGGCGTTCGTGTCAACCGCCTGGGCGAAGTCGAGCACGCTGATACCCTTCGGCTTCAGCGCTTCCTGGAGCTGCTTCTGGGCGTCGGTCGGGTCGGCGACCTTGGCCGAGGCTCTGGTCACGAACGCGAGCAGGGTGGCCAGATATTCGGGGTATATGTCGATCTGGCTCGAGTCGATAGCTGGGAAGACGATCTCGCGGTTGCCCAGGTTTAGCCGCCGGTCGAGACGATAGCCGTCCGACTCGAGCACCTGGCCGTACAGCTCGGCCAGAACGACTTGCTCGCTGAAGTTCGTAGACCCCATCCGCACGGTTGGCCTCTCGCCTGGCTTAGCCGCAGCGGCTGGCGAGGCCGCCGGCGAAGCGGCCGGCGAGGCCGCCGGCGAAGCGGCTGGCGAGGCCGCCGGCGAAGCGGCCGGCTTGGGAGCCTCGGTCGGCTTCGCCGGAGCCGTCGTTGGGGACGGCTGGGCCGGCGCGCAGGCCATCGCCAGTGCGAGGAGCGTCGGGCCAACGAGCACATGCAATGCTCGGGCCGTGAATCGGGTTACCATCTAATCCCTCCCCCCGGCTAGAGCCGGGGCCTACTCAAACACAGGCTGGCTAGCCGCCAGCCTGCTCTTCAACTACTCTAACGGGCCATCCGCCGAACGTCAACGCCCATTCGCCGCACGGGTGTGCCTCAAACTTCTTGCGCCGGCCGCCACCCCCTCACCCCCGGCTCCCTCTCCCTCCGAGGGGAGAGGGGGAAACCGGCTTCCCTCTCCCCGGCGAGGGAGAGGGTTGGGAACAAGTGCGTTTCGTGGGGTGAGCGCCGCGGCTTAGCGCGCCAGCGGCTCGGCGGCTGGGCCGCCCTGCAGCCGACTCCCGCGCACGCCCGTCGAGACGACGAGTCGCTCGAACGCGCCGAACGCGAGCTCCGTGCCGACCGCCACGAGCGCTACGAGGACCGCGCCGACGAGCAGCCGTTCGTATTCCTGGCGGGCCAGGCCATCGACGATGTAGCGGCCGAGCCCACCGCCGGCTACCAGTGCCCCCAGGGTTGCCGTGGCGATGATCGCCACAGCCGCGTTCCGAACGCCGGCGATGATGAGCGGGGCGCCGATCGGCAGCTCCGCCTCGCGGAGCAATTCCCACTCGCCCATTCCCATTCCGCGCGCCGCCTCCACCACGTCGCGGTCGACCTCGCGGATCGCCACATAGCTGTTGGTGAGGATAGGCGGGATTCCGAGCGGCACCATCGCGAACAGGGTTGGCCAGAAGCCGAGTCCAAGCCCGAGCGAGAACGCCAGCGGGAGGGCCAACGCCAGCAGCGCCATCGATGGCAGGGCGCGCCCGATGTTGGTCATGTTGATCGCCGCGAAGCCGGCGCGTCCGGTGTGCCCGAGGCCTACTCCGATCGGCAGCGCGATCGCGGCGGCTAGGGCAACCGCCACGCCCGACACCCAGAGATGCTCGGCGATGCGGGTCGGGATGCCATCCGATCCCTGCCAGTGGGCCGGGTCGGTCAGCCACGCGACCACGATGGCCAGGAAGCTCAACTCAGGACCTACCGCGTGCCCACGGCGTTGCGGCGCGCTGGACGACTACCAGGAGGCCATCGGCCACCACAGCCAGCCCGACCGACAGCACGGCGCCGACGATCAGCGGGGTGCTGAAGAAGCGCTGGATTCCGTCGAGAATCAAGAATCCGAGGCCGCCCTGGCCGATCAAGGCGGTCACGGTTGTCAGCCCAATCGTGGTGACCGTCGCGACTCGGACGCCGGCGATGATCACCGCAAGGGCGAGCGGTAGCTCGACTCGCCACAAGAGCTGGAGTGGCGTGTAGCCCATCCCGACGGCAGCCTCGCGGACGTCGGGCGGGACGGACTGGATGCCGCCGACGATGTTTCGGACCAGGATCAGGAGCGTGTAGCTGACCAGGCCAATCTCGGCGGTCAGCAGTGACAGGCCCGTGAACGGGATGAGCAGAGCGAACAACGCAAGGCTCGGGATCGTGTAGAGGATGCCCGTGACCCAGGTGACCGGGGCGTACAGACGCGGCCGCCGAGCGATCCAGATGCCGAGCGCGAACGAGACCGCGAAGCCGATCCCGACGGCGAGCCCGGTCAGGACGAGATGCTCGCCGAGCCGCTGGGCGATGTCTCCCAGGTGGCTCAGGACCCAGTCCCAACGGATGAGCGGCTCGCCGGCGGTCATGGCTGGACCGAATGCTCGTGCGTGGCCAAGCCGCTACTCGCGCCGTCCGTCGAGGCCGTGACCCGGGAAGTCGCTGCGCGGAGCGCTGTGCCCACCGAGTCGAGTGTAAGCACGCCCTCGTAGCGCCCGCTTGGGCTCACGACAACTCCGGTCTGGACGGCCGAGCCAAGCAGCATCGACAGGGCATCTCGGAGTGTCGTCTCGCCGGTGAACACCGGCGACGACGGGTCTGCCCCGCCCACGTCGGCGACGCCCTCAGCCGGCAGCCGCTCAACCTGCAGCCAGCCGAGGGGCTGGTTGTCCGCGTCGAGCAGCAGCACGTGCCTCGCCGCCGCGGCGGCGGCTCGCGCGCGGATGGCCTGGACTGCCTCGCCCTGGCGCGCGGTTGTGGCATCGCTGAGCTTTACATCGCCGACGGTCATGAGCGAGAGGCGCTTGAGTCCCCGGTCCGCGCCGACGAAGCGGGCGACGAAGTCGTTGGCCGGATTGGTGAGCAGTTCGCTTGGTGGAGCGTACTGGGCCAGGTAGCCACCCTGCTGCATGACCGCCACGCGGTCGCCCATCTTGATCGCTTCGTCGATGTCATGGGTCACGAACAGCACCGTCGTCCGCAGCTCGCGATGGAGTCGCAGGAACTCGTTTTGGAGGCGCTCGCGAACGATCGGGTCGACCGCGCCAAACGGCTCGTCCATGAGCATCACCGGTGGCTCGGCCGCCATGGCTCGAGCTACCCCCACTCGCTGGCGCTCGCCGCCTGAGAGCTGCGACGGGTAGCGATTGCGCACTCGCGCCGGATCGAGGCCGATGAGCGCGAGGAGCTCGTCGACCCGCCGCCTGATACGCTCTCGTGGCCAGCCCAGCAAGCGCGGCACGGTGCCGACGTTGTCGGCGATCGTTTGATGCGGAAACAGCCCGATTTGCTGGATGACGTAGCCGATCCGTCGCCGCAGCGCCGTCACCTCGACCTGAGCCACGTCCTGGCCGTCGATGAGCACCTGGCCCTCCGTCGGTTCGACCAGGCGGTTGACCATCTTGAGGCTGGTGGTCTTGCCACACCCGCTCGGCCCAACCAGGACGCAGATCTCGCCAGGCGGGACGGTGAGCGACAGGTCGTTGACCGCGGCTGGACCCCCCCGGCCCAGGCCGAAACGCTTGGTAACGCGGCGGAAGTCGACCGTCGCACCGAGATTTGTGGACCCGTTCAACTCAAGCCAATCTACCCTGATCCTGAGTCGCTCGAACGATCACACTCGCCGGCCCGCACCGCAATGGCCAGCCAGTTCTCACGCGGGGCCAGCGGACAGGTCCAGCGGGGATCGTAAGCGCATGAGGGGTAATAAGCATAGTTGAAGTCGAGGATGACGGTGCCAGCGGTGGCATCAGAGCCCAGGTCGGCGCTCTTGATGGTGTCGAGCAGGTAGCGGCCGCCGCCGTACGTCTCGCGGGCACTGGTCGCGTCGCGGAACGGCACGAACAGCCCGCCGGCGTAGCCATGGATCCAGAACGCGTCGAGGTGGCAGTCCTGGCCGGCGTAATGGAAGTCGAGGCGGCCGATCCGGGAGAACGACATGTGCTCGCCGGTGCTCGTCTCCACACCCGCCTCGGCGTCGGCGGCCAGCTTGAATCGAGCCTCGATCCGCGCGCTCGGGTCGAACGGCCAGTACGTGAGTCCCCGAAAGGTAGCCCGCGCGTCTTCTGGCAGGGGGCTCTGAGGATGCTCG
>DASPXK010000054.1:0-5074 GCA_035637315.1 Chloroflexota bacterium
TCAGGACGGCCTGGTTCACCGCGTGCCATGCCGCGAGGCTAGAAAGGTCCAGATCCGTCAGCACGTCGCCATAGATCACGTAGAACGACTGGTCCAGGAAGCGTTCGAGCCGCTTTGCCGCGCCCGCTGTGCCCAGGAGGCGGTCCTCCCAAGAGTAGACCAGCTTGATCCCGAAGGCCTCGCCATCCCCAAGGTGCCGCACGACGGCCTCGGCTCGATAGTGCAGGTTGATCGCGATCTCAGACACGCCATGTGCCCTGAGCAGGCCGACCGTGTGTTCCAGAAGAGGCCGGCCGTCGATGGGGAGCATCGGCTTTGGGCCCTCGAACTGGAGAGCCGCGAGACGGGTTCCCAGGCCGGCCGCGAGGACAAGCGCCTTCATGGACACGCTACCGCCGTCCCGGCACGTATGTAGCGGTCGGACGCGCGCGTGCCAGGCTTTGAGCTCTTCGATTGTGAGTCGGGAGCGAGGGTGAGGATCGCCCCCGCGCTCGTCAGACTGCCGTCTTGAGGTGCTCTTCTGAGAGCTCGACGGGAACCAGTCGATGGAGTAGTTGGACCAGTACCCGTGAGCGACCACCCGGGGAGAGCGAGCGATCGAAGATCGCTTCGAGGCATTCGAACGGGCCGCGGGTTATCGTGACCCGCTCGCCCGGGCGGAAGCGGGGCAGGCCGCCCGTCTGGTGGATCAAGTCCACGCGCGCGATCAGGGCCCCTATAAGGCCATCCGGCAGCGCGCTCGGTCGGCCGCGGTCGCCCAGAAAGTACGCCACGTCCGGCGCGCATCTAGCCTGCAGCCACTGGTCCGATGGAACTTCCAGGCTCGCGAAGATGTAACACGGGAACAGCGGCTCCCAGTCTCGACGACCAGGCCGCGCCCGGCGTCTCCGTAGGATCGGCAGGTACACGTTGATGCCACGCTGTTCGAGCGCGGCGGCGGCCTGATGCTCCTTCCGCGCTTTAGTGCGCGCGACGTACCAGGGCGCGCCAGCCAAGCGGCCTGAAGTTCCCGTGATCAAGGCAAGCCCGGCGCCTTCCCCGTGGCCACCCGCCGTGCTTGAAAAATGCACGCCAGTTGACCCAGTGAGTTTCAAGTTCGTCCCACCCATTTCTAGAACCAGCCACCGAGCTCCTGCGGTCGCCTCCGGCCCAGAGCCGCGCGGGACGGAACTGGGCTGAAGCCCCCCAAGACCAGGAGGTCCGCTGACTCGGATCATCGATGCTGCGGCTTCGTAGCCGCCCCCTCCTTCGCCGCCGCCCTGCCGTTTTCGCTTCCGTTGGGGCGCGAGCCGTATCCGTATCCGTAGCCGTAGTCCGACGAATAGTAGTAGTAGCTCCCGGTCTTCTGGTGGTAGCGGTTGAGCACCGCCCCTTCCACGCGTCCGCCAACCTTCTCCAGGCTCTCTCGGGCATGGCGCACGGCCCCGACGCGGGTCTTTCGCGCGTTCACGACGAGCACAACACCGTCGACCTGGGGCGCGAGTGCCAGACAATCCGAGACGACCAGGGATGGGGGGCTGTCGAAGATCACGTAATCCGCGAGCTGACTCAGCTCCTTGACGCGCGCCGCCATGCGGTTAGAGCCGAGCAGCTCCGAGGGATTGGGCGGCAGCGGTCCCGAGGGCAGGACCCACAGATTGGGGACGTTCGTGGCCTGGGCGTAGTCGGCAGCCGGATTGTCCTGCAGGAGCAGGCTCGTCAGGCCCTGCTGGTTGGAGATCTCGAAGAGGTTGTGCACGCTCGGACGGCGCAAGTCAGCGTCGACCAGCAGCGTTCCAAAGCCGGCTTGCGCCAGAGTCAGGGCCAGGTTGGCGGCGGTGATCGTCTTGCCCTCGGCCGGACCCGCGCTGGTAATCAGCACGGTCCGCAGCGGCTTGTCGAGGCCAGTAAACTGCAGGTTGGTCCGCAGCACCCGGTACGCCTCTGCGTTGGAGGCATACCCGTAGCCACCGTAGCCGTAGCCATACCCGTATCCGTACCCATACCCTGCCTGAGTCTGCCCGTCCTCGCTCTCCTCTTTCGGCCTGGCCACGAGGCGCGACTTGGCGTCTTTGGGGAATTCTCCCACTACCGCGAGCGGGGACAGACCCAGCGCCGTGAGACGTTCGGGTGAAGATACGGTGTCGTTCAAGTGCTCCCTGAGCAGCACGACGCCGAGCGCGAGCGCAAGCCCTACCGCGGCCGCCAGCGCGGTGTTCAGCAGCACGTTTGGCCGGACGGGAAAGACCGGCAGCACCGCCGGCTCGACCACGTTCAACGTGTTGAGGCCCTTCGCCTCGGCCAGGCGGACCTCTTCAAAGCTGCGCAGCAGATTGGCGTGGGTCTGCTGGAGCTCCGACAGCTCCCTTCGCAGCAGGTTCGTCTCCACGTCACCGCTGTCGCTAGGCGCGCTGGTGGCAGAGCCCCTGGCCTTCAAGGCATCGAGCGCCTCGGTGCGCTGTTCGATCTCATGCGCCAGGCGGTCCACCTCGCGGGCGAGGTTCTCGCGCGAGGCCTGGAAGCGGCCCTGCTGAGCCGCCTCATTCTGCTGGATGAAGACATCGGCGATGGCGTTGGCCAGGTCCCTGGCGAGCGCCGGATCGGTATCCTCCACAAAGATCTGCATCAGCTGCGTGTCACGCACCAGCTTTACATCGACGCGCCGAGCCAGGCTTTCATAGCTGGCGTTGATTCCAAGGGTACGCCCGACTTGCTCCAGGACTGGCCTGGTCTTGATCAGGTCCGCGTAGGTCTTGGCCACACGCTCGGCGCTCAACAGAGAGCTGTACTGGTCGGAGATCAGCGTGTTGCTGCCCTGGGTGACCAGCAGCTTGATGCTGGCCTGGTAGACCGGCGAGATCGAGCGGCTCGACATGTAGCTGGTGCCAGCCGCCAGCACGGTGCCAAGAACGAGCAGCCACAGTCCCCGCCACAGCACGCTCAGATACCGCCGCAGGTCCATCGTCAGTCCACCTTGTCGCCGTTTTGCTCGGTCTGTGCGCGCTGCCCGTCAGCTCCACCTCGCACGCCGGTCGCGCGCAGCAGGTCCATCAGGTCGCCCTTGAAGAACAAAGTCTTGCGACCCACCTTCCGCCCGACTAGCTGCCCGCTGTGCATCAGGCGGTACAACGTTGAACGACTCGCCCGCAGATATGCCGCCGCTTCGTTGAAGCTCAGGAGGATCTCCTCGTCCCGAATGAGCGCTGAGATGCGCGGCTCACTGGCGTGTACCTGGTCCTCGATTCTTCGAACTCTGGCCCGCCGCGGTGACACGCCAGGAGACATATTGACCCATCCTGAAGCAGCTCAGCCGATTGTAGCGTCGTTGAGAAGTTTTGTCAATTGTTTGCGAAAACACGACGCTGAGGTGTAGGTCGATGCCCATTTGCGACGACCTTTGGCAGCGTCGTCTCTAGCGCCTTAGCGCCATCATGCCAGCCAGCGCCGCGACGGCCGCTGCACCCGCCCCGACCACGCTCAGGAGGGCCACGCCGACGAGCTCTCGCAGGAGCGCTGGGCCGCCCCCAGCCCGGGCCGCGCCGTCAAATGGGCTGCCATCAGATTTGGCAGCTGGCCTCTCGACCGGCTCCGCGGCGGGCGCGCCGAGCGTCAGCTCGGGGGCCGGGGGCGCCGTTGGCGTCTGCGCCCGTTCAGACTGCATGCCGGGCGCGGTCACGCTTGCGCTCTGCGTCGGGGCCGACGGCGTGGGTGGCAACTCCGCGGGCGCCTCTGGCGCAGCCGCGATCGAGGGCTCCACTCGCGGCACGGTGGTCGGAGGAGCAGGCGGCGGTGGCAACGGAGTCGCTCGCGCAGGCGGTGTGGTTGGCTGGGTAGGGACGGGGCCGGCCGTCTGGCCGAAGGCCTGGCCCCACTCGCCGCCGGCGGCAGCGAGCGCGATCAACATCGCCAGGGCGGTGACCGTCCACCTGCCTGGGGCCGGCGAGTGGCTCACCTCCGGCCCGGGCCCGTTTCGGCCAGCTGAGGCTGAAGCTTCAACTCCAGGTGCTCGTCTCTTCGCAGAACCACCAACTGGGCTGCCTCAAGGACTGGCTCGTTGGTTTCGCTCGGCCGGCCAGCTTCCCGCTGCACAATGATATTGAGCGGATAGGCCGGCGCTCCGGCCTGCTTCTGAGCGACCAACCTGTAGCGGACGCCGCCCAACAGGGGCGGCGCTGGTCCGCGGTAGTGGAGAGTGATGGTGCGCTCCTCGCCCGGCTGGAGGCCGAAGAATCCACCGAAGACCTGTTTATCCAGCTCGTAATAGCGATCGATTGGCCCTTCGAGTCCTTCGGCCATCAAGAGGTCGCTTCCCTTGGGAACGTAGACGCGCAGCCAGTCACCCCAGTAGCCTGGCAGCTTCTTCATGGACCAGGTTCCGACGTCGAATACGGAGCCGTCCGCCTCGCTCTGCTCCCACGCCGCCGCCTGGTCCGAATAGCCATTTCGGTAACGCAGGACCAGCGTCCGCTCAGCGGTGTCTGTCCCTTCCGCCCACCGCACGGCGTATGAGGCAGCTTTGGACACGAATTGGTTTACCTCGCTATAGGTGACGGTGGTGTCGACGGCGAAGAGGTAGTCGGAGTTGAGTTCCTCGCGCATCGCACCGTCCCAACCCATCTGGACCGCCAGTGCCTGGGCCTCGGCGTCGTCGAGGTACACCTGGAGGTGCTTCTCCTGGACGAGCCGGCTGAGCGCGCCGGTAAGGCTGGACAGTCGCGCCGCATCGATCGACAGCAGCCGCTCGAACACTGCCCGATAGACAGCCGGGAGGCTCCGGGCCTTCCCGGCGCGGATGCTCGCCTCCTTGACGACCCGAAAGAAGTCCGAAGCTTCGAGGCTCAGGTCCCAGTCAGGCAGCTCTACCGGCCCGGTCACCTCGAGGATTGCGCGGACTGCCTCGTCGTCGAGGGCGATGACACCATCAATCGGTGTCCCCTGGTCGGCCGCCCAGAATCGCTCGACCTGCCGAGCGCTGGATGGGAAGTCGGCCCACCAGTTGGCGTCGCGGACGTACCAGGCCCCGAACGCCATGTAGCGCTCAAAGGGCCAGGGCGGGGGGATCCGTTCGCGCTGGCTGTTGTCCCAGGCAGGGCTA
>DASPXK010000055.1:0-44879 GCA_035637315.1 Chloroflexota bacterium
TCGTACAGCTTGATGTCGGTCGCCGAGCGCAGGTTCGATAGCTCGCGGGGTGGCACCTCGTCGATGAGCTCCAGGGCGCCGGCCCGAAGTCCCGACAGCTTGACGGATTCGTCCGGAATTGGACGATAAACGATCTCGTCCACGTAGGGCAGTCCCGGCTCCCAGTAGTCCTTGAAGCGACGGAGGGTGATGTGGTCGCCCTTCACCCACTCGGCAAACTCAAAGGGGCCGGTCCCAATCGGATGTTGGCCGTAGTCTTTGCCCCACTTCTGGACGGCGGCAGGCGACGACATGAAGCCCGGCCCCTCCGAGAGCCAGGCCAGGAGCGGGGTGAACGGCTTGCCCAGGACCACCTTGACCGTCAGCTCGTCCACGACCTGCGTTTCCTTGATGTCCGCCAACTGCTGGCGCAGCGCTGATCCGGTCTCCGGGTTCATCAGGCGGTCGAGATTGAACTTCACCGCCTGGGCGTTGAACGGCGTGCCGTCGT
Source organism: Chloroflexota bacterium (assembly GCA_035637315.1). Lineage (GTDB taxonomy): Bacteria > Chloroflexota > UBA6077 > UBA6077 > JACCZL01 > DASPXK01. The sequence goes on from DASPXK010000055.1 coordinate 491, forward strand.
GGAACTTGACATCCCTGGCCAGCACGAAGGTCCAGACCAGGCCGTCGGGTGAAACCTGCCAGGAGCGCGCCAGCTCCGGCACGATATTGAGGTTCTCGTCCATCGCCACCAGGGGGTTGTAGATGGAGTAGAAGATCATCCGTTCGCTGACGTTGGTGTACAGGGGCGGATCCAGGGTCTTCCAATCGCTGGAGATGCCCATTCGCAGGCTGCCGCCCCGGCGCGGCTCTGGACCGGTCGGCTTCGGCTGTGCAAGCGGGGTGGGTTGAGCCGCTGCCGGTTGGGCGGCCGCAGCCTGGGTTGGAACCGGCTGTTGTTGGCCAGGCTTCGTTTCAGCCTTCGGCGCGGCTGTCGGGGCAGCCGGGCCAGCCGCCGGGGCACACGCAACGATCAGGACCATGAGGAGCGTGAAGGCGACGACGAGGCTACTCTGACGAAGATCCCTACCGTGCATGTCTGTGCCTCCTCCCGGTCGCCCGGCAGCAGTCGCGGTATTGCGCCAGTCGCCGCGTGCGTCGCGGTGCCGGATGCGCTTCAACACAGGATACCCACCCCGGCGGCCACGTCTCAAATTAGTTCCGGATTCGCCAAGCTGTCAGTTGGCAACTCCGGCGGGTAGAAGTTGCCCATCCAGTGTTTGTAGACCGAGCCGGAGGTGCCGGCCTATAGATTTTGGGCAGGCTCATCTCGGCGGGCTCACTCGCCCAGCCCGTAATGAGCGTCCAGGTCGCGCTGGTAGGCGTCGATTCGCCCGTCCAGCACGTCGCGGACAGCGACGGGCCGCCCGGCCAGCGCCGATTCGACGATCGCGAAGCTGGCCGCCAGGTCGCGCAGGCCCTCCTCGCCGCTGGTCTCGGCCTCTCGTCGCTGCCGGATCGCTTGCAGGAAGTCGCCGATCAGGAGCCCAAAAGCGTCCGTCATCCCGCCTGGGAACAGCCGCGCATGGTCCTCCGCCCGGCCAACGCGCGCAAAATACTCGTCGAGCGTCTCGGGTTCAGCGCCGTCCAGGACCAGGCGGTCGCCCTTCAAGCAGCCCCGCGTCCCGTACAGCAGCGGCATCGGCGACAGGGTCGGCTCACCGTGGCCGGCGAACGAGAACGAGAGCTGGCCGACGGCGCCGGTGCTGAAGGTTGCGAGCGCGAGGAAAGTGTCGTCCGTGTCGCAATCGACCCGATCCAGGACCTGTCCGCGGGCGTCCATGAGGCGGCGCTCGGCCTCGAGCACCCGCGCCAGGGCGAAGACGTCTTCGACCTCGCCGCACAGGTCGCGCAGGCGGTGAAAGATGTGTGGGCCGATGTCCAGCGACGCGCCGCCAGCCGCCATCAGCTTCTGATGGCGCCAGGCCGAGTTACCCACCCAACGGTCTGGTGACCAGTCCAGCGTCCCGATCGTCCACCAGCAGGCGATCTGCGGACTGCCCAGGTCGCCCCGCCGCACGAGCCAGGTCGCCAGCCGGGTCTGGGGCGAGAAATGGGCATTCTCGCAGACGGCCAGGACCAGCTTGTGTCGTCTGGCCAGCTCGACCATCCGGCGCCCGGCTCGCACGCTGACAGCGAGTGGCTTCTCGACCAGAATGTGTACGCCGCCCTCGAGACAGGTCACGGCGTGAGTGTGGTGGACGGCGACCTCGGTGGTGATGTCGACGGCGTCGACGAGCCCGGCTTCCAGCATGGCCGGGACTTCAGTGAAGATCTCGGGCAGCACGTCGTCCTGGAAGTCAGACACGTAGCGATGAGGGGCTCCCAGCGCATCGGAGCCGCGAAGGGTCGTCAGGGGGGCGGGCTCGGGACCCTCCCCCCGCTTGCGAAAGGTCAGCGCACGCTGCGCGTCGCGTGAGCAGATCGCGGTGATCCGAAAGTCGTCAACCCCGTGCGCACGCAGCTCGGCATACCCACGCAGGTGGGCCCGCACGATCCGCCCGGCGCCAATCAGTCCGATCCTGATCGGCTCGGCCATGCCGCTCCCTCACTCGTGCAAACCTGGAGGCGAGTGTAGCAGGTGGGAACCGGGGTAGGGCGAAACATTCGTCACCCCAGGTCGTGAGCCGGCCGCGCCTATGCTTCGCCCCTGTCGGTCCGTGTTATTCTGCCTGGCGTGAGCCCTGCCCAGCGCGCCCAGATCCAGCCGGGACCGGTCCAGGCCGATGTCGAGCGGGCCTCCCGCCGTCTGGCCGAGAGAACCGCGGTCCGCCGCATCTGGGGCGGCGATCCGAGCCTGTGGACTGAGGATCCCGCGCATAGCCGGATCGTGGCCAACCGCCTGGGCTGGCTCTCGGTGGTCGAGACGATGCAGGCTCGGCTGGACGAGCTGCGCGCATTCGCAGACGACGTCAGAGCGGCCGGACTGCGCCGAGCGGTGTTGCTGGGCATGGGTGGCAGCAGCCTGGCGCCAGAGATGCTGCGGGCAACGTTTGGTACGGCGCCTGGGTTCCTGGAGCTGTTCGTGCTCGACACGACCGATCCGGCCACCATCGCTAGCCTCGAAGGGGCTGCAGGGGAAGCGCACGGCGTGCCCCTACGGGAGACGCTGTTCGTCGTCGCCAGCAAGTCCGGTACCACTGTCGAGACTCTCTCGCACCTGGCCTACTTCTGGGACAGGAGCGGCGGCCGCGGCGAGCAGTTCATCGCGATCACCGACTCTGGCACCCCGCTGGAGTCGCTGGCGCACGAGCGCGGCTTTCGGCGCGTGTTCCTCAACCCGCCCGACATCGGGGGACGGTACTCGGCCCTATCGTATTTCGGACTGGTGCCGGCCGCCCTGCTCGGCCTAGACGTCAACGCATTCCTCGACCGCGCCCGGGACATGGCCGAACGGTGCCGGCAGGAGCGTGAGAACCCGGGCCTCGAGCTGGGGGCCCTGCTCGGCGGCGGCGCCCGGGCCGGGCGAGACAAGGTCACCCTGCTCGCACCTGACGAGGTGGGCTCCTTTGGCGGCTGGATCGAACAACTGCTCGCCGAGAGCACCGGCAAGCAGGGTACCGGCCTGATCCCGGTTGTCGACGAGCCGCTCGGGGGCCCCGAGGTGTACGGCTCTGACCGCCTATTCGCCCGCTTTCTGCTGGGACCGGGTCCGGTCGAGCGTGAGCTCGGCGTCCTGATCGCGGCTGGTCACCCGCTGGTCACGATCCGGCTTCAGGATCGGCTGGATCTGGGCGCTGAGCTCTTTCGCTGGGAGTTTGCCACCGCCGTGGCCGGCGCCGTGCTCGCGATCGACCCGTTTGACGAGCCGAACGTTCAAGAGTCGAAGGACAACACGCGGCGGCTTCTCGACGAGTTCGAGGAAAATGGACGACTTCCGGAGCCAGCGCCGATAGCCGAGGCGGGTGGGCTTTCACTGAGCGGCGCGCTTCGCTCGGCAACGCTGGAGGGCGGACTGGCTGAGTTTCTGGCTTCGGCCAGGCCCGGGGACTACCTAGCCCTCCAAGCGTACCTGCCATGCCGTGACGAAGTGCGCGCAAGGCTTCAAGCGATCAGGTGGGGGCTGCGCGACAGGCTGCGGGTGGCCACGACGCTTGGCTTTGGGCCTCGATTCCTGCACTCGACCGGCCAGCTCCACAAAGGCGGTCCGCCCAGCGGATTGTTCCTCCAGTTGACCGCCGACGATACCGTCGAGCTCCCTATCCCGGGCCAACGGTTCAGCTTTGGCGTCCTCAGGCGAGCCCAGGCGCTGGGTGACTTTCAGGCCTTGCAGGCTCGCGGCCGGCCGGCGGTGCGGTTTCACCTCGGGGCAGATGTGGAGGCAGGCCTGAGACGTCTGGAGAACCTGCTCTCAGCGCCGTAGGGGGCTAGGACGCTTCGGGCCCCTATGGGTCGGTGGGTGGATCCGTCGGCGCAGGTGCCGGCTCGGCGACACGGCCTTGTGAGGCTCTCGGGCGCCGTGGGCCAGGCCTGCTTTCCTCGGCCAGCGTCGACACGGGCTCGGACGCGAGCCCATCACCGGCGGGCTGGTCCGGAACTGGTGCGCTGGGTCGCGGTCCGCCCGCGAAGGAGGACGGGCCCGAGCTAAGGTCCGGCATGGGCGAGTGCGTCGAGTCGGGCTGCGCGACGTATCCAGGGGGGGGATCCGATCGCTCGACAAACCTGGGGGTCCGCCCCATGTCGCCGGGCCGCCGGCGACCGCGGCGCCGACGGCGGCGGCCCCGTCGTTCCATCGATGGTGGTCCTCCGGGTGACGCAGCGGTTCCATCATCGGGTCCCGTGCCAACGCCTGGCATGAAGCTGCCCGAATGTGCGCCGAACATCCCGGCCGCCCCAAAGTCCACCCTGCCTTCCTGGCGGAGGTACGGCGGTCGGCCGGTCGGCCGGCGCCGTCGGGCGAGCCTCTGCGGCTCCCGCTCGCCGGCTCGGGCGTTCAGCAGACGCCCGATCAGGCGTGGGCCGGGGACCATCATCCCGTTCGCCCGAATGTAGCGCACGATGCGGTCGAAGTAGCTGCCCCGCAACGTCGAGGCGTCGCCCACGACGATCAGAAGGCGGCGGGCTCGAGAGAGCGCCACGTTGATCCGCTGCATGAGTCGCAGGAATCCGATGTCGCGCCGACGGTTGCTGCGGACCAGCGAGACGATGATGATGTCCTTCTCGCGGCCTTCAAAAGCGTCGACGGTGTCGACTTCCAGGCTCTGTCGATTCGGGATCGGGCCGTCGCTTCGCCCGCCACCCCGCTGGTTTAGCAGCCGCCGCAGCAGCGCGGTCTGCTCGGCGTAGGCGGCGATGACGCCGACGTCCAGAGAGGCGCCGCTGCGCGGGTCGCGAGGCGCCGAGGAGACCGCGTGGCGGGCAATAGTTGCCACCAGCCGCGCCTCCGGGACGTTCATCAGCGAGGCGCCGCGGCCGCGCGCTTCCCGCAGCCCGTGCAGGCCACGCGTATCAACCCAGGTGACCGCGGAAGGGAAGAGCGGGACATCGGCCACCCGGCGCGGGGCACGCGGCCCGGATCGCAGACGACCGTCGTAGAACACCTCCGAGATCAGGCCCGCGATGATCGGGTGCATGCGGTTCTGCTCGTCCAGGAACACGGTCGCCGCCTCAGGAAACCGCCGCTCGCGGAGCCAGGCGAACAGGCTCTTGCCGATCGCAGAGGCCCGCGCGACGGCCGGCTCGAGTCGAAGCTGTTCCTCGGCCTCGGACAGGACCGGCTGGAGCTGAAGGTGATCGCCTACCAGGATGAAGCGCCGCCCCCGGACGAGCGGGATCAGCGAGTCGAGGATCGAGGCCCGGTTCGCCTCGTCGAGGACTGCATAGTCGTAGGTGCGCGCCCCGGCCTCGGTCTGCAGGGCCAGGGCGTCGACCGTGGTGAACACCACGTTGAAGGCGCCCAGGTCCTCGCCTGGCGGCACGAAGTGCTCCCGCACGTCGGGGTGGACCCGGTCGTACAGGCCGACCCGCGCGATCGCCATGTTCGGCACGGCCTCGAGGTACGGGATCGTTTTCATGAGCAGATTGTCGACGCCGTGGTTGGAATGTGAGCAGACCAGGATGGTGGCGTTCGGATCTTTGAGCACGATCTGGCCGACGATCTCAGCCAGGGTTGTCGACTTGCCGGTCCCAGGCGGACCCTGGACCATGAGTGCCTGGCCCTCCTCCAGCCCGAGGGCCAGCGAGACGGCGCGCACCTGGCTGCGGTTCCGCTCGACCAGGCGGTTGATGAAAGACGGCGGGCGACGCTTGGCGAGGGGCGGCAGTGAGGCTGGTGAGGCGACGAGCCTGACCGCGTCGCGCAGTCCTCCGGTTGGACTGTCCAGCTCGTCGAGGATAGCGCGCTTCTGGGCGAAGATCTGCGTCTGCGGCCGAGGCCGGACCGTTCCGATAGACGGCGGGTCCGCTCCGCGCGCGTCGACGTCCAGGACCCCTTCGGCCGGGTCCGAGCGGACCAGGCGGGCGGAAGATATCACCCGCCCGCGCGTATCGAGCAGGTCAAGCCATTCGCCCTCGTCCAGCGCGGCGCAGGCTGAGGCGTCGATTCCTGACAGCCGATACGGGTCTGACTCGCTCGGGCCGCCAATCCGCGGGGTCGCGGCCGCGTAACTGGTCGCCAGCCGCTCGGCCCGCATCGCGTCCTCTTTGGCCTCGGCCTCGAGCGCCTCTCGGAGCGGCGCCACGAAACCGGCCCACCGACGCCCGACGAGTCGCTCGAAGGCGTGTTCCAGGTACGAGCTTCCGTTTGATCCGTTCGTCTGGTCGGCCGGTGGCAGCTCCACCCGTTCGGGTCGCAGCTCCATCCCCACTGCTGATCGGACGCGCCGCGGATCACGGTCCTCGTCGGTCGTCGGGCGGGCCCGTTCCACCGAGAGCCGGCCATCGTCGAAGCGGCAGTCCATGTCGAGCCCGATGGCGGGGATCCATAAAGAAAGCGCTTCGCCGGCCGCCCACCTGTCCGGAGTGGTCCACAGCAGCAGCACGTTGGCGCCAGCGTGCTCGCGGAGGCGGCGAAATCGAACCTCGATCGGCCCCGTCGCTAGGCCTGGCAGGCCGTTGGTCTCACCGTAGATCTTCATCCAGGCGGTGAGGGCGGCCCTGACCGCCGGGGCCAGATGTAGGCAAAGCGTCGCGAGCGTTCGCTGTTGCCAGCGAGAGCTCCAGAACGGTGGCCGCCGACGTCCGCGGCGGGGAAATGGCATCCGCTTCCCTGTTATCAAGTCCGCGCTTAGCTACACCGACAGACGCGACGCGCGCAGTTGAGAAACGGCACAGCAGCGCAGCGTGTCACCGGAAAGTTGTCCGGCCGGCGCGGATCGCCTTGGAGCGGCTCGTACGCCGACCGGGTCCGGCCCGGTCCTCCCCTACCCTGCAGGGCTCTGCCGCGCCCGACTCACGTTCGGGCGGTGTCGGTCCGTCTGGCGGCCTCCCGAGCCACGACATCCACCCCACGGACGACGGGCGGCTCGGTGACGCTTCCACTAATGTATACGCCGGGACGCCTTCGCTTCGCAAGTGCCCGGAGTCCGACGCAGCCAAGTCCGGAACCTGAACGCCCTGAACCGGACCAAGTGCCCGAATCCGCCGCTCGCCCTTGCGGCGCTCCAGGTCCCAGCCGGCCGAAGATGCGAGCTAGGATATGTTAGGTAGCCATGCCCACTGTTTTGCGGGTTGGCCCATATCGGTTGTTCTTCTACGCGGGGGACCGAGACGAGCCGGAGCACGTTCACGTGGAGCGGGAGGACAAGGTAGCGAAATTCTGGCTGGAGCCTGTCCGGCTGGAATGAAGCGGCGGCTTTGGCCGGAGCGAACTTCGGACCATCCAGCGCATCGTGGCGGAGCAGCGTTCCGAGCTGATTGAGGCGTGGCATGAGCATTTCGAGGGTTGAGATAGAGGTGCCGGATGCGGTGCACGTGGAGGTCAGCGACGACGCCCTGACCGTCGAGCTGAGCGATGCCCGCAGGATCTCGGTGCCCCTGGCCTGGTATCCGCGCCTCCTGCACGGCCGCCCAGAGGAGCGGCGCAACTGGCGCCTCATCGGCGGGGGTGAGGGCATCCACTGGGAGGACCTGGACGAGGACGTAAGCGTGGAGGGCCTCCTGGCCGGTCGCCGCTCGGGCGAGAGCCAGGCGTCATTGAAGCGCTGGCTGGATGCGAGGGCTACGCGTTGAGCAAAGCGCCGATCTCGGGAGGGGACGACCCCGGAAGAGATTGGCGAGCTCTCGAATACGCACGACCTCGCTGACCACCTCGACCCGACCACCGAGGTGGCCGACCGGTTCTGGATCGATACCCAGTCCGTGCACCTGGTCGCCCTCGACCCCCAGCTCGAGGAGGCCACCAGCTGTGTCCGCCGCCGGCGTGTGACGGTCGAGAGCCTGGTGAACCTCGCCGTGAAAGAGGCCCTCGGCCATTCATGCCGCTGATGGGACCGGATGTTCTCCGCCGACCGCCCTCACGGCCGCTTCGTGGCATAGGCCTCAGCCAGGTATTTGTGTAGCACAAGATGTGGGCAGACCGCTGCCCATCCAGAGTCAGGGGATTGCTGGACCTGTCGCCGCGCGAAAGCGCTCGAACGACGAAGTCCTCGGTTAAAACCACTGGGGCTTCGCGAAGCTAAACCGGGGTTCAGGGGGAGTTTTCCCCGATGCGTCCCTAATCTGTTCGTTTTGGTCGCAAGCGCAAGCAGGTTAAACCCATTCACGTTCGCTCCCAGACTGCGCTACGGCCCGGGAATCTAAATCCGAGACGGCCTCCAAGTATGGCCGCCGCTCCCGGGCAGGCGCAGTGCCCCGTTAGCGCGCGGGGGCAGTTTCAGGCTTCAATTCCCGCAGCAGCGGGATCGATTCGAGCTTCTCGGCCGGCAGTAGGTGCCACAGAATATGGTCCGGCCGCGGTCGACCGGGTGGGACCTCGATGGTCCGCGTCGGCGTCACGATCAGGTCCACCGTGACGTCGAACGGCTCGAGCGGCAGCGCGTCGACCACCTGGAGGTCGTGGACGGTGGTCGCGATGGGTGTCTTGGCGCCGATGCGGCCTTGCTCGCGGAGCAGCGCGTACTCGATCTCGCCGTAACCCTCCCCTTTCCCGGTCCGCGCGCCCGAGGGTGAGACGGCGACGGATCCGACGACGAGCAAGTCAGGCGCTGGCGCCGTCGCGAGTGGCGTGGACACTCCGTACTTGAAGAGCCCGCCGATGGCCGCCGCGCGACCGTGGGCGTTTGGGGGGATGGTGGCCGGGTCCAGAACGAGAAAGCCCTCGCGCAAGCGCGGGGTTGGCGCCAGCAGCACCTTTCCGTGTCGAAGCACCCCGGCCCGCAACAGGCGTTGTGGCGCATCGGGATTGACTTTGACCACCCGAGCGCGCTGGAATTCTGGCCTGGCGATGAGCCTTCGGACCGCCTGTTCCGAGCCAATGAAGTTCGGGATTCGGCCCCGGATCGGCTTCGGAAAGCGCGCCACGGCGGCCTCCTCCAGCGCGGCCCAGACCCTCTCCCGGGCCGCCTGCTTCTGTTCGGCGGGGAAGGGCACCGGCTGCGACATTCGGACGCCCTACGGCGGTGCGGTGCCGTCGGCGTCCGTCGAGAGCAGGCCGCGCAGCAGGTCGAGTGGGAGCGGGAAGACGATTGTCGAATTGCGCTCGGTCGCGATCTCGGTCAGGGTCTGCAGGTAACGGAGCTGCAGGCCCACTTCCTGGGTGCCGATGATCCGAGCTGCCTCGGCCAGCCGCTCGGAGGCTTCGAACTCGCCCTGGGCGTGGATGATCTTGGCCCGCTTCTCGCGCTCGGCCTCGGCCTGGCGAGCCATCGCGCGCTGCATCGACTGGGGCAGCTCGACATCGCGGACTTCTACGGACGTCACCTTGATCCCCCAAACCTCGGTCTGCTCGTCGATCAGGCGCTGGAGATGCTCGTTGATCTGGTCACGGTGCGAGAGCAGCGTGTCGAGGTCGGACTGGCCTAGCACGCTGCGCAGGGTGGTCTGGCAGATCAGCGAGGTGGCGCGAATGTAGTCGACGACGGTGACCACGGCCCGCTCGGGGTCCACCACTTTGAAGTAGACGACGGCGTTAACCTTGACGGTCACGTTGTCGCGGGTGATCGCTTCCTGGGCGGGAACCTCCATGGTAATCACCCGCAAGTCGATCCTGACCATCCGCTCGACCCTGGGGATGAGCAGGATCAGGCCCGGGCCGCGGGCCCCAACCAGCCGCCCAAGGCGGAAGATCACGCCCCGCTCGTACTCCTGGACGATCCGCACCGCGGAGGCCAGCAGCCAGATCGCCACGACGGCGATGATCAGCGTCGGGCCGAACCAGCGGAAGAGAAGCTCGATCAATTGTGGCATGGCTCTCTACCCCGACCAGGAGAATGGTCGCCTGAAGCGGCGGATCAGGATGCTCTGGAGGATGCCGAAGGCGATGAAGAGGCTGATCATCGCGCTGCCACCGAAACTCACCAGCGGCAGGGGCACCCCCGTCACCGGCAGCAGGGTCAGGTTGGCGCCCAGGTTGACCACGCACTGGAACAGCAGTGTGCAGCCGATCCCGAACGCTACGAGGCGGCCAAAGTCATCGCGCGCCTTGTCGGCCACCCGGATGATTCGGAAAAGGAGCAGCGTGAACAGCACCAGCAGCACCAGCGCGCCTACGAATCCCATCTCCTCGGCTAGGACCGAGAAGATAAAGTCACTCTGCTTGACGCGCAGATAGTCGAGCTGCGTCTGGGTGCCCTGCAGCCAGCCCCGCCCGAACATGCCGCCGGACCCGATGCTGATCCTGGCCTGGAGGATGTTGTAGCCCTCGCCAAACGGGTCGGCATCAGGATTGACCAGAGTTGTGAAGAACGTCGAGATGCGTGCCCGCTGGTACTCCTTCATCATCAGCCAGCCGCCCGGCGCCGCCACCGCGGCGGCCAGGGCCAGCAGGCCCAGATGGGTTGGCCGGGCCCCCGCCATAGCCACCATGCCGAACCAGATGAAAATAAACGACAGCGAAGTGCCTAGGTCCGGCTGGAGGTAGACCAGCACTAAGGGAGGGACCAGGAAGAGACTTGAGATGACCGCGCGCCGAAACGACAGCGGCCCGTCGCGATCAGACAAGAAGCGCGCCAGGACAATGACCAGCACGAGCTTGGTCAGTTCGGACGGCTGGAAGTCGAAGAAGCCCAGTGGGATCCAGCGCCGCGCGCCGTACTCTACATCACCCCGACCCAGCGTCAAAACGGCCGCCAGCAGCATCAGACACAACCCGTACCCGTAATAGGCGAACGTTCGGTAGGCGCGGTAATCGATCGCCGTCGCCAGGGCCATGGCGCCGATGCCGATCAGCGCGTACAGCGCCTGTCGTAACGCCCAGCTGCTGGTCGCCAGGAGCCGATCACACGACGGCGAGCAGGTTGCGCTGTGGACCATCATCAGCCCGTACACCGTCAGGCCGCCAACCGCCAGCAGGAGCGGATAATCCAGCCGCCGCCAGACCTGAGCTCTCATACCAGTAGACGGTCGGCAGCGGGCAGGGTGCCCGTCATTCGAGCTCGAGCTGGCGCCACCCAGACAGGGTGCGGAGTAGACGCTGGGCCAGCGTGAACACGATTGGCATCAGAACGGCGTTGATCAAGATCGTCGGCACCAGGACTTGGACCAGGCGCGTGAAGCTGGGTATGTCCCATCCCAGGGCCTGTAAGGCAAGTAGCAGCGCTCCATGGTAACAGACCGTGACCAGGACGGCCGTCCCGAAGAAGAAAGCCACGCTGCCGCGATAGAGGGTGTGCTCACCCAGCGAGGTCACCGCGCCGATCAGGGTGAGAATGGCCGTGTCCAGGCCGAACGGTGTCCCACTTGACAGGTCAAGGGCCAGCCCGCCCACCACACCGGCCAGGGCACCCTCCTCGATTCCGCGCAGCAGGCTCCAGGCCACGACCATTAGCAGAACCAGGTTCAGACGCCCGCCGACCAGCTCCAGTCGATAGCCGACCGTCGCCTCGGCCAGCGCTGCCGTCACGATCAGTCCCGCATAGGCGAGGAAGGGCACGTTACCGACTCGCGACTCTCACCGCGCTGCCTCACGACTTGGCGGCGGGCCGGCCAGCACGTACAGCCGCTCCAGGCGCCTCATGTCAGCTGCCGGCTCGATCAGCGCTTCCTGGAAAACGTCGACGTCCTTGCGACGCACCTGGATGATCTGGCCGATCAGCAGCCCCTCGGGAACAACGCCGCCTAGGTCGGACGTGATCACGGTCTCGCCGGTCTGGAGCGACTCTTCCTGGGGGATGTGCTGCATCAGCAACCCACCCTCGGCGCGCCCGCGGATGATCCCCGTGACCCGCGACTCGGACGACTGGACCCGCCCACTGATGGAGCTGTTGACGTCGGTCACCAACAACACCTTGGCGGAGGCGGGGTCGGCCCTGGTGACACGGCCCACCACGCCGCGCCAGGTGATCACGGTCATGCCCTCGCGAACGCCCTCCTCGGTCCCGCGGTCGATGGTGATCGATTGAATGTAAGGCGATGGGTCCCGCGCGATCACGCGCACGGGCAACAAGTCGCCCGTTCCGGCTCGCTGCTTGAGTCCGAGCAAGTTGCGAAGATCGCGGTTCTCTAGCTCCAGCTCACGCAGCCGAACGATCTCGGCCTGCAAGCGATCGATCTCCTCGCGGAACTGATCGTTCTGGCGAGCCAGGTCACCCATCTTGCGAACTACCCCAGACACCTCCTCAGCCTGGCCGAGAAGCCCCGAAACGCCGAACTGAACGGGCGCCAGGATGCGGCTTCCGAGCGACTCGACTTGCTGGGCCGGCTCCGGCAGGAACACGAGGATCCCCACCGCCGCCACCACCAGAGCGGCCAGCCACCAGGGCATCGGTCGGCGAGCGCGCATGGCTAATTCCGCCTCACCCGACGAGTATCGACGAGCACCTTCCGCAGCGCGTCCAGCTCGTTCAGCACCTTGCCGGTCCCGCGCACGACACAGCCCAGCGGGTCGTCCGCTGGTCGGACCGCCATCCTGGTCCGCTCGGCCATCAGCTCGACCAGGCCTGGCAGAAGCGAGCCGCCGCCGGCCAGCGTGATCCCGCGTGCCATCAAGTCTGCCACCAGCTCGGGCGGGGTCTCCTCGATCGTGTCAGTCACCGTCTCGACGATGGCGTTAACTGAGCCGGCGATCGCGTCCCGGACCTCCTCGGCCGAGATCTGGACCTCGGATGGCAGCCCAGAGACCAGGTCGCGCCCGCGCACCACCACTACCTGGCCGTTGCGGCCGGCGCTGGTAGCGGCGATCTTCACCTCCTCGGCCATTCGCTCGCCGATCAGGAGGTTATGACGCTGCCGCATATGGGCCACGATGTCCTGGTCCATCTCGTCGCCGGCGATGCGAATGGTCCGACTGGCGACGATGCCGCCGAGCGAGATGACCGCCACCTCGGTGGTCCCGCCGCCAATGTCCACGATCATGCAGCCGGCCGGCTCCGTGATTGGGAGCCCAGCCCCGATTGCGGCGGCCATCGGCTCCTCGATCAGCCAGGCCTCACGCGCGCCAGCATTGATCGCGGCGTCGTGGACCGCTCGCCGCTCAACCTCGGTCACGCCTGATGAGATCCCGACCACGACCCGCGGGCGGGGGATGATAGCATACTGCTCGTGGACTTTCTCGATGAAATAGCGGAGCATCTGCTCGGTCACGTCGAAGTCCGAGATCACCCCATCCTTGAGTGGCCGCACCGCCACGATGTTCGCCGGCGTGCGGCCCACCATCCGCTTCGCCTCCGCCCCGACGGCCAGGATTCGCTTGGTCTTCGGGTTCATCGCCACGACTGATGGCTCGTTGATGACGATACCCTTGCCTCGGACCAGGACCAGCGTGTTGGCGGTGCCGAGGTCGATCCCGATGTCGCGCGAGAGCAACCCGAGCAGGGCGTTGAGTGGATTTCGCGACATCGATCGGCCCTACCGCGCTCGGACAGCGCGGTCGAAGCCCAGACCGCGCTCCTTCAGACTGACGAACCCGGGTTGGCCGACGCCGATGATCAGGTGGTCCAGGAGCTCGATGTCCAGGAGCTTGCCGGCCTGGTCCACCTGGCGGGTCAGGTCGACATCCTCGGGCGACGGAGTCGGGTCGCCGCTGGGGTGATTGTGAACCAGGATCAGCGCCGCGCTGTTCTGCCGAACGGCTTCCTGAAAGATCTCCCCCACGCGAACGGTGGTTGTGTTCAACGTTCCCCGATACAGCCCAAACGAGCGGACGATTTGGTTCTTGGTGTTCAGCAGGATAACCTTGAGATGCTCCTGGCCGAGCGCGGTCATCTCTGCCTTGTAATGGTCCACCACGTCGCGTGGCGAGCGAATCTGGGTGCGGACCTCCGGGTTCAGACTGACCAACCGGCGACCCAGCTCGAACGCGGCTTTGACCTCGATGGCCTTCACCGGCCCGAGGCCGTCGTGCCGCTTGAGCTCTTCGATGGTGGCAGCGTCGAGCCCGGCCAGGCCCCTGAATTCGGCGATCAACCGGTTCGCGAGGTCCAGCACGTCGCCCGAGCGACCGCCCGTGCGCAAAATGATCGCCAGCAGCTCGGCGAGCGACAGGGCCTGAGGCCCCGCGTGCAGCAGCCGCTCCCGTGGCCTGACCGACTCGGGCAGCTCCTTCAGCCCGACTCGGTACTCGACCGTTCGTGGCGCGGCGATTGTTCCACTCCCGCGGCGGGCGGGTCCACCCCCAAAATCGGCGCGATTATAACACTCCCAAAGTGGCGAGTTGCGAGTAGCGAGCGGCGAGCCGCGTTCACCTCTCCCCCCAGCCCCCTCCCCGAGACGGAGAGGGCGAGGATCAGTCCCCCCCGGTTTCGGGAAGCGGGCGGGGGGGCCAGGTCGTCGTTTCACTAGCTGTGCGCGTCGTCTTCATGGGCACGCCAGAGTTCGCCACCCCTTCGCTCCAAGGTCTGGTCGAGGCCGGATATGAGATCGCTCTCGTCGTGAGTCAGCCGAATCGACCCGTCGGCCGCAGTCGCCAGCCGGTCCGACCGCCCGTTGCCGAGTACGCCTGTGGGCTCGGACTGCCGCTCTTCCAGCCGACCAGCCTTCGACCGCCTGAGGTCTTTGCCCGCCTGAGCGCGGCGCGTCCCGATGTAGTCGTCGTCGCCGCCTATGGCCTGCTGCTGCGTCGGGAGGTGCTGGAGCTGCCACCGCTCGGCTGTCTCAACGTGCACGCCTCACTCTTGCCCCGCCACCGCGGCGCGGCGCCCGTGGCAGCCGCGATCCTAGCCGGCGACAGTCAGACCGGCGTCTGCATCATGCAGATGGAAGCTGGCCTGGATACGGGCCCAGTCCTGGGATGCTCCGGCACACCGATCGGCGCCGACGACGACACTCCCAGCCTGACCCAGCGCCTTGCGAAGATAGGACGTGACCTGCTCCTGGAGACGCTGCCGGCCTGGGCGGCCGGCGAGATCGCGCCGCAACCGCAGGATCAACATCTCGCTACTTACGCGCCTCGGATTGAGCGCGAGGACGCTCGGTTGGACTGGTCGCTGCCGGTCCTGGACCTGTGGCGACGCGCGCGCGCCTATCGCGGCTGGCCGGACGCGTTCACGAGCTGGGCTGGGCGCCAGCTCAAGGTGCTGGTCGCCCACCCCGGCCCGCCAGCCGCGCCGGGCACTCCGGCCGGGCAAGTCGTCTCAGCGCCTGACGAGCGCACCAAGCCAGCGGTCGCGGCCTCGGATGGAACACTGGTGTTAGACCTGGTCGTGCTCGAAGGAAGCCGGGCCACGGATGGCGCCGCCTTCCTCCGCGGCCACCGCGACTTCATGGGCGCGCAACTTGGCGGGTAAGTATATTCACCACAGAGGACACAGAGATCCCGGAGCGCGAACACCAACCCGTTAAAACTCTGTGGCCACTGTGATCTCTGTGGTTAGAAATTCGGAGCGAGGGTGCAGATCAAGATCGCCCCGTCGATCTTGAACGCGGACTTTGGGCATCTGGCAGACCAGGTCGCCCAGGCCGAGCGCGGCGGCGCCGACTACATTCATGTCGACGTCATGGATGGCGCTTTCGTGCCGAATATCTCGATGGGACCGATGGCCGTCGAGGCCGTGCGCGCCGCTACCAGCCTGCCACTTGACGTGCACCTGATGATCGAAGAGCCGCGGCGCTACCTGAGCGAGTTCGTGAATGCCGGCGCGAGCATCGTAACCGTCCACGTCGAGGCGGTCCGTCATCTGCAGGCGACCGTCGCGGCGATCCGCGAAGCGGGCGCGCGGGCCGGCGTGGCCCTCTGCCCGGCGACGCCGCTGTCGGCGGTGGAGGAGGTGTTCGGTCAGCTTGACCTGCTGCTCGTGATGACCGTCAACCCCGGCTTCGGCGGCCAGCGGTTGATTCCCGAAACGCTGGACAAGATCGCGCGCGCCAGAGCGTTGCTGGATCGCTGTAACGCCGCGGCCGAGCTGGAGGCGGACGGCGGCATCAATCTGGAGAACGTCGCCGAGGTGGTTGCGCGAGGGGCGCGGGTGATCGTTGCAGGCTCGAGTGTCTTCGTGGCCGGCAGGGGCATCTCGGCCAACGTCGCCGCCCTCCGCGACAGGATAGCAGCGCCGGGACGATCCCCCCTTCCCTTTGGGGAAGGGGGCTAGGGGGTTAGGTTAGGACGGCCTGCTTGCGGTTCGTTCGAATGCACCGCGTGCAGGCCTGAACCTTCCTTGGCGCGCCGTTCAGGATGAGCACTGCTTTCTGGACGTTCGGCCGCCAGACTCGGTTGGTCTTTCGGTTGGAGTGGCTGACGTTGTGCCCGAACGCCACCGTCTTGCCACAGATCTCGCATCGGCCTTTCAAACTCAGAATCCTCCGAGCCCGGCACCAAAATCACACGCCAGGCAGCATTGGTATAATCTGGCGCGAAGTGTAACACACGGTGTTCTTGGCGTCGCAGACACCGTCCGAGGGGAGGCCGCGTTCTGCCGGGCTCCCCTCTCCTTGAGAGGTCGATGGCGACTGCCTCCCCACCATCCCAGCCGGGCGCCGACCGGCCCGGCGCCGAGCATCTCGAGTCGCCGCCTGGCACCATCGTGACCGCTTCACACGTCCGAGAGGCGGTGCAGGCGGCCGCGGCGTGGCTGGAGCTGCAGGCGGCCAGCGTGAACGCGCTCAACGTCTTCCCCGTTCCGGACGGTGATACGGGCACAAACATGTCCATGACGCTCCGGGCGGCGGCCGAAGCGGCGGCCGCGGAGCCCAGGGAGGAAGCCTGTCGGGTAGCTCTGGCCGCCGCCCAGGGTGCCCTGATGGGGGCCCGTGGGAACTCCGGCGTGATCCTGTCGCAGCTGCTGCGCGGTTTCGCCGAGGCGGCGGCCGGCAAAGTCCAGCTCAGCGTCGGCGACCTGGCGGATGGATTCGTCCGAGCTGCGGAGGCCGGCTACCGCTCCGTCGCCCGCCCGGTCGAGGGCACCATCCTGACCGTTGCCCGGCGCGCGGCCAGGGCGGCGCAGCGCGCGGCGCCCAGGACGCGCACCGTATCGAAGCTGCTCGAGCGAGTCCTGCGGGCGGCCGACCAGGCAGTAGCCGAAACCACAGACCAGCTCGACGTTTTGCGAAGCGCCGGCGTGGTGGACGCGGGCGGCCAGGGCTATCGGCTGATCGTCGAAGCGTTCTGGCGCACGGCTTGTGGCAAGCCAATCGAGGCCAGCGGCGTGGCCCCGGTTGCTAGCCAGGCGCTCGTCGCAGCGCAGCACGTCGGGGAAGCTGGGCTCGGCTTTTGCACCGAGCTGCTGCTTCGGGATCCGACCGAGACGGTCGAGTCGATCCGCGCCTTTATGGAGTCGGTCGGCGAGTCGGTCATCGTCGTCGGGGACGGGTCGCTGGTCCGCGTCCACGTCCACGTCTTGCGTCCCGGAGTCCCGCTGGACTATGCCGCCGAACGCGGCACGCTCTCCAAGATCAAAGTCGAAAACATGCAGCTGCAGTACGAGGCGGGCAAGGAGGCCGCGCCGGCTGGCGAGGGCATCAGCCACATAGGTGTCATTGCAGTAGCGCCAGGGCTGGGCTTCGAGAGCGTGTTCGGCAGCCTGGGAGCGGCGACGGTTGTCGAGGGCGGCCAGACCATGAACCCGAGCGTTCAGGATATCCTCGCCGCCGTCAATCGGGTCGGCTATCGGGAGCTGATCCTGCTGCCCAACAACGCGAACATCTTGATGGCGGCGCAGCGGGCCGCGGAGCAGACTCCGCGCGCCCTTCGGGTAGTGCCCACTCGCTCCCTGCCGCAGGGCGTGGCCGCCTTGCTGGCCTTCAACTACGAGGCCGACCTGGAGATCAACGTTGGTCTGATGCAAGATGCGGCCAGCCGCGTCGCGTCCATCGAGGTAACCCGCGCCGTCCGATCCGCCCAGGTCCAGGGTTGGCAGGTGGAGCGGGGCCAGAGCCTCGGCTTGCTCGACGGCGACCTGGTGGCGGTCGCCGAGGACGTGCTGGGGGCCGTGATTGGCGCACTGGCTCGCTGCCAGCCTGAGACCAGGGAGATCGTCACCATTTACTCGGGCGCGGACGTTCCACTCGCCCGCGCAGAGGAGCTGGCCGAGTCGATTCGCGCCACCTACCCGCACGTCGAGGTCGAACTGGCCGAGGGCGGCCAACCTCACTATCCCTACATCCTGTCGGTCGAGTGAGCCGATCCGTGCCCCGAATCGGAGTCGTCACCGACAGTACGGCTGACTTCCCGGCCGCCGCGCACGAGCGCCTGGGCATCGAGGTGGTGCCGCTCTCGGTTACCTGGGATGGGGACACTTTCAGGGACAAGGTCGACCTCACGACGGCCGACTTCTACGCGATGCTCCCCCGCCGCGTCTCCGTGCCCAAAACCTCCGCCCCAGCGGCCGGTTTGTTCGAGGCGGCGTACGAGCGGCTGCTCGGTAGGGTCGACCACGTCATCTCGGTCCACCTGGCCGAGAAACTGAGCGCGACCTGCGACATCGCACGGGGGGCTGCCGAGCGGGTCGGCGGTGGCCGTGTGACCGTCATCGACAGTCGCCAGACGACGATGTGCCTGGCTTGGCTGGCGATGCGAGCCGCCGAGTTGGGGGGGCAGGGCGCGCCGCTCGACCAGATTCTTGACGAGGTCCACGCCTGGATCCCACGCCTGCGCCTGTACGCGGTCCTCGGTACCCTGGAGTACCTGAAAAAGGGGGGCCGAATCGGCCGCGCCCAGGCGCTCATGGGCGCACTGCTCAACATCAAACCACTGCTGGCGGTGAGAGACGGCGAAGTCCACCCGGTCGAGCGGGTCCGCAGCAGCTCTGCCGCGATGCGGCGCCTGGTGGACGTCGTAATGTCGCAGGGTAAGCCGCTCCGGGTGGGCATACTCCACGGCGGCATGCCAGAAGTCCTGGAACAACTGGAGCGGCTTTTTACTGAGCGCCTGCCGGGCCAGACGTTCGAGCGAACCGAGATCGGCATCGTCCTCGGCACGCACGCCGGCCCGGGCGTGATGGGGGCCGCTTGCCTCCTTGAGGAATGAGAATTAAAGGTGAGGAGTGAAGAATGAACGAGCGAAGCAGTTCTTCATTCTTGCGTCCTCATTCTTCATTAATCGAGAACGCTCGTCGCGTTCTCGGCGCCGAGAGGCGCCAGGGCTGCCACAACCGGGCCGTCGTCGGCGGCCTGGGTAAGTTCCTGGAAAATTGGCGCGGTCGCATCGCCGCACAGGCCGCGGAGGATCCCTCGACACTCAGGGTTGCCGAGCAGGTGGTCTGGGCGCTCGACGGCTACGCCTTGGCGTCCCCGGCCGTGCGCGCACAACGCCTCGACCGAGCCCTGGACATACTGAGTCGCGGCTCGGGCGCCCTCCCTCGAGCCGAGCAAAAGGTAGCGACTCGCGACTCGGCCCTCGATCGCCCTGCAGCTGAGCAAAGGGTCGCTACTGCCCAGTCTGTGCCCGCGCCTCCATCCGACACCCCGATCGAACGCGTCAAGGTCTTCAAGCCCAAGGAAGTCAAGCTGCTCGAGCGACTGGGCATCAGGCGCTTCGGCGACCTGATCTACCACTTCCCATCTCGGCACCTGGCCTACCCGCCGGCCCGCCCAGCCGCCGAGCTGTTCATGCAGCCGGTCGCCAGCTTCGTCGGGCTGGTTCAGAATGTCGAGATCAGTGGCCCGCCGCGGGGTGGGCCCCACAAGATCGTCGCCACCCTGGCCGATCGGACCGGTCGGGTCACCGCGACCTGGTTTCGCCACGGCCGCTTCAGTCCTGTCCGGGCGGGCCAGTTGGTCGCCCTGAGCGGCAAGATTTCCAGATTTGGGCGGGCGCTCAACTTCGAGAGCCCAGACTGGGAGCGTGCGGACGGGGAGCCGGTCCATACCCGGCGCATGGTGCCGGTCTACCCGCTAACCACTGGCCTGACTGACCGCTGGCTCCGCGAGAAGGTGAAATGGGCCGTTGATGCTTGGGCGGGACGAATCAGTGACCCGCTCCCGGACTCACTCCGCGAACGACATGAGCTTGCGCCCCTTGGCGCAGCGCTCAGTCAGGCCCACTTCCCTGAAGACGAGGCCGTCCTGGAGTGGGCGCGGCGGCGACTGGCGTTCGACGAGCTGTTCGCCATCCAGCTCGTCGTGGTTGGGCGCAAGCTTGAGTGGCAGGGGGCTGAGGCGCCCGAGTTGCTCGCCGAAGGGCTGCCGCTGGACGCGCTCCTGGGCGCCCAGCCCTATCGCCTGACGAATGGCCAACGGCGGACGCTGGAGGAGATCCTGGACGACATCGGGCGGCCGCGGCCGATGGTCCGTCTTCTTCAAGGCGAGGTTGGCTCCGGCAAGACGGCCGTGGCAGCCGCCGCGCTATTTGTGGTGGCCTCTCGTGGCGCCCAAGGCTCATTGATGGCGCCTACCGAGATCCTGGCCGAGCAGCACTACCGCACGCTGGTCGAGTTCTACGGGGCGGCCGCGGGCGCGCTGGCGACGTCAGGCGCCCGCGTGCCCACGGTGGCGTTGCTAACGGGCAGCGTCAAAGGAGTCAAGCGACGGCGAGTCTACGAGCAGGTAGCGGCCGGCGAGATCGACCTGCTGATCGGCACCCAGGCTGTGATCCAGGAAGGGGTCACCTTCGCGAAACTCGGCATGGCTGTAGTGGACGAGCAGCATCGCTTCGGCGTGCGTCAGCGAGTGGCGCTACGCGAGAAGGGCGGCCATCCACACGTGCTGGTGATGACGGCCACCCCGATCCCGCGGACCCTAGCGCTGAGCCTGTACGGCGACCTGGACCTGTCGCTGATCGACGAGCTGCCGCCAGGCCGCCAGAAAGTGATCACGCATTTGTTGAGGCCCGACGAGCGCGATCTGGCGTACGAGAAGATCCGCCGCGAGGTGGCCAGGGGACATCAGGCGTTCGTCATCTGCCCGCTGGTGGAGGGCTCGGAGAATCTGGAAGCGCGGGCCGCCACCGACGAGTTCGAGCGTCTCAACGCCACCGATCTGGCCGGCCTACGCCTGGCGCTCCTCCACGGGCGGATGCGCCCGGCGGACAAGGACCGGGTCATGCGCGCGTTTCGCGATCGCGAGCACGACGTGCTGGTGACCACGGCCGTCGTGGAGGTGGGCGTAGACGTCCCCAACGCCACGGTCATGCTGATCGAGGGTGCCGAGCGGTTCGGCCTGGCCCAGCTCCACCAGTTCCGCGGGCGAGTCGGCCGCAGCGATCTGCCATCAGTCTGCATGCTGCTGACAGAGGAGGACGGCGAGGCGGTGATGGAGCGCCTCCAGGTGGTCTCCGAGTCCGACCGCGGGCTCGACCTGGCCGAGCACGACCTGCGCGTGCGCGGACCCGGCGACTACTTCGGCGTCCGCCAGAGCGGCTTTCCCGAGCTCCGCGTAGCTCGAATCGACGACGCCGCGCTGGTCGAGCAGGCCCGCCGCGCAGCGCAGCAAATCCTCGAGCGCGACCCGGACCTCAGCCTCCCCGAGCACGCCGGCCTGGCGCGGATGGTGGCCGACTTCCGCCGCCGCGCCGGCGAGCCGAATTAGGCGCGTCGGCAGTCAGCGACTCTTACCGCGCTGCGAGCGCATTGTGTACGCGCGCGTCACCACATCAACCAGCGCTGGAGCGAAGCCCTTCCTCCGGTTTTTACACAAGCTTCTTGACGCCACCGTGTACGTCATCCCGGAGGCCTCGAAAGTGGCTGCTTCGCGGCGCTGGGCGTCGGAGGGCCTGGCGTCTGGGCCGAAGACATGGGTGGGAGGGTTGCGTTCTGCAACCGACGCTCTGGCCGTCAATCATCCATGAGCAGCTTCCTCAGCACCGGACTCTGAAACTCTGTCGCCACGCAGTCCATGTAGACCACATCGTAGGCGCGGCCGCCCAGGCGGTGCGCCTCGCGCCGCCGCCCCATCTCGCGAAATCCGGCTCGCGTGTAGGCCCGGATGCCGCGCTCGTTGTAACTGAAAACGCGCAGCACGATGTTGTGCAGGCCAAGCGCTGTAAACCCGTAGTCCAGCATCAGCGCGGTGACCTCGGTCCCGTAGCCCTTGCCCCAGCAGTCCTTCTCTCCGATCAGGATGCCGAAATCGGCGGTCCGGTTGAAGTGGTCGATCTGGCGCAAGTCGGTGGTGCCGATCGGCCGCATCGTCGCCCGCTCGTAGATCGTGAACAGCGCTTCGCCCTGGGCCTTTGAGCTCCTCTCGTACCACGCCTCCTCCGCCTCCCAGGTCATCGGCCCAACCGTCATCACCGCCAGCGTCCGTCGCACCTCGAGGTCGTTGATCCATCTCTGATACAGCGGTAGCAGCTCACGCCGAAGCGGCCCCAGGGCTACCTTCTGGCCCTCGACGTTGACGATCGGTTGCTGGCGCTCCATAGGCGTTTCCATCCCGTCAAGGCTCCTCACGCTTAGCGCGCCGACGGCTCAAATCTCAGACCATCGGCCAGCGGCCGCGCGGGAAGGTTATACCGGTCCGTGCCTGCAGCCGCTCGCCTATCTCCTGAACCTTCTGGAAGAGCCGCGCCTCGTGCACGAAGGACTGCCGGTAGGCGTCGACGACGACCCTGCCGTCTACGATCACGGTATGGACGCTCCGTCCGTCGGCGCTGTACACGAGGTTGTTGATGGGGTTGAAGAGCGCCTGCCATTCGGGCCGGTTCGTGTCGAACAGCACCAGGTCTGCTTTCTTGCCGGCCTCGATCGAGCCGAGCTGGTCGCCAAGACCGAAGGCTTGAGCTCCTAACAGCGTGGCCAGCTCGAGCGCCGTCTCGGCCGGAATCAGGCCTGTGTCCTGTCGCGCGTCCTTGTACTGGATGGCGGCAAGGTTCATCGACCGAACCAGGTCCAGGTGGTTGGAGCTGTTTGCCGAGTCGCTGCCCAGAGCGACCTTGACACCCTTCGCCAGCAGCTCCGGCATCCGCCCGTGCTCCCTCACGCCCCGCCCCTCCTTGGCCGCCGTGCTGGGGCACATCGCCACACTCGTCTCGGTCCGTGCCAGGCAGTCGATCTCCGCGTCGTCCAGGCCGAGCGCATGGGCCAGCAGAACGTTTGGCCCAAGGGCACCGATCGCTTCGAGGTACTCGGTGGGCGGGAGGCCGTGCTCGGCCAGGTACTGCTCGCGCGGCTTCGGGCCGCTGTTGTGGTGAAGGGTGAGTCCCGTTCCATGCTCGTCAGCGAGCTTCTTCAGCCCGCGCAGCAGGCCTGCGCTGCAGCTCTCGGCTGAGAATGGCATGGCCCAGGCGCGCAGCCGATCGCCCAGGCGATGGTCGTATTTCCCGATGAACGACTTTGTCCGGGAAAGCGCCTCCTCGGTCGGGTAGCGCGGCAGGTTCCATGGGAAAGCCCGGTCGGTCACGCACTCGCCCAGGATGATTCGCACGCCGCTGTCCTCGTAAGCCTGCAGGCACGCGTCCGGGAACTTGGTGCTGCCCGGATCGACGAAGCACACCGTCCCGTTCTTGAGCAGCTCTACGATCGCCAGCAGGGAGGTGTGGTACTCGTCTACCTCGCTCATCGCCCGCCTGCAGGTTGAACACGTGCGCCAGGCGGTTCTCAACGTCGTCAGGAAAGATGCCCCGCACGGCGTGGGCGTAGCTGATGTGCATGTGCCCGTTGAAGAAGCCAGGCGTCACCACGAGATGGCGCGCATCGATGACGCGGTTGGCACGGACCTCAACCAGGTCGGCAGCCTTACCCACATCCATGATGTGCTGCCCGTCGATCAGAATCGACCCGTCCTGGATGATCCGTCGCTGCTGATCGACGGTCACGACGAAGCGGGCGTTCTCGATCTTGAGCGTTGAGCTCGGCATGCCGCGAGCTTCGAGCTAGGTCGCGCCTGCCGGCAGCGGCGCGAAGCTTCCCAGACGAATCGGAAGCCGTCGGGGCCCCCAGGTCCCTGGCGGACCCTGGAACACACCCGGACACGGGGTCAGGCACTCGGTGCAGCGGCCGTCATCGGTCAGCTTCCAGTCCGTCAGGACGTACCAGTCACGACCGATGAGCGCTGCCCCGCAGTGGTGGCAGTAGGTGGTCCCGCCGTCCGGATCGTGGACATTGCCTGTGTACGCGTAGCGAATACCGTTCTTGATGGCGATCCGGCGCGCGTGAGCCAGGGTTGCCGGCGGGGTCGGCGGCCGATCCATCATCTTCCAGTCGGGGTGGAAGGCCGTGAAATGCATCGGGACATCTGGGCCCAGTTGGTCGACCACCCACTGGGTCATCTCCTCGACTTCCAGCTCCGAGTCGTTCTCGCCCGGAATGAGTAAGTTGGTTATCTCGAACCAGACGCTCGTTTCGTGCTTGAGATAGACCAGCGTGTCCAGGACCGGACCGAGATCCCCCTTGCAGATCTCCCTGTAGAAACGCCCGCTGAAGCCCTTGAGATCGACGTTGGCCGCGTCCATGTGACGGAAGAGCTCGGCCCGTGGCGCTTCACAGATATACCCGGCCGTGACCGCGACGGTCTTGATCCCGAGCTCATGGCAAGCCTGCGCAACGTCGACGGCGTATTCGTGGAAGATGACCGGGTCGTTGTACGTGAACGCCACGCTGCGGCAACCGCTCCGGCGGGCCGCTTGCGCGATCATCTCGGGCGACGCGGCGTCCGCCAAAGTATCGATCTGACGTGACTTGCTGATCGACCAGTTTTGGCAGAACTTACAAGCCAGGTTACAGCCGGCTGTTCCGAAAGAGAGCACCGGCGTGCCTGGCAGGAAGTGGTTGAACGGCTTCTTCTCGATTGGGTCGACGCAGAAGCCGCTGGAGCGGCCGTACGTGGTCAAGACGATCCGATCGTCTTGCCGAGCGCGCACGAAGCACAGGCCCTGTTGCCCCTCGTGGAGCCTGCAATGGCGAGGGCAGAGGTCACACTGGATACGCCCATCGTCGAGCTCGTGCCAGTACTTGCCCGGTACCGCCATACTTCCGTCTTCGCTGCTCAGATGACCCGCCAAGCGTGATGCGCGGCGAAGCTCATTGTACCCGCCGCCAGGAGGCGCTGGGATGCGTGTGATCGCGGGGTCGGCGCGCGGACGGCCGTTGCGGGCTCCTCCGTCCGCCCACATTCGACCGACCTCCGATAAGATCAAGGAAGTCATCTTCTCGA
Source organism: Chloroflexota bacterium (assembly GCA_035637315.1). Lineage (GTDB taxonomy): Bacteria > Chloroflexota > UBA6077 > UBA6077 > JACCZL01 > DASPXK01. The sequence continues at coordinate 25,459 of DASPXK010000055.1, forward strand.
TGCTAGAGGCCGAGGCCTATCGGCGCGGCTACGCGCCCGAGCCAGGCGACGAACAGGGGGAGGGTCGGTTCGCGGCGGCCGTGGCCTGGCCGCGCGTACTCGAGCTGTACGCTGGCAGCGGAGCGCTCGCAATCGAAGCGCTCAGCCGCGGGGCCGAGCAGGCGGATCTGGTGGAGCTGGACCCAGCGGCCCGAAAGGTCGCGGCCGAAAACCTGGCTCGGGCCGGACTGGCCGACAGAGCGGCCGTCCACGCGGGCACCAGTGAAGTGGCCGTGTCGACATTGGTCGGGCCCTATGATTTAATACTCGTCGATCCACCTTACGACGAACCAGGCGTCCCGGTCCTGCTTGAGCGTCTGGCCGCACGAGGGCGGGTCGGCCCGTCCGCCGTTCTGGTCTGGGAGCATCGCCGATCGACCGTGCCGCCTGATCGGATCGGCGGGCGAGATGCGCGCAGTGAAAGAGCTGCCCTTCGTGGAACAAGTGCGGGCCGCGGATGGCGCCGGGTGAAGACGAACCAACATGGGGCGGCGGCCGTGAGCTTGTACGTGGCGGCCGACGGCGAATGAGCTCACAGCCCGGCCCACCCCGCCGGATCGCCATCTACCCGGGCACCTTCGATCCGGTCCACAACGGGCACATCGACATCGCTCGGCGCGCGGCCCGCTTGTTCGACCAGCTCATCGTGGCCGTCTACGACCGTCCAGCCAAGTCACTCCTGTTTGCTCCCGATGAGCGGATCGGTCTGTTCCGCTCGAGTCTGGATGCCGCGGACGGGCATGCCGTGTTGATCGAGGGATATTCTGGCCTGACGGTGAATTACGCCCGGTCACGAGGAGCCAGCGCCGTGGTACGCGGGCTTCGAGCGATCACTGATTTCGAGTATGAATATCAGATGACCACGATGAACCGGCATCTCGAGCCCAGCGTCGAGACGGTCTTTCTGATGACGTCGTTGGAGTTCGCGTATCTGAGCTCGACAATAATCAAGGAGGTCGCTGCGGGCGGCGCAGCGCTAGACGGTCTGGTCCCGCCCCTGGTCGCCGAGGCGCTCAGGGCGCGGTTTGGGCGGGGTCGGCGGTGACGGGACAGACGATGGCCGCTCCCGAGCCCGGCACGGTCGACTTTATGTATCTGCTGGACCGCCTGGAGGAGGCGCTGGCTGGTGGATCGAAGCTGCCGCTGACCGCGCGTACGCTGGTCGAAGCGCAGGGCTGCCTGGACATTCTTGACCAGATGCGGGTGGCGCTGCCGAGCGAGATCAGGCAAGCTCGGCGAGTCATCGCCGAGCGGGACAACATGCTGGCCCAGGCCCGCGATGAGGCCGAGCGGATCATCCGCAACGCCGAGCTGCGCGCCAGTCGGATGGTTGAGGAGCACGCGCTGGCCCGAGGAGCCCAGGCCCGCGCCCTGGAGATCGAGGATCGTGCGGAGCAGGCCGCCCAGCAGATCCGCTCCGAAGCGGAGCGCTACGCCGGAATCGTCTTGAGTCGGATCACGGAAAGGTTGGAGCAGGCCCTGGGAACCGTAAAGGCCGGGCTCCGTGAGCTCGAGGAGGGCGACATTGCCGCCAGGTAGCGAATCGCGAGTCGCGAGACTCGGGTCAGCTCGCCACTCGCGACTCGCTACTCGCGACTCGTGACTCGCCATGCAGGTTGTCGTCAACGAGAAGCTGGTCCGCGACAGGGTCCGCCTGGCGAGTGCGTTCCACTTGAGCGCGCTAGCCGTCTTCGGGGTTGGGCTGTGGATCTCATGGGTTCAGCCAGACCAAATCCTTGCTTCCTACGTCGCCATCGTCATCGGCCTGCTGCTCTACAATTTCGGCCAGTTCTTCCTGCGTCGCTGGGGGCCTCGCGCACGCCAGGACGCCACGCTCACGAAAGCGCTCAAAGGACTCGACAACCGCTATACGTTGCTCGCGTTCAGCTCTAGCAAGCTGCCCGACTACATGCTGGTCGGGCCAGGCAGCGTGCAAGTGATCGTGCCGCGCAATCACGACGGCACCATCATCTGTCGGGCTGACCGCTGGTCGCGTGAGTCGCGCGCCGGACTCGGTCGGGTCCTATCGTGGTTTGGTGGCACGCCGCTGGGCAACCCGGGCCTGGACGTGTCGCGAGCCGTTCAGCGTGTCCGGGAACGGCTGCGCAGGCACGGCCTCGAAGGCGGGAGCGAACCGCCTGTCGCGGGGCTCGTGTTGTTCACCAACCCGACGGCCAGGCTGCGGATCGACGGCTGTTCCCAGCCAGTCATGGGCCTGAAGCAAGTCCGCAACTACCTCCGCGGCTCGAAGGGCTCGCTCAGCCCGCAGGCCCTGGCCAACATCGTCCGCGCCCTTCGCCAGTAGGCAGAGGTAGTGGGCAGTAGGCGGTAAGCACTAGGATTCCGCCGCCCCCCGCTGGCCACTGCCCACTGCCCACCGCCCACTCGTGTGGCACGAACCTTGCCTAGCCTGTTCCCGAAGGGGACCCGCCATGACCCAGACTTACTTCAACCTCCACTGCATGATGTGTGGCCGAGCCGCTGGGCACGTGTACAGGGGCCGCTTCAGTAGAGCACCGGCGGCCCCCCCGCTCGAGTTTCGAGGCGGCCGGTCGCGCTGCGGGTTCTGTGGCGGGAATGTGTACCTGGAAGCCGAGGACTCGCCCGTCACCGTGCGACCGATCGACCTCCAGCTCGCGCGACAGGCGAGGCAGGCTTCGTAGTACCCTCTTCGCGTGCCATCTCGCGAGGAGATCGAGGAGCGCGCCAGGCAGCAAGTTGAGCTGCTAGTCGAGCATCTGGTAGGGCGCTCCGAGAGCGTGGACTACCGGCAGGGCACCTACCTGCTGGCCGCGCTGGCCGCCGAGCTGGGGTCGCAGGTCCAACGTCGCTGTTGGGAGCTTGCCAGGAGCAGCGACACATCCTGGGAGGTCGCCGCGAGTGAGGTTGAGACGTTGATCAACGCGGCTTGGCACTGCATGGCCACGGTTTGGGCCTTGAGCGAACAGGAGGACCGTCGCATCTCGGAGCGACAGGAGCGGCAGGAGCGGGAAGAACAGCGACGCCGCGAGCGTGGCGAGCGGAGAGGGAAGTAGGGACCGCTTTCCAACCAGATCAGATCGTCACTTCTTGCTCGGCAGTGACGTTTCTATGGGTGATGGAGACCCTCCCCAACTCGGTCCAGTCTAACGGCACCCGACTCGCCGCCGCCCAGGTCGAGCCCGGCCTTCTGCTTGCTCAGGGGCGCGTCTTGGAGACGGTAGCCGACGGAAGCGTGTTGGGCGGGACCGCGGCCGATCTGGCCCGCCGATTTGGAGTAAAGACTTCCGAGCTGCTCGCGGCTGTCGATGAGCTTGCGGGAATCGGCTGGCTCGAGCTGGGCATCGAGCAGGACGGCCGTCTCATAGTCCGCTGGACCGGGTAGTCAGCGCGGCTCTGGGATAACCAGGCGCTCACCGATCCGCAGGATCCGATTGCGGTCAGTGAAGTTGTTGGCCTGCATGATCGCCTCCACCGTGACGCCGTACCTCTGCGCGATCCGGTTCAGCGTGTCGCCTGCCTCGACGACGTGAATTCGGCCGCTCGGGGCGGGGGCCAATCCGGAATCTGGTGACGGCGAAGGGGAAGGGCTCACGACGGGGAGCGGGCTCGAGATCGCAGCCGGGTTCGGAAGCTGGCCCGGCGCGGCGCCAGGGGTTGGCGGCGCCGAGCTCTGGCCGCCAAAGCCTAGCAGCCAGCTCAAGGTAAAGAAGAGCCCGACCACGAGCGCCACGAGAACTGCCGCGAACACCAGCGTGTAGATGGTTCGCTCGGCTCGTTCGGACCGCTCAGCTGAGGCCAGGCGGTGGTGCTGAACGCGTCGAGAGAGACCAGCCCGGCCCTGATGGCTGCTCTGCGGTATGGCCTGCGCACGAGTCGCCGGCCGCCGTCCCGCCATCGTGCGCCTGGCTACTGCACGCGCTCCGGTGCGTTCCCCCAGACGGCCCGCCAGGCGCTCGCGGAGGCGCTCCCACCATTCGCGCAGCTGATCGATCAGGTCGCCGCGGGCAGAGCTCATTCGAGTCGCGGGTCGCGAGTTACGAGTCGCGAGTGGGCTCTGCCAGCATCATCGGCGAGCGGGGACAACCGCACGCCTTCGGGGGCTTCCATTCTTACCATTGCGGTATTTGGGTGCTCCGTTAGTTCGCGGCTCGCGACCCGCGTCACGGCATCTGGATCGCGTAGCCGCCGTCGACAGGGATGCTGACCCCGGTCACGAAGTTGCTGGCCGGGCTTGCCAGGAAAACGGCTGTGCCGGCCAGATCGGCCGGCTGGCCCCACCGGCCGGCTGGTGTGCGTGCCAGGACGCGGTCATACAACTCTGGCAGATGTCGTCGCGCCGCGTTGGTCAAGTCGGTCTCGATCCAGCCCGGCAGGATGCAGTTGACCTGGATATTGTCGCTTGCCCAGGCGATGGCCAGGCTCTTGGTGAGCTGGACGACTCCCCCCTTGCTGGCCGCGTAGGGCGCGGCGAACGGGTGGCCGAAGAGGCTGGCCATCGAGCCGATGTTCACGATCTTGCCCCCGCCGGTCCGCTTCAGCTCAGGGTAGGCCGCCTGGCAGCACGCGAACACCGCCGTCAGATTCGTGTCCACCACTCGCCGATACTCCTCGAGGTCGTATTCCTCGGGCCGCTTGCGGATCCCGATCCCAGCGTTGTTGACCAGGATGTCTAGCCGCCCATGGCGAGACGCCGACTGGGAGACCATGTCCCGAACCTGGTCCTCCTCGGTGACGTCCACAGCCAGCCCGCCCGCTGCACCGCCACGCCGCTCGTTCAGCTCCCGAACGGCGCTCTCGGTCTTGTCGCGATCCCGCGCCGCGATCACCACGGACGCGCCGGCCTCGACCAGCCCGCGCGCAATCCCGAGACCGATCCCGCCGTTGCCGCCAGTGACGATCGCCACCTTGCCGTTCAAATCGAACAAACGCACCTCCTATGTGGGTCAGGCTGCGGCTGGTAAAAGGCGGCCTACTGTAGCACGAAGCTGAGTACCGCGCTCGCGAACTCCCGCGGGTGAGAGGCATGCACAGCGTGGCGTGCTCCGCGGAATGTCAGCAGCCGGCCCTCTGGGAGGGCCTCGACGATCGAGCGGGCACCGGCCGGGCTGAGCGCCCCGTCCAGGGCCGGGTCGGCGGCCATCACCAGCGTTGGCGCCTGGACGCCTGGCAGCAGCGCGGACACCGCTGGGAAGCCCGGCTCGGCTTTTGAAACTGCCTGAAATGCGCCGTCGGAGGCCGCCCGATACAGACCGGCCAGGGCTCGAGCGTAGAGATCACTCATACCGGGCTCGCGCTGCTGCAAATAGCGCTCCAGCGCTCCTGGCGGCTGGTGGCGCAGGCGCGCGACGATCTCGACGTGGTCGCGTGGCCGGCTTGGATCGAATGGCGGGTCTACCAAGATCAGGTGGCTGACTAGCTCCGGTCGCTCAGCCGCCAGCAGGGTCGCGACGACGGCCCCAATAGAGTGGCCCAGCAGAAACGTGGGGCAGGCCGGCTCGTGCCCCAGCAGGGCTGCAATGTCGCCCGAGTAGTCCCGCGGAAGGTAGCCGGCCGACGGTTTGTCGCTGTCGCCGTGTCCTCGCATGTCCGGCGCCAGCAGCCGCAGCGCCGGGCTCAGTCGGCGCCCGCTGCCCTGCCAGACCGCGCCCGAGGCGCCCAGGCCGTGCAACAGGACCAGCGTCGGTCCGTCAGAGGTCAGCTCACGGACGTTGAGGTGGATGCCGCCAACGTCCTCACGTCGCCAGGTCCAGACTGCCGCCACGCAAGACCGCCTACGGAGTCTGAGGTCCGAGAACAAGTGCGCTTCGCGAGTCCCAAGCCGTCCGGCGGGTGTTCTCTGCCACCCGAGCCCACTCTGAATTCTAGCCCGGTCCGCTTACGCCCCGGCGCTTCGTCGACCCTACGTCCCCTCATCTGCCAGTGCCAGGTCCGTCCTTGCCTCCAGCCGGTCGCGCCTCAGCCGGTTCACGACCAGCCCTGCGCCCGTGGCCACCGCCTGGACGGCGAGTAGCCCGATCAGCGGGTCCTCCGGGTAACGGTAACGCAGCTCCGGCCCGGTCAGCGCGGCCGAGGCGGCGATCAGCATGAGAGCGCTCGCGCCTGGCAGCAGCAGCCAGCGCGTGGCCAGGCCGACAGCCGCCATGGCCAGCCCGGCCCCGAAGAGCACGGGGACCAGCGGACCGTACAGGCCGGGGTCGTAGAGGCTAAGGAGGGTCTGGGCGCGGCGCGCGTCGAGCGGGTAGACCGGGCGCTGGAGGACTGCCCTGACGCGCCGCTCCCAGTCGACCTCCCTCCAATCCAATCCCTCGCGCCGCACGACGATCGGGCGCCCGACCAGGATGTCGATGAAGAAACGCGCGCTTCCCTCCAGGTAGTAGAGCGGACGGCGGCGGATCGCCTCGAGGGCCAGGTCTCGCATTGTCTGGTACGCCTCGGGCTCGCTGAGGCCGAGCTCGTCACGGAGTCGCTGGGCACTGGAGCCGGGCGGTCGGCGAACGGCCTCTTCCTGGACGATCCGCCTGGCCGCGGCCCGGGTCGGGTCCTCGACCAGGCCAGGCGGCGCCTCGAAACTGAAGCCGCCTGGATCTTGCTTGATCGTGCGAGAGAGCAGAAAGCGGCCGTTGCCGGCGATGGCGAACGTGCCGTGCTGAGCGAGGTTGTGCAGCATCCAGGGTACGGCCACCACGATGGCGCCCAGGCCCATCACACCAACCGCCAGCCACCTCCGCCGCATCGATCCGCCGCCCAGGAGGAGCGCGCACGCCAGTATGGGCGCGAGCGCCTGGGCGCTCGGTCGGCATAGTGCCGCGGCGCCGAGAAACAGCCCCGAACCCAGAGCCCAACGCCAGCTAACCCGCCGAACGGCCATCATGACGGCCACGAGCGTTCCCACCAGGAGTGTCCCAAACAGCGCCTCTGTCATCACGTAGTGCTCGTACAGCAACAGCGGGCCGGAGATGGCGGCCAGAAGGCCCGCCACGACCGCGACGAGCCGCTGGGTCAAAAGACGCCCGAGCGCATAGGTCAGGATGGCAGTGAGCGGGCCGAAGACGAGAAGCTGGACCGTCACCAGCGTCTGAAGGTCCTCGCCGAAAAGGCTGACGACGCCGGCGATGAACAGCGGATAGGCCGGCGTTCGTCTCAGGCCGAGATCGAACGGCAGGCCCGATACGAGGTCGTGCGCGGGCAGGTAGTACCCCTCGCTGTCGGCATTCAGGAACGGAGGCGCGCTGGTCAGGAAGGCCAGCCGAATGGCGACAGCCGCCCCGACCACGAGCAGCACGTCCAGCCAGGTGGGCAGTGCAGTCGCGCCTACGGTGTTCCTCTGCTCGCCGGACTGCATGCTCAGGTGGTCGCTTCTGGGAACGTCCGGGCATCGGCACGGGCGGCTCTCCGTCCACTGCCCAGTGCCCACTGCCCGCTGCCCACCAGTCGCGCCGCCCACCGCACGCTGGTGGCCAAGCCGGCCGCGGCGATCACGTTGATCAGCGGGTCGAGCGGGTAGCGATAGCGGTACTCGAGGCCCACAAGGGCTGCGCCGGCCAGGAGCAGGGCAGGGACGAGGATGGCCACCAGCAGCGTGCTCCGCCGCTCCTTGGCCAGGCCACTCAGCGCCCCGAGCGCGAAGAAGAGCGCGAGGATGAAGGGGAAGGGGAAACGGGCCGGGTCGTACACGCCCGCCAGTGCCTCCACGGCCCCGAGTGAGCGTTCTTCGGCGGGGGTGGGAGCCGGGAGAAGGTGAGCCACGCGCTGCGGCCAGGAGATGTTGCGCCAAGGCGTCCAGTCCTGGCGAAGGCGGACTGGTCGCCCGGCGAAGGTGCGCGCGAGCATCTCAAGGGTACCCTCGAGATAGTAGCCCGGCTGCCGAACGATCGAGCCCAGCGCGATCTCGCGCATCAGCCCGTCGGCTTGGAGCTCGGTCAGGCTCAGCTCGTCTCGAAGTCGGCGGGCCAACTCGAATGCCGAGCCGTCCTTCGCCTCGTCACGGTAGATCCGCCGCGCACGAGCCAGGGTGCGGTCGGCGTCGCCGCCCGGCGGCTCGCGAAAGTCGAATTGCTGGTCGTAGCGGATGGTCCGCACGGCGAGCCCCTCACCGATCCCACCGGCGATGGCGAACGTCCCGTGGACGAACTGGTTTCGAGCCATCCACGGCAGCACCGTCAGCGCGAAGCACCCGATGAGCACGGCCGCGCAGACGATCGCCCGACGCCAGCGCGGCAAGAGCAGCGGCACGGCCGCGACCAGCACAAGCATCGCCAGTTGGCCGATCGGCCGAGTGAGGGCCGCGAGGCCGAGTGTCAGGCCCGCCAAACCAAGCGAGCGGGCCGAGTCTCGCCGCACCCCGATCAGAAACGCGAGCAGCCCGCTGGCCAGCAGCGTTCCGAAAAGCGCCTCGCTCATCAGGTACTGCTCGGTCACTAGCAGCGGACCGCTCAGGGCGGTGAGCAGGCCGGCCAACAGGCCAGCCGCCCGCCCGAAGAGAAGCTGACCGATACCGGCGGCGCACAGCGCGGCCACGACGCCGAGCAGGTGCTGGACCAGCACGAGGACGCGCAGCTCCTCTCCGAAAAGCGCGATTATGGCGCCGATGAAAGCCGGATAGAGCGGCGGACGCTTGAGCATCGGGGCGAAGTCGGCGCCCCTCGCCAGATCGAAGCCCGGCAGCACATAGCTGAGGCTGTCGTTGGTGACGAACGGCGGGGCGCGAAAGCCGAACGCCAGCCGCATTGCCAGTGCCAGCCCGCCCACCACGAGTAGGCAGTAAGCGGTGGGCCAAAATGTAGGGGCGGGGTTCCCCCGCCCTGCCTGGGGGCGGGGAGACCCCGCCCCTACCGTGCCCACTGCCGACTGCCTACTGGACTACCAGATGCCGAGCTCGACCTTTGCTTCCTCGCTCGCCATCGTGCGGGGGTCCCAGCGCGGCGTCCAGACGAGGTTGATTTCGACGTCGCGGACCGCGTCGAAGTTGCTGGTCAGAACCGCGTGGGCCTGCGTCTGGATCATTGGCCCGAGTGGGCAGGCCGGCGTGGTGAGGGTCATGTCAATGATCACTTTGCCCCCGTCCTCGATCATGTTCACGCCGTAGACCAGCCCGAGGTCGACGATGCTGATGCCCAGCTCCGGGTCATAGACGGCTTTGAGGGCGCTCATGATCTCGTGTTCGCTGGGAATCTTGTTTGCGCCCTCGGTCGGCGGAGTCTCTGCGCTCGGCTGTCCCACGTTCTTGTCGTCAACTGGCATGTTCACCCTCCGCGCACCGCGGCTTGTACAGTCATTGTACCGTAGGGGGATGTCTGGCCGTGGTGGTGGGCACAGCACGCCCGCGCAGGGCGCAGCAAGCGCCCTATGGGTGGAGGTCGCCGGACTGCTACTTTAGTGGCGCTCGCTGTTGGGAGGCCAGGTGACGCTCGCGACCCGTTCAGCTGACTCAAGACGACTTGGCGGACTTGCTGGCTTGGGCGTGGTCGAGGGCCTGATGAGCGCTCTGGCCCTCTTACTCGCCGCGGTCGGCCAGGTCCTCGTGACCAGGCCAGCCGAGCAGCGCTTGGCCGCCGCCGCGTACGCGGCCGCCATCGTCTCGTTGCTGGCCGCCCTGATCGCGCAAAGAGGGGCGCGCGGCCGCCTCTTCGGCCAGGGTGTGCTGCTGTCCACAAGGCTGGTCTGCGTGCTCGCGGCCGCGGCGGCCCAGGTGGCCTCCTTGGTGCTCCTCTACAACGATACGGCGCCGCTCGTGGTCATCGTGGGTTTGTGGCTCGTCAGTCTCGGGCTCGCCGCTGGCGCGGCGCTGAGTGGCGAACGCGCGGTTAGCCCGAAAGTCGTCTGGGTGAGCCGACTCGAGCGGTGGGACTGGCCGAGCTGGGTCCTCGATGCGCCGCTCACCGGTGCCCGCTTGGAAACGCTGGCGCTCGGCATGCTGGTCCTGATCGGCGGCCTTGTCCGCCTCGCCGCGCTGGACAGCTTCCCGACCGGGGTGCACGGCGACGAGACCGAGTTCGGCCTGATCGCGCTGGCCGTTCTGCGAGGAGACGGACCGAACCCGTTCGGCACGGCGTTCCTGGGCGACCCGGCGCTGTTCACCTACCTGCAGGCGCCGTTCATCGCTCTCTTCGGGCGCACGATTGCGGCGCTCCGAGTCTCGGCCGCGATCGCGGGCACGTTGACCCTACTCTCAACGTACGCCCTGGTGCGTGCCCTGTTCGGCCCGCGCTCAGCGCTACTGGCAACTGCGTTCCTGGTCGGCGCCGCCATCCACGTCCACTTCAGTCGAATGGGGTTGAACGTTGCCGAGGTGCCCCTCTTCATCAGTCTCAGCCTGCTGCTCGTGTGGCGCGGCCAGGAGACGGGCCGTCCGGCCTGGTGGCTGACGGCAGGCATGGTGGCCGGCGCGGCAGTGTACTTCCACTTTGGGGCGCGAATCCTCCTGCTCGCCGTCGCCCTGTTCATGTTCTACGTGCTGGCCCTGGACCCGCGCCGCTGGCGGCAATGGGCGGTCCAGGTGCTCTTGCTGAGCCTCGGCGCGCTGATGGTCCTATCGCCGATGCTGATCCATCTAGCCGGCCAGTTGAACAGGCTGACCGAGCATGTTGAGGGGCGGCTGATCTTTGGCTCGTGGGAGCGGGTCGCGGCCCAGCACGGCAGCAGCGAGCTGACGGCGGTCCTGTGGGGCCAGCTGAAGGTCAACTTGCTCGCCTTCGTGAGCTGGGGCGACGCGAGCACGTTCTTCACATTCACGGGCGCGCCGCTGCTGAATGGGCTGACGGCGCCGCTTTTCGTGCTCGGACTGGCGTTCGTCGTCTTTCGGCTGCGCGACCTTCGCTTCGGGCTGCTGTTCTTCTGGTTCTGGACGATCGTCGTCGCCGGCGGGGCGCTGACCACCGACTCGCCGCAGTATCATCGCCTGCTGCCGGCGGTGCCGGCCGGCCTGATTGGCGCCGCGCTGGTCCTGGACTGGGCCGCCCAGACCTGGGCGCGGCTGCTGGGACCTGGAATCCAGCCCGCGCTTGGACTCGCAGCGGCGCTCGTGCCGGCTACCGCCAGCGCGTACGACGCTAATGCCTACTTTGGCCGCTATGCGCAGGGGCATCCCTGGGCGGACGTGACCGAGCAGGCCCGCTACATCGCCACAGTCGAGCCGGGCTCGCAGGTCTTCGTGGTCGGTCGGCCGTACATCTACGCCAGCCATGGCGACACCCGCTTCCTGGCTGGAGAGGTCGGGGCGGTCGATCTGGCCAACCCCAGTGCGCAGCTCCCCTCGCCGCCGCTGCAAAAGCCGCTAGTCTTCGTTGTCAACCAGGCGCTGCTGGATTGGCTGCCCCTTCTCGAGGAGCTCTATCCGAACGGCTCAGTCAGATCAGTCGAGTCGTCACCTGGCCGGCCCCTGTTCACGGCCTATCAGGTGCCCGCCGACTCTTCCGCCCAGCCGTGGCCGGCCGGCCAGGGCCTGGTGGGCAGGATCATGCCAGCGGTGGCGAGTCAACCGATCGTCGAACGCCTCGACCGAACCGTCGTGTTCCTGGAAGTGGCGGCCTTGGCGCCGGAGGCGAGTCGCCCGTTCACCGCCAACTGGCGCGGCGACCTGCTGGCCCCCCGGGCCGGGCGCTATGAGCTTGAGCTGTTCACCGACGGCGAGGCCACCCTGCGCGTGGATGCCCAGGTAGTGGTCCACGCCGAGCCGACACCGGAGCAGCCGCGTTCCTACCGCGACACGCTCACCCTGGCCGAGGGCCGGCACCCCATCCAGATCGAATATGGCTGGGCTCGCGGACCCGGTTTCCTCGAGCTGCTCTGGCGTCCGCCGGGCGGCCAGCGGGCCCTCGTCCCACCCAGCGCGCTGCGTCCGGGCCCGCCGTAGGGCAAACGCGTTCAGCCTTCCCCGAAGCGGGGGGGGGGCGGCGATCCCCCCTCTCCGTTTCGGGGAAGGGGGAAGGGGGAGGGGTTAGACGGGGGTCCGCCCCTACGGACTGCCGCTGAGCAGGCCGAACCCGCGTGCCCGCTCGAGCAGCCAGCGGGCCTTGGCGACGATCGGGTAGTCAACCATCCGACCGTCGACGGCGATGGCGGCCGTGCCGGACGCCTCGGCGCGCTCAAAGGCTTCGACGACGCGCTGAGCGTACTCGATCTCCTCGGCCGTTGGGGAAAAGACCGCGTTGATGATCGGGACCTGGGCGGGATGGATGGCCGACTTGCCTTGAAAACCGAGCCGATAGGCCGCCCGGGCGTCCCGCTCCAGCCCCTCATTGTCGCCGATGTCGAGCCAGACGGTATCGATTGGTGGCTCCAAACCGGCGACCCGACAGGACAGTACGATCTGCGAGCGAGCGTACAGCAGCTCCAGCCCGTCGGGCTCCCACATGGTGCCGCTGAACCGCACCCCCACGTCGCGACAGTAGTCGCCGGCCCCGAAAGAGAGATGCCTGACTCGGCTGCTGGCCCCGGCGATCGAGCCGACGTTGAGCACGCCGCGAGCGGTCTCGATAGCCGGAATCAGGTCGATCGTTCCGGCCGCCAGCCCGGACTGACGTTCGAGATCGGCCAGCATGCGGTCGACGTCGAACACCTCGGCCGCCGTTTCGACTTTGGGCAGTTTGACGCCGTCCAGCTCCGGACAGACCACGGCTTCCAGGTCGGCGGGCGTCAGGCCAGTCTCCAGGGCGTTGACCCGCACGTAGCGAGGCGGGCTGTTGGGCAGCGTGGCGAGCGCCTCGCGGACCCGCGGGCGGGTGGCCTGCTTCTCGGCCGGCGGGACGGCGTCTTCCAAGTCGAGGATGATGGCGTCGGCGCCAAACGAGGCGACCTTGGCCACCTTGCGGGGCTGGTTGCCTGGCGCGAAGAGCATGCTGCGGAGCGGTCGGGTCAAGCTCTTCTTCCTGCCGTCGCCCCGTAGGGCGAGGTCGCCAATGGTAGCATAGGGCAGCTGTGCGGGCCGTCTCGTCGGCTCGCCCCCGGCGCAAGACCCGACGAGGCTGGGTTGGGGGTGATCGGAACTGTGAGGGCGGTGGGTAGGGGCGCTCCGGTTGGCGGGTAAGCAGACGCCCGGCGCGCTCGAGGGCCTGCGGGTCCTGGACCTGGCGACGTTCGTGGCGGCCCCGTTCGCGGCTGGCCTGCTGGCTGAGCTAGGCGCCGACGTGATCAAGGTCGAGCAGCCCGGGAGCGGCGACTCGCTGCGGCAGCTCGGCGAGAAGGTCAATGGACGAGCGCTCTTCTGGGCGCTCGAGAACCGCGGCAAGCGGTCGGTCACCTGCGACCTGCGCCTCCCGCGCGGTCAGCAGCTAGCGCTTCAGCTGGTCCGACGGTCCGACATTGTGGTCGAGAACTTCCGGCCGGGCACGCTCGAGCGCTGGAACCTTGGCTACGAGCGCATGCGCGAGGCGAACCCTGGCGTCATTCTGGTCCGCATCTCGGCGTACGGACAGACCGGGCCGTACGCCAGCCGGCCCGGGTTCGGTCGCGTCGCGCAGGCGTTCGGCGGGCTGACCTATCTGGCCGGCTATCCCGACCGCCCGCCCGTCCTGCCCGGCTCGGCCACCCTGGCCGACTACGCGGCCGGTCTGTTTGGGGCGCTGGCGGCTCTGGCCGCCAAGCAGCATCGCGATCGGACGGGCCAGGGCCAGGAGATCGACATCTCTCTGTTCGAGAGCATCTTTCGCCTGACCGACGTCCTCCCGCTCGCCCACGACACCCTCGGCATCGTGCGCGAAAGGAGCGGGTCCGCGGCCCACGCGGCGCCACACAACCATTACCCGACCGCTGACGGCAAGTGGGTGGCCATCGCCTGCACCAATGATCGGATCTTCCGCCGACTGGCCGCCGCGATGGGGGACCAAGCCTGGGGCGCCGACCCGGCATTCGAGACTATGGACAAGCGAGTCAGTCGGCGGGCGGACGTGGACGCTCGGGTCAGCGCGTGGACAAGTCAGCACACGCTGGGCGAGCTCCGCGAGTGTCTCGACGTGGCCGAGGTCCCAAACGCGCCAATCGCTAGCATCGCCGACATCTTCGCAGACCCGCAGTACCGCGCCCGGCAAACGCTGATCGACGTCGACGATCCGATCATAGGCCGGGTTCGCATGCCCGCGCCTGTCCCACGCCTATCGAGCACACCAGCCAGGGTCGCGCGAGCAGCCCCAGAGGTCGGCGAGCACAACGTCGAGGTCTATCGAGGACTACTCGGCCTGGACGCCGATGAGCTAGCTCGTCTCGAGGCCGAAGGCGTGATCTAGCCCCTCGCCCTCCAGGTACGTTCAAAGGCGACGAGGGCCTCCAGCTGGCGGTCGTTCGGCGCGGCCTGCCAGCGCGAGTTCCGCATCACGCGCAGCGCCTCGGTGGGTGTGTAGCCCTGGGCCACCAGGATCGCCAGGCCCATGAGCGGGCCCCGCCCAACGCCATGCTTGCAGTGCGCGTATATCTGGCCCCCGCGCCCTAGGCGCTCGATAGCCCACGCCGCCCCACGCGCGAGCTGTTCCTGTGACGCCGCGTAGCGGTCGGCTGCGGGCAGGTGCAGCAGCTCGATACCCAGCGCATTCAGCGCTGCTTCGTCGTCGCGGTCCTCTTCGCGCAGATCGATCACCGCGGTCACGCCCATCTCCTTGAGGCGCGGGTACGCCTTGGCTGGAATGGCGCCGCCGACGACGAGCTGGGGAGTGACGCGGCCCAGATTGAGCTGCGTACCGTGGATCAGAGTCGAGTACTCGAGAACGCGGGCCACGCCCCGAAGCCAGAGCTTGCGGAGGAGCTCGAGCCAGTGGAACAGTCCGCGCTGGTCGGCGGATCGCTCGTGCGGGTCGCGGAGCGGCATGTTCAGTGGGCTAGCGTCATCCGATCTGCGGGCTGTCGTAAGCGGGCTGTCGTAAGCGGGCTGTCGTAATTAGTGTTGTCATCCTGAGCGAAGCGAAGGATCCGTGCCCTGCGCCCAGATCGCGGATCCTTCGCTTCGCTCAGGATGACTGTGAATAGGCTACACGAACTCGAGCTTGAGAGCCTCGTAGTCGTTGACGCGACCGTTCATCGGCTGGCGGACCAACGGGCCGGCCTGCAGCTCGCTGACCTGCTCCTCGTAGGTCGGGCGGTCCTCGGTCTGGTACAGGATCCCGATTGGGATCCGATCGCCCCACTCTTGCGCTTTCTGCCACGCCATGTCACGGCTGGAGGGGTCGTAGCCCTCCTCTTCCTCGAGCTTGTAGACGCGTGCGCGGAACCAGTCGTACGTGTTCAGTTTGTTGTAGGTCACGCACGGCTGCATGCAATCCACCAGAGCGTAGCCGCGATGCTGAATGGCCTTCTGGAGCACTACTCCCATCTGTTTGACGTCGCCCGCGAAGGTACGCGAGACGAAGGTGGCCCCAGCCGCCAGCGCCAGGGCCAGCGGGTTGATCGCGAACTCGATCGCGCCTTCGGGCGAGAAGCTCGAGATGTAGCCCTTCTCGCTGGTCGGCGAATACTGCCCCTTAGTCAGCCCGTAGACCTGGTTGTTCTCCACGACGTGGACAATGGCGGGGTTGCGACGCATGGCGTGGATGAAGTGACCCTGCCCGATGCCGTAGCCGTCGCCGTCGCCCGTGACGGCGATCACCTTCAGCTCATGGTTGGCTAGCTTGAGCCCCTGGGCAACCGGCAGCGCCCGGCCGTGGATCGAGTTGTAGCCATTCACATGCATGTAATGCGGCAGCTTCGAGCCACAGCCGATGCCCGACACCAGGATCGCCTGGTGCGGGTACATGTCGAGCCCGGCCAGGGCGGCCTTGATGCCAGCCAGGATGCCAAAGTCACCGCAGCCAGGGCACCAGGTGGATTTCTCGGTAGTGTTGAAGAGCTTTAGATCAGACACCGACCAACACCTCCTGTCGGACCTTGCTCACGACCTCGCCGGGCGATAGCGGCCTGCCATCGTACTTATTGATGCGCTCGTCGGCCTTGCGGCCGGTCAGTTTGCGGATATGCCGCGCGAGCTGGCCGGTGTAGTTCTGCTCGACCACGATCATCCGGTTGAGGCCGAGGATCAGGTCTGTCAGCCTGTCCTCGTCCAGGGGGCTGATGTCGACGAACTGGAGCACGTTGGTGGGATGTCCATCCGCGTTCAGACGCTCCATCGCCTCGATCAAAGATCCGGTCGTAGAGCCGAAGCCGACCAGGGTGGTCTCGGCCTGCTCCGGGCCGTAACGGAGCGGCATCCGCATGTCCTCGCCGGCCGCGCGCTGGTCTTTCCGCATCCGCTTCTCCATCTGGCGGTTGCGGACCTCGCCGTCCTCCGTGATCAGGCCCTCCACGTTGTGCTCGTCGCCGGTCGTGATGTAGACGGCCCCGGGGTGACCCGGCAAGGCGCGCGGCGAGATGCCCGATTCGGTGAGCGTGTGCCGCTCGTACGGTTGGATGAGCCTGTCGAGCGCCTCATAGTCGAGCGTCTCGCCGCGATCGATCATCACCTGCGAGAAGTCGATCCCATTCATCTCCAGCGTGCGAGCCTGGTTGGACAGGAATAGGTCGCTCAAAATGATGACTGGCGTCTGGTATTTCTCGGCCAGATTGAAGGCGCGATAGCCGGCCTCGAAGCACTGCTCGACTGTCCCGGGCGCGATCACCAGGCGGGGGAACTCGCCGTGCGAGGCCGAGAGCACGAACTCGAGGTCCGGCTGCTCGGTTCGGGTCGGCAACCCGGTCGACGGTCCGCCGCGCTGGACCTCGACGATCACGAGTGGCGTCTCGGTCATCGCCGCCAGGCCGTACGACTCGACCATCAGGCAGAAGCCGCCACCGGAGCTGGCGGTCATCGCGCGAACGCCGGCGTGCGAGGCGCCGATGGCGAACAGGATCGCCGCCGTCTCGTCCTCGGTCTGCTTCTGAACGACGCCAAACTGCTTGGCGTGGGCCGCCAGCCATTCCGTGATCGTGCTGGCCGGAGTCATCGGATAGGTCGAGATGAAGCGGCAGCCGGCCGCGAGCGCGCCCATGGCCAGTGCCTGGTTGCCATTGACGATCATCCGCTGCGGAGCGCCTGGAATCGTCGCGATCTTCCAGCCGAAGTCGCCCCCAAACTGCTCGAGGGCCATGTCGTACGCGGCGCGCGCCACCTTCAGGTTGTTCTGAACCGTCTCTGCGCCCTTGCGCTTGAAGTTGGTCTCGATGATATCGGCGATGCGATCGAAGTCAAAGCTGGTGATACCGGCCGTCGCGCCCAGCGCGGCGGTGTTCATCATGATCTTGTGGCCGCCCTGCTCCTCGGCAATCTTGATCAGCGGCATCTCGAAATCGTGGATACCGCGCTCTTCAAGCTGACTCGGGTCGACTTTGATGCCGGCGTCGTGCAGGATGCCGCCGCCTCGGACGACCTCGGGGGTGTGGATATCGACCGCGTTCTTGTTGAACGCCAACAGCAGGTGCACGGCGTCGTCGAACGTGTGGAGCGGATGCTCGCCGACGCGAACCTGGTAGAAGTTGTGGCCGCCCCGTATCCGCGACATGTAGTCCATCACGCCGAAGACGTACAGCCCGCCCCGTACCACCGCTTTGGCGAACCCCGCCCCGCCGGATTCCACACCTTGCCCGGCCTCGCCGGCGATCTTGATGCTGAGGTCATTCGTGGGCATTCCGCCGCTCCAAAATTACTCCGCGATCGGCGCTGGCACGAGTTGCAGCCGCGAAAAGGGGACGAGCCGCCCTCGCGCAAATGGTGGGCGACCTGTCCCCAGCGTCCACATCGTCGTCAAGCGCCAGGCTTGCTTCCGGCTCGGATTATAAATCGCGCTTTGTCCTGATTCAACTCATTTTGATGGATGACCTGTCCTAACCTAACCCCCTAACCCCCTTCCCTAAAGGGAAGGGGGAACTGGGAAGGGGGAACTGGGAAGGGGGAACTTGTCGGCTAGCGCCCCTTCCCTTCAGGGAAGGGGCTGGGGGGTAGGTGAAAACGCCTCGTCCCGGAGAGCTGCTTTGTCCACCCGTTCGGTCGCGGTCTTCGGGAGCCTGTCGCGGACCTCGATGAAGCGGGGGACCATGAATCTCGAGAGCTTGGCCCGGCAGTAAGAGACCAGCTCGCGCGAGTCTATGGTCGCGCCGGGCCGCGGGACAACACACAGCCTGACCTCTTCCTCTCCGAGTGCGGATGGGACGCCAACGGCGGCCGATTCCAGCACATGGGGGTGGGCGTTGACTACCTGCTCGATCTCGTAGGCGGCGATGTTCTCGCCACGCCGGCGGATGCAGTCTTTGAGGCGGCCGACGTAGCGAAAGTAGCCGTCCTCGTCTCTTGATCCGAGGTCACCCGAGTAATACCAGCCGTCCTCGCGGAACGCCAGCCGTGTGGCTGCCCTGTCGTCGAGGTAGCCGAGCGCGATATCGCCTCGGTTCGCTGGACGGATGATGATCTCGCCACGCGCGCCGGCTGGCACTTCTTGCCCACGAGGGTCGACGATTTTGGCCTCAAAGCGCCCGTCTGTTGGCTTGCCCACGGTGCCCACCCTGCGCAGGTCCGGAGGTGGCATGAGCCACAACGCGACCATCTCGGTCTGGCCGTAGGTCTCCACGATCTCGAGACCGAAGCGCCGCTCGAAGGCCTCCCACAGCCAAGGTGGCGTCGCCGCCCCAACCGCTCGACGAACCGGATTAGCGGCGTCGTCCGGGCACGGCGGCCGATTGAACAGCAGTGTCAGCACCGAGCCGACGAACGTGAACACAGCCGCCCCGTAACGACGGGTTTGCTCCCAGAAACCGAACGGGCTGAAGCCCTGGTCGATCGCGACGCTCGCGCCACCAAGCAGGCTTCCCAGGACTGTGCCCATCGCGGTGACGTGGAACAGTGGCAAGCAAGTGTACGCCGTGTCCTGCTCGGCAATGCCGAGAAGATGGGTGTAGTTGAGGCCGTGCTGAAGCTGGGCCTGGCGCCCGATCAGCACGCCTTTGGGCCGCCCTGTGGTGCCCGAGGTGTACATGATGGCGGCCAGTCCGTCCGCTGGCAGCGGCGGCTGGGGCAACAGGCCGCTAGGCGCAGCGTCCAGCAGCTCTCCGAAGGCGGGCCAACGCGCTGTCCGCTCGCTCGAAGGCGGTCCGACCCGGATGACCTGAGCGAGCGCGTCACCACCTGCGCTCGCAAAGTCCTGGAGCGACTTTGCGCCCACGACGGCCAGGTCGAGCCGAGCATGCCCGAGCAGATAGCGCAAACTCCCACCCCTGAGTCGGGAATTCATCGGCACCATCACCGCACCGAGCTTGGCGAGCGCCAGCCAGCACCAGAGCATCTCGGGCCCGTTCGGCAGCATCAGCGCCACTCTAGAGCCCGGGCGAGCGCCAGCGTCCCGAAGCGCCCACGCGGCTCGATCGATCGAGGCGTTCAGCTCGGCGTAGCTTTGGCAGAAGTCGCCGAACCGGACGGCCAGCCGGTCCGGATGTCGCTGGACACGCCCCTCGAGCGC